>JAJRXM010000069.1 GCA_024276275.1 Candidatus Zixiibacteriota bacterium
ATATTGAATTGTTTTATAACCGTAACCGTCGTCATTCGAGCTTAGGATACAAGAGTCCGGCTCAATTTGAGATGCTGGAAGCTCGACTTGGAGAGATGACATAACATACTTAACTACCTGTCCGTTTTTGCGGGGGAACTCATATATCACAAAATGTATCAATATGATTATCAACTAGTTTATTAAAAAAAACTTCTTCTGTTAATCCATACACACCAATTGTAATTATTTCTTTCATATTACACTCTGTGGCTTTTACGCGATTTTAAACTAGTATTAAAAAAATCTCTTTGGTTTGGAATAAATTTATCTCTAATCACTCTGTGATTAATTGTTGTGCTATCAGATAATATATGAGTTACGTTTATTTCTTTATTATATAACACTTCACCTATCAACTTGCTGCGATGACAATCTTCCGGTTTATTCTCACTACACATTATACATAAACGGTAGTTATTATCTAACCCTTTTAATAACCTCTCAATCCCTTCTATAAAAAAAGTTTTACTTCTTATTACTTCATATAAAACCTTACCGGTATTATCATAACAATCTTCATCTCTTGGCATACCGCCAAGTTGATCACCTAAAAAAAGGTATTTGATATTATACTTATTGAGATAGTTTGATAGTCTATCTTTATTGAAATTTGGTTTATATTTAGAATATGGACTAGTTCTAACGTCTACCAAACAAAATATCTTATGTTGAGATAATACTTGCCTGAATCGTTCAATTTCTAGTACACTATAACCGATTGTATAAATAACTCTATTGTTCATGGTTTTATCAACTCATCCCATTTTATAATAAAAGTTAATAAAAAACCATACTTTTGTCTACAACTAATTAATAGTAATGTCTCATTCGTTCCACAAAATCTCCACACATTTTTACTTCTTTCGTTATATGCTATATGCATAGACAACTAACATAACAAGAAAGTTTATCATGCACAAAAAAACTACAAGAAATATGAACAAAAATGGCTTTAAGCCATTTTATAGAGTAAAGCCATTTACCTGTAACAGGCTATACCTTATTTGTTTATAACGAAAAAGCAGGTAGAAAAACGACTAAAAAAAGATGTTTTATATGCGACTGAAGCCATTTTGGAAACAACAATGTTGGATCCCAAATCAAGTTTGGGATGACATGAATTCGAGTAATTATAGAATTTCAGTTCTAGATTTCTGGTCAAGCCAGAGAAAAAGTTAAATTAGAAATGAGTTTGCCACACTCCCTTTGGTCGTTCGCAATGACAGGAAAAAAGAAATAGGATAGTAGGTCAGGTCTCCCCGAGACCTGATTCGGTTTATATCAAAAAACAATCAACCAACGATTTTCAGTTTGGCGTATTTTGCCAGTATCTTTTTCAAACCGAGTCCTGAAAACATAATTTCAAGTCGCAGTGATTCACCCATACCGTCTGCTTTGACAATACGACCCCGTCCGAATGTAGGATGCTGCACTATCCTCCCGACCTGCATAATTTCGTTTTCTTCAAACTCGTAATGCACCCCTTGCGGTTGCGAAGTCGCCATAGCAGGTTTACGATTAAAAAATGTCTGTTGAGCAGGAGCTCCCGAATGAGCATTTGACCCATAACGGCGGTTATGTCGGCGGTCTTTTTTCTCAATAAGTTCAGACGGTACCTCTTTGATAAACCGCGACGGTATCGACTCTACCTCGCCAAACCGATGACGCGTTGTTGCCGATGAAAGATACAACTGTTTTCTTGCTCTGGTAGCTCCGACATAAAACAGACGACGTTCTTCCTCAAGAGCCATCGGGTCCATCGTTGCCTTACCGAGCGGAAAGAGTCCTTCTTCGAGTCCGACCATAAATACGGTATCGTACTCCAACCCTTTGGCAGCATGCAGAGTCATCAGGGTTACTTTGTCATCAATTTCTTTATATGCATCTAAGTCGGTGAACAGAGAAATTTCTGCAAGATACGACTCAAGAGCAGCATCGACATTATTTTTTACATATTCGGCAACACCCTCGATAAATGCCTCGATATTTTCAATCTTGGTCTGCCCGATTATTTTATCTTCATTGCGAAGTTCTTCGATAAGGTTTATATCTTCAACTAAGTCTTGAGTCATTAAATCAATCGCCATTGTTTTTTTCTCGGTGCGATATTTTTCTATCAAAGCAGCAAACGGTTTTATCCGTTTTGCTCTGGCACCGAACTCGGGATAGTCATCAATCTTTTGAACGACATCATACATAGAGATTGTTTCACGACGTGCAATTATCGCAATATCGGTAACAGTTTTGGCACCTATCCCCCGTTTGGGATAATTGATTGTCCGTTCAAAAGCGACATCATCTTTTGTATTTACAATCAGTTTCAGATACGCCATGATGTCTTTAATTTCTTTTCTTTGATATAACGAAACACCACCGACTATTTGATACGGTAAAGACTGACGGCGGAGTTGTTCCTCAAAGGCACGTGACTGAGCATTGGTTCGATAGAGTACTGCAGTATCTTTAAGGGAAGTCTTTATTTGCTTGTTGAGTATTGTCTTAACAACTTCAAGAGCTTCTTCGGCTGCGGTGTCTACTAACAATAGTTGTAACTTGTCGCCGCCCTTTGGTCGGTCCAAAGTTTTTTCCCTTTGCGTGCTTCGTTGTTGTCAATAACAGCCGAGGCAGCATCGAGAATAACATTGGTCGAACGGTAATTCTGTTCGAGTTTAATAATTTTTGCACCGGGGAAATCTTTTTCAAAGTCTAAGATATTGCGTATGTCGGCACCACGCCATCCGTAGATAGACTGGTCTTCATCGCCTACAACACAGATATTATTGTGCGAACCGAGAAGGTATTTCATTAAGAGATACTGTACATGGTTGGTATCCTGATACTCATCGACCATCAGATATTTGAACCGATTTCTATATTTATCTCCCAGCTCTTCATGGTTTTTTAATAATAGAACCGAATTGTACAAGAGGTCATCAAAATCCATCGCATCACATTCTTTGAGCCGTTTTTCATAGAGCGAATATATTTTAGCGGTAGCATCTTCAAAGTATCCCGATGAGGTTTTTGCAAAATCATACGCTGAAATCAGTTTATTTTTGGAATCGGATATTTTTTTCATCTGTGCTTTAGGTGTAAACTGTGTATTTGATAAGCCGAGTTCTTTGATACAATTTTTGACAACTGTCTGGGCATCTTTGGCATCAAAAATTGTATAGTTGGAATCATAGCCTATCAGATGCGACTCACGCCGTAAAAATTTAGCACAAAATGAATGGAAAGTAGAAACATTTAATGATGAAATATCGCCTCCCAAGAGTTCGCCGACACGTTCTTTCATTTCACCGGCAGCTTTGTTGGTGAATGTTACAGCTAACATCTGGTATGGTTCCGCTTTGCGTTCGACCAAAATATGTGCTATTCTGCGGGTCAAGACTCGGGTTTTCCCCGAACCTGCCCCTGCAATAACTAGGAGTGGTCCATCGGTAGTAGTGACTGCCTCTAGCTGGGCAGGGTTGAGATTTTCAAGTAGTTTGCTCATAAGTGACATAATATACAGGAGTTAAAGATTAAAACAAGAATTTTCAAAAAAATATTGTGTCGAAAACAAAATATAGATAAATTAGACTTATAAAATCTATAATTCATTTGGATAAAATAGTAATTCATAATTTTGAAATTATATAAATCGTGTGCGATTCGCTGTGCTGCGAATCCGCCTCTTTCCCTCTCTTTTACGGATAAAAGAGAGGGGTTTTTTTTATTCCTAGTATACAATTTATAACAGCAATAAAAAAAGAGATGCATAAAGCATCTCTTCAAATTTCATGAAATACCCTTCGACAAGCTCACACCCTGCAGGGTGTTCAGGGTGACAATATAAGTGCCTTCAGGAACTTAGTTATGTTTTGGATGGGATTGACTGTAGACAGATACTTTTTTACCTGTTTTGCCAACTCTTTCAAAACATACTTCACCGTCAATTTTTGCAAAAAGAGTGAAATCTTTTCCTTGTCCGACATTGTTCCCCGGTTTGATTGGAGAACCGACTTGACGGACAATAATAGAACCGGCAGTAATTGATTGACCGGAATATAATTTGGTGCCTCTTCGTTGTCCGTTTGAGTCACGACCGTTTCGTGTAGAACCTACACCTTTTTTATGAGCCATTTAAAACCTCGTATATTTAAAAAATTCTTTTTTCTATTTTAATGTTTACCCTTCGACTCCGCTCAGGGTGACATCTGCAATCTTTCGACTGTAGCCACCAATTATAACACACCCGAGAATTAATGCAACATATTTTTACAACTTGTTATATTCAAACAGTTTAACATAATAAAAATTTGTTATTTTTGTCAAAAAAACAGTCGATTTTACAAAAACCGACTGTTTTGATATTTGAAGCTATTATAAATTTATGCAACTGTTTCGTTTGAATTATCTTTTTCTTTCACAAATTCAAATTTCAAATTGTCTTTTTCAACTGAAATTTTCAAATCAATATCACCGGCATATTGACCGCGAAGGATTTCCTCGGCAAGAGGGTCTTCAAGGTATTTTTGCAAGGCACGTTTTAGCGGTCTTGCACCATATTCCGGTTCATATCCTTTGTCAGCAAGGAAGTTTTTGGCATCTTCGGTTAAGTTGAAACTAATACCTTTTTCAGCTAAACGAGTAGCAATATCTTCGACTAAGATTTCAATAATCTCTTTAATGTGATCTTTAGAAAGAGAATGGAAAACTATTGTTTCATCAATACGGTTCAAAAGTTCCGGATTGAATACTTTTTTGAGTTCATCCATAAGTTTCTTAGTCATATTATCAAATGATGAATCAATCTCTTCTGAATCAAAGCCGACAGTTTTTTGGTCACGTAACTGACGAGTTCCGACATTTGAAGTCATGATGACAACAGTATTACGGAAATCTACTTTACGTCCGAATGAATCTGTCAAAGTTCCATCGTCCATTAGTTGCAGTAGGATATTAAATACATCAGGATGTGCCTTTTCGATTTCATCAAGAAGTATAACCGAGTATGGTTTCCGTCTGACTTTTTCTGTTAATTGTCCACCCTCTTCATAACCGACATACCCCGGAGGAGCACCGATTAAACGAGAGACTGCAAATTTTTCCATATACTCAGACATGTCGATACGTATAAGTGAATCAGCATCTTCAAACAAGAACTCAGATAATGTACGGGCAAGTTCTGTTTTACCTACACCTGTCGGTCCTAAGAAAATAAAGGTTCCGATAGGTCTGCGAGGATCACCCAAGCCTGCTCTGGCACGGCGGATAGATTGCGAAATAGATTTGATTGCATCTTCCTGACCGATAATAGTTTTCTTAAGCTCTTCTTCCATATTGACCAAACGCTTTGATTCGTTTTCTTCAAGACGGAAAAGAGGGATACCTGTTATTTTAGCAAGTACTGAAGCAACATCTTCACCGGTAAGAGTAACTTTGTTGTTTTTCCGGCTTTCTTCCCATTCTTCTTGCAGGGTAGTAAGCTCGTCACGTTTAATTTTAATATCATCACGAAGTTGAGCAGCTGTTTCAAATGCCTGATTTTTAACGGCATCTTCTTTTTTCACTTGCAGCTCTTCTAACTCTGCCTCAGTTGTTGCAAATGATTCCGGACGAGTATAGGTTGCAAGATGAGCTCGTGAACCTGCTTCATCAATCAAATCAATTGCTTTATCCGGTTGAAATTTACCCGAGACATATCTGTTAGAAAGTTTAACTGCTGTTTCGATAGCATCGTCTGAGATATTTAACTGGTGATGCTCTTCATAACGGACTCTCAGTCCTTTTAGAATCTTTATTGTATCTTCTTCAGACGGTGGTTCTACCATAACGGTTTGGAATCTACGATCCAAGGCACCGTCTTTCTCAATATATTTTCTATATTCATTCAAAGTAGTAGCACCTATACAGCGTAATTCACCGCGGGCAAGAGAAGGTTTAAAGATATTTGATGCGTCCAATGAACCTTCGGCACCACCGGCACCAACGATAGTGTGTAATTCATCAATAAAAATTATTACATCGGTAGCATTGATAATTTCTGTCATTACAGCTTTTAAGCGTTCTTCAAATTGTCCCCGGTATTTTGTACCGGCAACAAGCGATGCCATATCAAGGGTAACAACTCTTTTATTTTCAAGTGTATGCGGAACTCTGTTTTCAACAATACGCTGGGCAAGTCCTTCGGCGATTGCTGTTTTGCCGACTCCCGGTTCACCTATTAAGACCGGATTATTTTTCTTACGGCGTGAAAGAACCTGAGCAACTCTTTCGATTTCATCATCCCGACCGATAATCGGATCAAGCGAACCTCTGCGGGCAAGCTCGGTTAGGTCTCTACCAAAATGATCCAGAGCAGGAGTTTTAGATTTTTTGCGTTTCTTTTTAAACGATGAAGGTTTTCCGTTCTGGATATTTTTTAATTCTTCATAAGCTTCTTTATAGTCGATTTCATATCCTGATAAAACTTGTGATGCGACTCCTTCTTCATCTTTGAGAAGAGCCAGCAAAATATGTTCTGTATCGATATCTTTTGATTGTAGTGCTCTTGCTTCTTGTCCCGATACTTCCAATGTTTTTTTGGCACGTGCTGTTAAGGGAAGCTGTCCCATTGTCATCGTACCGCCGGAAGGTTGTACAACTTCTTCAATTGATGTCCGTAAGTCAGAAATTTCTAAACCAAGATTACTGATTATTTCAACTGCTCTACAGTCACCAAGCCGAACCAACCCCAAGAGCAGATGTTCTGTTCCGATATAGTCATGCCGCAATCGTGACGCTTCATCACGAGCATATTCTATCGCTTTTCGAGCACTTTCGGTGAACATTTCATTCATGACATTTTATCCTTTTTATGTCTAACATTATCTTTGCTAATTTAATAAATACTTTACTGCTTTTTATTTTTGGTCTCGTAATTTTTCCCGAACCATTTGGGCTCGTACAAAATCACGTCTGTTATTATCCATTTCAGACCCATAATACTTTTGTAAATGAGCCGGCTGAGATAATAGTAATATATCATTAATAAGGCTAACATCCAAGAAGTCTAGCATCTTAGTTGCATGCCCCAATCGTACAGCCGAGAGTAAATTCATTACTTCCTCAGATGTCAGGACTCTGGCATTTTTTAGAATACCGTAAGCACGCCAGATTTTATCTTCAATAATTTCGGAAGTTTCTTCAATTAACCGTTTTCGGGCAGAAGTTTCTTTTTCAATAATATCATTTGTAACCCGCTCAATTTGCTGTAATATTTCTTCTTCTGTAACACCAAGAGTAGTTTGGTTAGATATCTGGAATAAATTACCCAAAACATCGGAACCCTCGCCATAGAAACCTCTTACAATCAATCCGGTGCGGGTAATATGTGAAATAACTGAATCAATTTCACGAGTTAGAACCAGTCCCGGCAGATGAATTAAAACCGAAGTTCTCATACCTGTTCCGGCATTGGTAGGGCATGATGTCAAATAGCCAAAGTCGGGATCATAGTTATATTCTAAATATTTGCTGATTTCATTTTCATACTGCATAGCCAGTTCAAAAGAACCCCTTGGGTCCAGTCCGGCTGAGAGTCCTTGTATTCGTAAATGGTCTTCCTCATTTACCATAATTGAGACACGTTCATCATTTGAAATATAGAGTGCTTTATTCAAATCAGTATTGAGAAAAACCGGTGAAATTAAATGTCTTTCAATTAAGAAATCTTTATCAAGGCTGTTTATATCGGCAGCTTTGATATACAGCCCTTCACTCATTTGTTTCGAACGAGTGACCACAGAGTCAACATAACTAATAACCCGTTTTTTTGTTTCTATATCAGCCGACTCCGGAAAATTGCAACCGGCTATGTTTCGGGCAAGACGTACCCGTGTTGAAAGAACAACAAGAGATTCTTTCCCGGCACTCGAGAGCCATGCCGCCGGAGATTTTGCCATATCATCAAACATAGTTTTCAACTTACATTCCTTTTAATTATCAACCGTTAGAGAGTCTTGCAGTGATTTTAATTTATCTCTTATTTCAGCAGCACGTTCAAAATCTTCTGAACTGATTGCTTTTTGTAATTCATCCTTGAGTCGTTCTTCTTCTTTTACCGTAAATGTTTTGACTGTAGCATCATCACTTATTTCAAACGAAGGAGTTTTACCCCGATGCATGGAAGCTCCATGAATTTTTCTCATAATCATTTCCAAGCGGTTCCGAAATGCTTTATAACATTCACCGCATCCGAAACGACCTTGACGGGTAAACTGTTCAAATGTCAGACCACAACCTGAGCAGGAGATAGATTCTTCTTGAGCAATCTGTTTTTGCATCGGAAGGTTGGCAGCAAGCCCTGATAAGATATTTGCCAATGGGAACGGCATGTTATCAAGCGGAGAATGAAATCCCCGAGCGGCAGCACATTCTTTACACAACGATAGAGCAGTTTTTTCGTTAAAAATAATCTGTGTAAAATGAACCTGTGATTCTCTTTTTTTACAATCTTGACATAACATGATTTTCACCTACTTCATTAACACTCTTGTAATACGCCGTCAACAATCTTAAAATGTCTTTTACAACTTGCCGACAATTCCTGATTGTGAGTCGCTATTAAAAAACTGATTTTCTTTTCTTCATTCAAAGCCATCATTAGTTCATGCAGTTTTTGTCCGGTTGCTCTGTCTAAATTTCCGGAAGGTTCATCGGCAATTACCAATTCAGGAGAATTTGCCAACGCCCGAGCAACTGCGATACGTTGTTGTTCACCGCCGGATAGTTCTGCAGGACGATGATCCTTTCTATCTATTAAACCGACAAGTTCCAGTAAGTGTTCCGCATTAGAGACTGAATCTCTCTTGTTTTGTCCGGCAACCATCATCGGAATCATCACATTTTCCAGAGCGGAAAAATCTTCCAATAGGTAATGAAATTGAAATACAAAGCCGACTTTTTCATTTCGGAACTGTGCCAAATCCTTTTCAGACTTCCCTACAAGGGCTTCATTATTGATAAAAACATTACCTTTTGTAGGTTTATCGAGTCCGCCTAAAATATGAAGCAGAGTAGATTTACCAATCCCGGATGCTCCCGTTATAGCGGCAGTTTCACCTGCTTTCAGTTCCAAATCAACCCCTTTTAATACAGATAAAGGTTCTGTAGAGGTTTGAAATTCCCGGTGTATACCCTTGGCTGACAAGATGTAAGAATCAGTCATCATCTGTTATTTTTGAACTCCGATTTCTTCTATTTCCATATACAACTATTTTCGGCAATACTGCCAAACACTTTACATTTATATACAAACCTTCAAAACAATTATTTCCGTAATACCTTGATAACCGAGAGTTTTGCCGCCTGATGAGCCGGAAACAAGGCAGCTAAAAAACAAATAAATACTGTTACAACCCCGGCAAGTAAAAACTCATACCATTTAATAACAAAAGGAAGATATGTAATAAAATATATATCCGGAGGAAGCTGTATTATTTCAAATTGATTTTGAATAAAAATCGCAACAAAAGCCAACAACCAACCGGCAGCTACACCACTTATACCAATCCATAATCCGTTATATATAAATATTTTACGTATAGAATACGGAGTAACTCCGATTGTTTTTAAAATACCTATTTCCTGACGTTTTTCCATTGTCATCATAACTAAAGTTGAAATAATTGAAAATGCAGCGACCAAAACTATCAAAAGAAAACCGAGCATAAGCACTATTTTTTCTATTTCAATCCAAGTAAAAAGCTGTTTATACAAAACATTCCAAGGGATAACATCATATCGAAATTCTAAAACCGCATCAATAATTGACGACAAATCTTCAGCCATATAAATATCTTCAAGTTTCAGATGAATAGCTGTTACCCCGTTCCCTGTTTTATACAGTTTTTGTGCTGATTCAAGCGAAATATAGGCGAGCTGATCGTCAAACTCATGCATACCGGTTTCAAAAATTCCTGAGATATAAAATTTGGCAACTCTCGGACGGGCTTTACGGGTCAGAGTTTCTTTATTTAATGAATAAAGTACAACCGATTCACCTAGATATACACCTAACCTGTTGGCAAGTTGATTACCGATAACCATTCCGGGAATAGTGTCATCTTCTGTGATAAGCGGATTAAAATCGTAAGTTCCAAGTTTGACATCTTTTTTGATGTTAGCTGTTTTTTCTTCTAAATCAGGAATAATTCCACGAATCATTACCCCATCACCGCCTGATGCGGAAGAAATAGCTGTTTTATAGTAAATAAAAGGTGAAGCAGCTATGACACCGTCTACTGCCTCTACTTTTTTTACAAGCGGCAGGTAATCTTCAATTATACCGCTTTGTTTGGGGAATATTGAAATATGTGATGTTGTCCCCAATAAACGGGAACGTATCTCTGACTCAAATCCATTATGCAGAGCCATCACAAAACAGACAACTCCAACCCCCAACATCACCCCCACAATAGATATCCAAGTTGATACAGATAGAAATCTCTTGCCGGATCTCATGTATCTGTTTGCTATAAAAGTCTCGTATCTCATCGGTTTATTATACAGGTAAATAACTTATAAAGGCAAGATTAAATAGTAAATTTCAACAGATAACTCAATCTTGAATCGCAATAATTACGCTTGGAGAAAATCAATTGACTTGGTATCGCAGAAATTGTATTCTATATATGTATAGGAGTTAGGATGGGATGTGACAATGGCTCAAAAATCTCCTCGATAAAGCATGAGCAAATAAAAAAATTCCCCAATTTCTCATTTTAATTATCAAAATTGCTTAAAGATCTAACAGAATAAATAAGTTAACTTTTCATAAAAAACCTCTAACCAAGGAGTTTCAAATGAAACGAATTTTATTCGTATTAGCTCTTATGCTAATACTAACTGTATGCTTCGTCGGCGAAGCATTTGCTTTAAACCGCCCCTGGTCTGAAGCAGGAACTATTCCGGACGGTGATGAACACCCATGGGGTGGAGACGAAAACAATACAGACCCACAACCTTTCTCAATAAAAATTGGTGGTCAAGGAACCTTTGCTACCGGAATTATGCCGGTCGATTTACTTTTCAGATTTTTCTTTTTGGATAAATCAAATATCATTGAAGAGAATAACTCTGTCAGGCAGGATAGTCAAAGTCGACTAATTGATTTTCCTAAAAATGTAACCGTAAAAAATAAAGGTATCCGTAAATGAAGATTGAGAAAAAAATCCGCAAAGATTTTTTAGACTCAATGTTTCATTACTTGGAGACCTTGATAAGTCAAAAAAATCTCACCGATGCCGTGAAGTATTACGAGTCACATCGTGATGAACTTCATCAGTCCGGAATTGCGGCGGGAGCGATACATCACATTGCCAGTAAAGCCTACGCTTCTCTCACTCAACTTCAACAAGCACTTAAAACTGCCCGTCTTGCTCAAAATTCCGCTACAGTCGAAGGAAATAATATCCTTCTAGCTGATATTTGTATAACAATCGGATCTATTTTGAGAGACATGAGTGAATTTAAAGAAGCGGAAAAAGCATATCGTGATGCTGAATCAATTTACCGCCGTAACGATTCATTGGAAGGACAAAGCCGTGCATTAAATATCTTGGCAGGATTGTTCTTTAAACAAACTGATTATAGTAATGCCCTTTCTGTTTTAATTGATGCTTTGGAAATTGCTAAAAAACTTGATGACAAGAAAAAACTTGCCTTCATGATGGGAAATATCGGACGTATTTATACATTTACCGGTAATTTTTCAGAAGCAAAAAAACATCTTCGTACATCAGTTGAACTTTCTGAAAGTTTAGGTAACTCTCTTGAAATTGCCCGTGGTTGTTTATCTCTCGGGTATATTTATCTTCAGGAAGCTAACTATACAAAAGCTGAAACTGCATTTGAAAAAGCATATCCGCTAATAATTAGCGAACAAAGTAAACGTGATGAAGTTTACTATTTAACCTATGTAGGTGAATTGCAATATAGAACTATGCAGTTTACACAAGCCAAAGAACAGCTTGAAAAAGCATTAGAATTAGCTGAGTCAATTGCACCTAATTCTATTCTTACCGGTGCTCCTCTTCGTCATTTAGCTGAATTAGCTCTATTGGAAAATAATACTAATACAGCCAGCCGGTATGCTTCACGTGCCTGGGTTATATTTGAAAAAACATCTGATAAAGTTGAGCTGGGTGTTCTGCTTAAAATCAAAGCTCAAATAGCATCGCTCAAACAAGATGCAGCTGAAAGTAAAAATCTTTTTGTGAAATCTATTGAGTTGTTGTCTGAATCGGGTGTTCGTTTTGAAAAAGCTGAGGCGTTAGTTGCTGCTGGTAAATCTAAAGTTTTCAAAACTCGTCAACGT
Organism: Candidatus Zixiibacteriota bacterium; assembly: GCA_024276275.1. Taxonomy (GTDB): domain Bacteria; phylum Zixibacteria; class MSB-5A5; order GN15; family FEB-12; genus QQUK01. Next base: position 12,389 of record JAJRXM010000069.1, read on the forward strand.
TTAACCTATTTGTTCCGTGCTGAAGAATTTTACAGCAGTTGTAATTTGACTCAGAAACTTTTACAAATAGAAAAGCTTCTAAACAATGTGGAGCAAACAGCAAAACAAAAGCCTAAACAAATTCCGACCCAAACCGGTATTTGTCCGGACAATATTGAATATCTCACTATAAACAAAGAGATAATTCAATTTAAAGGACAGCTCCCGTTACTCGCATACACCGATCTCCCTATATTACTGACAGGCGAAACCGGTGTCGGTAAGGACCACATGGCAAGATATTTCCATCATGCCGTTCGTCCCGAGGGACCGTATATTGCTATCAACTGTGCCTCATTACCTGAAACATTACTTGAGTCGGAACTCTTTGGATATGTGCGGGGTGCTTTTACAGGTGCTGAAAAATCCAAAGAAGGTCTTTTTGTAGCTGCTAATCAAGGAGTTCTGTTCCTTGATGAAATCGGCGATATGCCTTTGTCTTTACAAACGAAACTTCTTTCTGTTTTAGAAAACAGAACTATAGTTCCGCTTGGTTCTACGAAGACAGTTGCTTTGGATATCAAACTAATTGCCGCAACAAACAAAAACTTAGAGGAAATGGTTGCACAAGGTACCTTTAGACGTGATCTCTATTATCGTTTAAGTGGAATTACTTTTACCTTACCTCCACTCAGAGACCGTAAGGCTGATATTCCGATTCTTTTAGAGAAGTTTATGCTGCAATCACAACTTCTAAAAGAAGGTGATAAACTGGAAGTTGATTTTGTAAAGCAGTTTATTGCCTATGACTGGCCGGGTAACACCAGAGAATTGTATAACAAAGTCAAACGACTTGAGGTTATGACAATGATGGTTGCCGAGGGTGACTTAGTTGAACTCTCCCGTTCTATGTTTAAAAGTGATGCTGCTTTAGAAGAAAAATCACTTTTTGACAGGGTTGAAGAGTTTGAACGGAAAATTATCGTTGAGGCTCTTTTAGCAGCCAAAGGTAATAAATCCGAGGTTGCCAGAATGCTTGGGATTCATGAAGCAACGGTACGTACAAAACTCAAACGATACGATATTTCTTTAGATAATTATCATATGAACTAATTGATAATATCAAAGAAATTAATTTGTTTGAACTGATGTAAAAGAACAAAATACTTGACTGTCTGTTATATCGCATTGTGTATAACATTGCGATATAACAACAGCATGATAATATATTTAGTAGGAAATTTTTTCACTCCTTGGTTAACGGTAAGTCTGTGTTTCACAGGCTTACCGTTTTTTTTCGTTAACCTATACGAAAACCGCACAATATTTGGTTGCTACTCTATCTTCTTCTCTGTCAACGGCTTAACTTGCCAACCCAAATCAAGCCACTCGTACATTCATACGACAATTTAAGAATACAAACCGATCACACCGACCTCTAAAAACTATACTCTATTATGCCACAACAAGATACAGTTCACATCGCATCGCATTACAACTCTTGGCATATAGGTTGCTTATGATATAAGTGTCATTTTTACTCCCAGATTTTAGCTGTAATTTTTGGGTTTTCTTTTCTCTTTGGTAAGACCATCCGCACACTGAGGGGAGTGCGGGTGGTTATTTTTTGCCTTATTCCGACAATTTCAGACCGAAATATATTCAATAAAATCAGATACTGTTTTACAATTGGCTTGCAATCATTTATTATCCTAATGTAATGTCTGATAAAGCACTAGGATTGATTGAAACCAAAGGATTGATTGGTGCAATCGAAGCAGTCGATGCTGCCGCCAAAGCAGCCGCTGTTATTGTATCATCAGTTGAACTGACCGAGGCTGCCTTTATGACTTTAAAAATCGAAGGTGACTTAGGAGCGGTGCAGGCAGCGGTAGAAGCAGGAGCTACTGCGGCTGAAAAAATCGGAGAACTTGTAGCTGTTCATGTGATAGCTAACCCGTCAAATGAAATGTCGGCAATTCTCCCCCGAAGAAGATATATCTCAAAGTACCACCCGAATGACAACCGCCCTGCATTGACAGACAACAATGCCGAAGCTAAACTTCCTGTAAAAAAGAAAAAAAAGGTACAAAAGCAAACCGACACAAAACAGCAAAACATAACTGAGATTAAAAACCAAATAATAGAACATGAACTGGATAAAATGACTGTCTCGGAACTTCGTCAGATTGCCCGTAAACTAGTCAACCTGACACTCAAAGGACGAGAGATTTCAATGGCAAACAAACAACAACTTATAGATGCGATACGTCGCACTAAAGATAACGGGAAATAAATTATGTTTATGGGTAAAGTTGTCGGATCGCTCTGGGCAACCAGAAAAGTAGAAAACACATCGGGAGTGAAATTTTTAATCATTCAACCGTATAACTTAAACAAAGAACCGAACACCGATACAATTGTCGCTGCCGATACTCTTGGAGCAGGTGAAGGTGAACTTGTTATGGTGGCGTACGGACGTGCGGCAAGGGTCGCGGTCGGTAATGAAGATATGTCTATCGAGGCTGCTGTTATCGGTATAATTGATGAGTACACAGTTGATAAAGAAGCATACAACGGTGATTTAGACATTGAAAAAGTAGCATTTAAAAAGTAGTTAAGAATATAGTAGGTCAGGTCTCCCCTAGACCAGACATTAAAGGGTGTTTCACGAAACGCCCCTACGAGATAAAAATAAATTAGTAAGTCGAAACCCCTGCGGTTTAGACAAAAGTGAAAATAGAATAATATGAAAAAGTTAAACATATTTTATCTGCTCGCCTTTATCGGCGGAGGACTTCTGTTTGTTGCGGCGGCATATTTACTGCTTCGTGCAAGCGGACTATGGTATAAACTGTCACCCGACAACGGCGACAAATGGATTGAGCATGAGTAGTGAAGCATGCTTCGACAAGCTCAGCATGACTTGTTTATATAACAATATCCACCAAGTCACCCTGAGAACCTAAGTAGTCAGGTCTCCCCGAGACCTGACAATGTAGAGGTGTTACATATAACGCCCGCACGAAAGAAAAATGAATTGAAAAGACTAAAAACAATATGCATCCAATAGTTGAGAAAATAAAACAGGCAGGAATTGTTGGTGCCGGCGGTGCGGGATTCCCTGCTCATATCAAATTTAACGCCAAGGCGGAAATCCTTATCGCCAACGGTGCCGAGTGCGAACCGCTTCTGTATAAAGATAAAGAACTGATGCGTCTTTTTTCGAATGAAATCAAAAAAGGAATCGAACTTGCTGCAGAAGCTGTCGGAGCATCGCGAACTATTTTGGGCATCAAAGCAAAAAACTCGGAAGTTATCAGTCAGTTCAACGGACTTTTTGGCGGAACTTCGCACGAGATTTTTGAAATGGGTGACTACTACCCTGCCGGTGATGAATATGTTTTAGTCTACGAAGCGACCGGTCGGTTGATACCCTATGGAGGTTATCCGGTTAATATCGGATGTGTAGTCTCAAACGTCGAGACACTTCTAAATATAGCCCTCTCCGATTCGGGAGTCCCTGTTACCGAAACTTTTGTAACGCTAAACGGCGTTATCAAAAATCCGATGACTCTCAAAGTTCCGATTGGTACTCCTCTCAACGAACTTATAAATTTCGCCGGTGGTTTTTCTGTTATCGGTAATGTAGCATCTCTATCAGGCGGTGCTATGATGGGCAGTCTGCAGACAGATTTCACACGACCACTTATGAAAACCTGTTCAGGCTTTATCTTCCTACCAACCGACCATAATTTAGTCCGTCGTCGTGGAGAGTCTCTTTCTGAAATGAAAAAAATCGGACAGTCGGCATGTGACCAATGCACCTACTGCACCGAGTTCTGTCCTCGATATTTGTTAGGCTATCATATAGAACCGCACAAAGTAATGCGTTCGCTCGGTTTTGCAGGTGAACAAGATGACTTCTGGGGTTTGCACGCCATGAACTGCTGTGAGTGTAATCTTTGTTCGCTCTATGCCTGTCCCGAAGATTTAGACCCGAAACAAGCGTGCGTAAGGTCAAAAAGAAATATAAAATTAAAAGATATTCCGTATACTCCCCCACCTGAAGATTTGACCGCCCATCCAATGCAGGAACATCGCAAAGTATCAACCCACAAACTGACCCGAAAACTTGGACTTGCACCTTATAACTTTGAAGCATATTTTAATGATGCTTCTTTTGCCCCCTCGCAGGTTTCTATCCCTCTTTTGCAGCATGTCGGTTCTCCTGCGGAGGCAAAAGTTTCAGTCGGTGATTCGGTTTCGGTCGGTGATTTGATAGGTTCTATTCCCGACGGTTCTATGGGAGCCAACATACACGCCTCGATAAACGGAACTGTCACCCACGTAGATGAAAATATAACGATAAAGGCAAGATAGATGGAATACTCAGCAATAGGATTAATAGAATACAGCTCGATTGCCAAAGGTATCGGTTCTGCTGATGAAATGCTCAAAGCAGCATCGGTGGAAATGGTGATCAGCCGTACAATTTGTTCGGGCAAATACATGAATATGGTCGCAGGCGATGTACAGGCTGTCAAGCAAGCTGTCGATGCGGGCGAACGGTATGGTGCCGAAACAGTGATAGATTCGTTTGTCATTCCGAATGTACATCCCGATGTTTTCCCTGCTATGTCAGGTTCAACCCAACTGGTCAAACTTGATGCTTTAGGAATTATCGAAGCTTTCTCGGTAGCATCGCTTGTAGAAGCTGCCGATGCTTGTGCCAAAGCTGCCGAAATAAAACTGATAGAGATTCGTCTTGCCATGGCACTTGGTGGAAAAGCGTTTGTGACACTAACAGGAAATGTCGGAGCAGTGGAAGCTGCTGTTGAAGCGGGAGCCGAAATTGTATCGAAGGCAGGGATGCTTGTCAACAAAGTTGTGATTCCATCACCAAGCAAAGAACTCATGCGAGACATATTGTAAGGTGTTATATATCATTGAGGTTTATTTAAATTATGGATGTGAAAGTAGGAAGAAAGAAAAACATTAAAGTATTATTTCATGTTTTCTATAGTATAGTTGTAATAATAATTATCAATAGTATCTATCGATTTGTTTTGAACAATGGATCAAACGAGGATCTTATGTTTCTCATTACATCTATTGTATTTTTCTTAATTTTTACCTTTGCATATATTGATTTCATTAGAACTATTTTTGTTATTAATGACTTATTTATTTGTAATATAAGTACATTTAGCAATAAGATATATTTTAAAGAAGTTAATAGAATTATAATTTCTAAAAAGTTTATACAAGTTTTTAATAAAGAATCGAAGATTAAAATCAATTCGGAATTCGATGATTTTATGAAGATAAAATCTTTTATTATTGAAAAAGTTTCTAACAATGAAAATATTGAAATAAATAAAAAATAATAGAATTTGTAGGTCTGGTCTTTCCAAGACCTGACAATGTAGGGGTGTTTCGCGAAACGCCCCTACTTAAAGAGTGAAAAATAAAAGATTTAAAAAGATAAAGAGTAAACATTATGGCACTATCAGAATTTGAAATAAAAAAGATTACCGAAATTGTTGCAGGTAAAGTCGGAACCGACCTCGACGCAAAAGCACTTCGCAAAGTTATCGACTCGGTAGTTGATAATTTGCAGGCAAACCAAAACAATCCTGAAATAAAAGGTGCCACTTGTGAAGTGTCAGCATCAGACAGTAAAGCAGAAGCAAAAACTACTATCGGTAATTCGCCGACAATACAAAAATATCTTACTGATGAAAATCAGGTACAGGGTAAGGGCGGGTTGTATGATGAAATCGAAAAATCCGATGCCTCACGTATTATTGTTGCCGCTTTTGGAAAGAACCGTCCCGGTGTGGTTGCCGCTATTACAAAAATACTTGCTGAGTTGAATTGTTCTATTGAAGATATTTCGCAGACAATCATGCAGGATTTTTTCTCGATGATTATGGTTGTTAATATGAAAGACTGTACGATGGACTTTGCTACCCTTCGTGAACAGATACAGGCGACAGAATCAACCCTTGGCATGAAAGTATATGTCATGCACGAAGACATTTTTAAGTACATGCATAGGATATAGATATTAGATATTTACTTGTAGATTTCAGACCTGCCTGAACCTCGTAGGTCGAAACCCCTGTGGTTTCGACATGACTGTATCCGTTATAAAGTTGGGAATGATATTGAAATAAAAACAAACAACCCTTTTTTGTTCCCCTCTTTTAAGAGGGGTTAGGGGTGTTTTTAAAACATAAGATTGCCACGGCGACAAGTCGCCTCGCAATGACAGGAACTAAAATAAGTCACACTGAACAGCTTGCAAGCTGTGAGCTTGTCGATGTGTGCTCCAAATAAATATTAAAAGCGGAAATAACATTATGACATACAAACCAGAAGAAATTATTGAAACTATTCACATGACCGAGGTCGAACATCTTGATATTCGTACTGTCACCATGGGTATATCACTACGCGACTGCTCATCGCCTGACCCATCCCAACTGATAGATAATATCAAAACAAAACTACTGACCCTCGCAAAAGACCATGTGAAAACTGTTGAACAAGTATCAAGCGAATTTGGAATCCCTATTGCCAACAAACGTATTGCCGTCACCCCGATTTCAATAATCGCCGACGGTCACAGCCGCGAAACATTTGTCGAAGTCTGCAAAGCTCTCGACTACTGTGCCAAAGAACTTGGTATCGACTACCTTGGCGGATATTCAGCCTTGGTACAAAAAGGAATGACCAAAGGTGATAAAAATTTAATAGAGTCTATCCCCGAAGCGTTGGCTGTTACCGAACGGATATGCTCATCGGTCAATATAGCCTCGACCAAAGCAGGTATCAACATGAACGCCGTTGCCAAGATGGGTCATATAATAAAAGAGTTAGCTAACAACACCGAAGAAGCTATCGGATGCTGCAAGTTAGTTGTCTTTGCTAACTGTGTTGAAGACAACCCGTTTATTGCAGGTGCATTCCACGGTGTTACCGAACCGGAAGTTGTTATTAATGTCGGTATCTCCGGACCCGGGGTGGTTCTTGCCGCTGTACAAAAAGCAGGCGATTGCGATTTGGGTGCTTTGGCGGAAGTTATCAAACGAACGGCATTCAAAGTTACCCGTATGGGTGAGATGGTCGGGCGTAAAGTTTCCGAACGGTTAGGAATTGAATTCGGTATTATAGATCTGTCACTTGCACCGACTCCTGCCGAGGGAGATTCGGTTGCCTCGATTTTGGAAGCTATCGGACTGGAACGGTGCGGATGTCACGGCACTACTGCGGCACTTATGATGCTCAACGATGCTGTCAAAAAGGCGGCATGATGGCATCGTCGTATGTCGGAGGTCTTTCGGGTGCTTTCATTCCGGTCTCTGAAGATGCCGCCATGATTCGTGCAGTTGAAGCAGGTGCGATGACTTTAGAAAAACTTGAAGCGATGACTGCGGTCTGTTCGGTCGGGCTTGATATGGTTGCGGTTCCCGGTGATACCCCTGCCGAAACTATTTCAGCAATCATTGCCGACGAAGCTGCTATTGGTGTAGTCAATAATAAAACTACTGCTGTGCGAATTATCCCTGTCCCTAATAAAGGTGTCGGTCAGTCGGCAGAGTACGGCGGACTGCTTGGAACGGCTCCTGTTATGGCGACCTCGAAGTTTTCATCGGCTTAATTTATCAAACGAGGCGGACGAATCCCCGCCCCTGCAACAGGGATAAATAACTAGTAGTCTCGTAGGTCGAAACCCCTGCGGTTTCGACAAGACTGGATTCCTGCGTTCGCAGGAAAGGAGTTGTAGTGAAATGTTTATCAGCTTACAATTCGTAGGTCAGGTCTCCCCGAGACCTGACAAAAGCAGAAAGAGAAATTATAATGAATTTATTAAAAACTAATATTCTAAAAATTTGTATCTTATTTTTATTATTTTTCTCTTTAATTGGCTGTCCTTACTATCCTAACAAGATTAATTTTTATGAGAAGAAAAAATATGAAGATGAATTGTTAATATATAATGAAACAAATGATTTCTATATTAGCATTCGTGGAGATTCTTATTTTAATTCAGAAACATCTTTAAGCCCCAATTAATTACAGTATGTAGATAATTCTATCGTTTATGATTTAGATTTAAGCTTCTATATAAAATACGATTCTCAAAAACTCAATTTAACTTTCCACCCTGAATCAATTCAAATATTTTTCCAAGACATAGAACTAAAACCTAATATTGAGAGACAAAAATCAGATTATAATGGTGAAGCATTTAAATTTGTAGGCAGATATGAAACTATGTTTCGATATTCTGATTTAGATACTCTCATCTGTATAAATGACGGTTATAATATAAAAATCATTCTTAATGATTGTTTACTAAATGAAAACAAAGTCATATTTACCGATACTTTGTACGCTTGCGATAAAAAATTTAATAGATTAAGGATAAAACCTGACGAGATAAAATATATTAGATAAATTCACAGTAGCGTTTATCAAACCCCTGCAGTTTTGATAAGAACTAATATATCTATCATTTTGTTAAAATTATTTCTGCACTGGATTCCTGCGTTCGCAGGAAAGGAGTTGTGGAGTTTTACTAAGTATAGATTACAATCTAACGGCCTTATAGTAATGTCTGAAAAAGACTCCTGACATCGCTATCAATCAGAAGAAAACCCATCATTCAGTCGATATTAGTAGGTCAGGTCTCCCTGAGACCTGACAATGTAGGGGCGTTTCGCGAAACGCCCCTATATAAACTTGATTGAAATTATGGTACAGCAAGCCGCTCCCTACAAAATTACTCAAACAAATTCAAGCTTTTGCTCTCAAGGGCTAACAGTTTTTTCTTACGCCAGAGTTTTCCGCCGTAGCCTGTGAGTGACCCATCGGCACCGATGACTCTATGGCAGGGAATAACAATCGAAATATAATTCATCCCGTTGGCTCGTCCTACCGCCCGAACCGCTTTACAGTTTTCGATAGCATCGGCAATTTGTCCGTAGGTTCTTGTTTCACCGGACGGAATTGTTAAAAGTTGTTTCCATACCTGTTTCTCAAATGCAGTTCCTTTAATATCAAGTACTGTATTGAATTCTGTAAGAGTGCCATCGAAATAATTTTTCAATTCTTTTTGCAGTTGTGTGATAAATTTATTTTCTTCAACTTGAATTTCTTCCAGTCTGTATTTTTTGTTACCCGTTTTAAAATCCGTTCAATCCCTCCGCGGTCTTCCCATTCTAAAAAACAGATTCCGCTTTCAGTCGCCCCGGCAACCATCTGCCCCATCGGAGAATCAAAAAATTGATATTCAATCTTATTCATTATAATAACTCCCCGGAGTTTGCCCGAATTGTTTTTTGAATGCCTCACAAAACCCGCTTGAAGATTCCCATCCTGTTTCAAAAGCAGCATCAAGATAAGAACTGTTACTACGAATTAACGACATAGCATAATTCAAACGAAGCCTGCGATGAAATGCAAGTGGAGTTGTCTTGTGGTGTTGTTTAAAATATCGACGGATAGTTGAAATTTCAACCCCAGTTATTTTCATCAGTATATCAGAGTTTAATTTTTCTTTGTAGTTTTGTTTTAAATATTCCAGTAACGGATGTACCCAAGTCGGAAGCACATTAGGGTAGAATTCTGAACGGCATCGTTTACACCCACGCAAACCAAATGCAATCGCTTCTTCTCGTGTATCAAAAAATGTTACATTTTTGATAAGCGGAAGTTTGGCCCGACACGACGGCAGACAGTAGATTTTTGTCGATGTGACCCCGACATAAAATTTGCCGTTGTAACTGCTGTCACAATCAGTCATCGCTTTTATCATTCTCTTTCGGTTTAAACTGCTCATGCCAATAAGATAAGAATCACGCTTGGGTGTGTCTACCGAAATTCGGGCTTGGAAGTTAGTATTAAAAAAAGAAGTCGCTAATTATTATTTTTTCCAATACTTCTTCATCAAATCCGATGACCATTCTGGTTGTTTGATATCATCATTCGGTAAAAATTCTTTCAAGACAGGCTTAATATCAACTATCGGGGTTCCGTCGATAGCATCAAAATTTCCGACTGTTAAAACCCTTCCCTCATGTTTCAGTAGTTTCACAGTTGTCAGCCCAATATGATTAGGGCGGTCCTTTTTACGTTGGGCAAAGATTCCGACTTTGGGATAGTCTTTGTTACCTCTCGGATGCCCTGCCCCGTTCAAAATTTTTTCAGATTTATGAAAATGAAAAATGATGTGCAAATGTGAAAAAGTTTCGATTCCATCTAAAGATTCTGTCGGTATATTTTCTACCAGCTCAATTTCTGAAATTATTTCAGCCCAGTTATCATCGGTCGGTTCTTTACGGCTGTTTTTCACAAAAGCTATCGGTTTAATAATTATTCTATCTGACATGTTTATAATATAAATAGAGCATTCAGTACAGGCAAGCGAGTTCCCGACAACTCATATAAAAGAGATAAAATCTTAATCAAATATGTAATTGACATACTTTTTTAAAAACGTACCTTATGCTCACTATGGTATCTCATTCTAAAAATGAAAAGCTGTTACTTGAAGCTGCCAAACGGTTTAATTCTACCCTTGAGTATGAAGACTTAATCGAAATTGTGCTAAAACTGGTTTCCGATGCTGTTGATTGCGAAGCTGCCTTGGTCTTTCGGGTAGATCATTCTCATTCTGAGATGAGAGTCAGGTATATGAACTGTAAGACCGACCGTAAAATGCTGATATTTGAGCGTGATTTAGGGTCAGGTGTTGTAGGGTGGGTTGCTCAATACAAAAAACCTGTCATTATCAATGATGCCCAAAATGACAAACGACATGATGCCGAAATGTGGGCAAATGTTGATATCGACTTACGTTCTATTCTCTCGATTCCACTTGTCGGTAAAGGACAGATGATCGGTGTAATTGAAGCAATTAACAAAGTTGACGGTGAGTTTTCAGAAGGAGATTTAGTAATTCTGGAAGGTCTTGCCAATCAAATCGCAGTTGCGATTGATAATGCTAATCTATATCGGGAAGCTCAGAGAGAATTGCTTGAGAAAAATCTCTTGATAGAAATTGGTGCAAAACTTTCAAGCTCGCTGACATTAAATGAACTATTACAAATTATCGTAGATTCGCTTAAGCAGGTTATTGAATTTGATTCCGGTGGTGTTTTTATCATTAACACTGACTATTCCGAAATTGAATCACTTTACACACTTGGCTATGAAGACTGCTCGGAAGAGCATATCCATTTAAAATACGGTCAGGGTTTGGTCGGTCATGTTGCCGATACCGGTGAACCGATTATTGTTTCCGATGTTACCGAAAACCCAAATTATATAGATATGCATTGTAAAACAAAAAGCGAGATGCTGGTTCCGCTGAAAGTAGATAATCGTGTGGTAGGTGTGTTTAATATAGAATCAACCAAAATAAATGCCTATGACAATAATGACTTAAAGCTTTTAACTGCTTTTGCTGCCCAGGCTGCGGTATCTATTGAACGTGCCAGACTGCACGATGAATTGGTTGAAAGTAATAAAATCGGTCAGCAGTTGTCAATTGCCCGTGATATTCAAATGTCGTTTCTTCCCAAAAAAGAACTTGTTATCAAAGGCTATGATATTACCGGTGAGAATATTCCGTCAGGGCAGGTCGGTGGTGATTACTATGACTTTATTCAAATTGTCGATAATCAAATCGGTATCGCAATAGGTGATGTTTCCGGTAAAGGAATCCCTGCCTCACTTTTAATGGCATCATTTCGGGCATCGATGATCGCCGAGATTCGCAATAATTATTCTATACGTATTATATGTCAAAAAGTAAATCAGCTTCTACATGAATCTATGCAGCCCGGAAATTTTGTTACCGCTGTCTATGGTGTCATGGATATAAAAAATCATATCTTTACTTTTTCAAACTGCGGGCATGATTTCCCTTTGCTTTTACGTGCTGACGGAACGATTGAACAACTACGTGAGGGAGGTCCGGTGCTTGGTGTTGTCCCTGATGCTATTTATGAAGAACGCCCTGTTTATATTAATAAAGATGATATTGTTATTTTGTACACCGACGGTGTCGTGGAAGTGTTTAATAACAATGATGAGCAGTTTGGTGAGGAACGGCTTATTAAAATAATTCAGCAAAACAGAGATAAGTCTACGACAGAAATCAGAACTGCTATTTATAAAGCGGTAAATAAGTTTGCCTCGAAAAAACATATTTTTGATGATTTCACGATGATAGTTTTAAAGAGAACAATTTAAAATTTCTTTGAGCTGTCAGGAACCCTTTCCTGACAGGATTATTAAAGCAGGAGGCTTCAAATACCTAAATACTTTATAAGCGTACTAACAGTTTTTATTGTTATATTTTCATGTAGTGAGACATCAGCCTTCGACGGCAACCGCAAAGGTTTTGTGATGAGCGGTGGAATTGAGCTAGCCAATATTACTACAACAGGTAACAATCAAAGTCAATACTACCCCGGAGACTATGATTTTACTGTAGTTTTCTCTTTAGGATATGCATTTAATGAAAGAGAAATGCTGACCTTTGATAGATCAATGAGTGTTCGTAAAAAACCTCTCGATGGAACTACATCACTATTCATGAGTGCTGATGGAAATAACTGGTATCATTATTTTTCAAAAGATAAAAAATCATTTTATTCTGTAATTGGTTCCTTAATTACTTTTGATACTTTCATTATCGGTGGAGGATATCTATTTGATAATAACATTCAAGTAGATATTAGATTTACTGACTATACAACAAGCGGAAGTGTAAATCATATCAGACTACTCATCTCATATGTTGCATTTTAAAAGAAAAAAAGCGGTTACAAAAGTAACCGCTTCAGAACTATTTTCAATTCCCTGCCGGATTAGGACGTATCCCCGGGTCTAAACTTTGTGGCGGAGAACCACCGTCAAACATATAAGTTACCAGATAAACTAAATCACTTATATCCCCAAGATCACCGTCACTATTAAAGTCTATAACAGCATCAGGAAAAAATTTATAATCAGCATTTGAAAACATATATTCAACTTGAGTAATCAAATCAGAAATATCTATCTGCATGTCAAAATTTATATCACCGGGTACAAAAACACCAATCTGACTATACGGTATGAGTTGAGCAGAAATTTGTGGTTCATTATTTTCGTCTAAAAATGTCCACATAAAAACAGCCTGCCCATCATCGCTAAGGTCACAAGCATAAGGAATATTTTTTAAAATAGTAGCATTATTATTATTGATTCGATAATTATGACCAACAAGATTTCCGAGTGCATCAATTTTTTGTGTATACATATTACTTGCTGTTTCGTATGCAGAACCTTGCCCCCAAGTTACTAATAGTTCACCGGAATTATTACAAACTACTTTTTGATGTATATACCCTGTTGATGCAAAATGATTTGTATAAAGTGAATTATGTTCATTTGCCCTAATCAAATTATATTTAGGCGAACCGTCAGCATTAAACCCACGAACCCAAACGTGATGAGTATAATCAGAACTGTCAACTCCTACCCAAGAGATATAAAAATCTCCATCAAGTTCATTGGCAACTGAGAATTGCTGAACTCTCTCATATCCAATACAACCGGTAGGACCTTCTTGGCAGTCAGCTAACAAAACAGAAGTTCGGGGGGTCATATCGTTATTGTAAACTCTATAATATACTCTTTCCTGTTTCGCATAACTGTTTTGCCATGCAACTACAAAACTATTATCTTGAAATATTTTTAAAACAACCGGTTCATTTGTTCTATATAAAGTATCATTGGAACCTGCTAAATTAGGGAGAGGGTTGGCTTGGTCAGTCACTACAATTGGATCGCTTAACACTCCTGTGGCCGGTGTATAAAATCTCACAACAATCATATTTGTTCCAATACTGGGATTCCCGACAGTATCAGTATAGATATTTACATTTCCAATTATACCGCTATACCCTATATCAGCTCGACTATATTTTTTTTTGTAACCTGTCAACAACGTGTCATCACAGGTAAAACAAATAGGAGCAACAACAGCAGTACCCTGTATATCCATATAATAAATATAATTATTCGATTCTCCTGACAAGTTTGTATATATAGGGAAAACCGAAAAATCAGACTCATTTACTGATACAGTAGAAAATCTGTTATAATCAGATACTGTTGAAGTATCTCCTGTAAAAGGAAAGTATTTTTCTATGCTTCTTTTTACATCACCGTTCGGATAAAATTGGGTAAAATAATCAGAACCACCCCAATCACGAATAACTTGTATGAATGAGTTGTCAGAATAAAAAGCAACATCAACATTACTCATTTCTCCTGCAAGGCTTACTGAACCGGAGACATAACAAGAAAAGTCATCTTTGGTAATTAAATTGGCAGAAAAAAGAGATGAGACCGACACGAGAAGTAAAATAGTAACTATTATCAAGTATTTCACAACAAAATCCTCCTAATATAGTTTACCTAAAACTTTATTTAAATATGTTATGTATTGCTTTCCGTGTCAAGGACTAAAACCTCCCTTTTTATCCTCTTTTAACAAAAAAACTTTATCTCTATTTAAAAACTATGGGCAATTCTCAGGCGGAACATTTCCCTCGACTGAGAACATGTAATTAACAATCAATACAACATCTGAAATATCAAGCTGACCCGATGCGTCAACATCGGCTTCTTCAAAACAAGGCGGTGCAGGACCGACCGGAGTTCCAAAAGAAAAATCGACAAGAAATACTAAATCCGAAATATCTATATTGTCTGATAAATCCCCGTTGATATCTCCCCTTGTACCGATACAACAATTTGGTGCAACAGGTTCGGCAATTCCAAAAAAGGCAAATGGTTGTTTTCCCCAAAAAGTTATATGAGAACTGTCGCTGTTTGATGTGTAAAATTTCAATTCAGCTGTCTGCGTTAATGTTCCAATTATCCATCTTGTACAAAGTAGGTTCGGATAGAGGGTTCCCTCGGTTATGTCGTAACTGATAACCGGAGATGCATTTCCGTCGATTATATTTGAAATAATAAATACTGAATCAGTTGTATTTGCAGTCAGATAAAAATCGGTGATACTTTGTGGAGAAAGATTATTAATTGTAACTATTATAGTATCGGCGTTTGATGATACAGCAATTGTAACCTGATTTGTATCAGGATACAAAGAGGATTGAAACTCACCTGCATTTGCGGTAATACTACATATAGCTATAAATATAATAATTAGAATCTTTTTCATCTTTTTCATTTTTGTTCCGAACAGGTTTTTCAATCTGTTCGGTGTGCAGTAAATGTTATGTACGGCTTGAAATTTCTTTTACAAGTTCATCGGTAAATTCGGTTGTAGAAAGAGTCCCGCCTAAATCTTTTGTTAAGTGGTGTCCCATTGCCAAAGTTACAACAATAGATTTCCAAATTTTAGTGGCAGCATCTTCTTCTTTTAAATGTCTGAGCATCATAAGTGCCGAAAAAATCAAGGCAGTCGGATTGGCAAGGTTTTTTCCTGCTATATCCGGTGCGGAACCATGCACCGCTTCAAAAACGGCATACTCTTTACCTAAATTAGCACCCGGAACCACACCAAGCCCGCCAACTAAACCGGCGGCAAGGTCTGAAACTATGTCACCAAACATATTACCTAATAATAACACATCAAATTGGGTTGGGTCAATAACTAAATTCATACAGAGTGCATCAACAATTCTATCTTCAGCTTTGATTTCGGGGTAATCTTCTGAGACCTCTTCAAATGATTTCAAAAAGAGTCCGTCGGATATTTTCATAATATTTGCTTTATGCACAAGCGTGATTTTTTTCCGTCCGTTTGCTTTTGCATATTCAAAAGCAAAACGGGCTATATTGTCCGAAGCATCTTTTGTTACAACTTTAATTGCCTGTGTAACACCCGGAGAAATTATATTTTCAATACCGGAATATAAATCTTCGGTATTCTCCCGTACAATAACCAAATCAACTTTATCAAATCTACTCGGCACACCTCCGATAGTTTTCACCGGGCGAAGATTGGCATACAAATTAAGTTTCCTCCGCAAGGTAACATTGGCAGAGCGGAACCCTTTGCCGACTAAAGTTGTCAACGGTCCTTTGAGAGCTACTTTGTTTTCTTTGATTGATTCTAGACATTGGTCAGGGACTGAATCACCGAATTCTTGAACTGCCGGAATTCCGGCTAATTGACGGTCCCATGCTATATCAACTCCGGTTGCTTCGATAACCCGTATTACTGATTCTGTAATTTCAGGTCCGATACCATCGCCGGGAATGAGAGTTACTTTATGTGCCATATATTAAAACCTTTTCTAATTCAACAAATATTCATTGGGGCGAAAGTATACCTATAAAGGCTATTTTTGTCAATGTCTATAATAGTACATAATTTTTCTATTGCCTATTACGTTGTATGACTATACCTTAGCTAGATATGGAAGATAAACGGAAAGAAGCCGAAATCAAATTAACCGCTCAAGTAAGTTGTGCCGGTTGAGCTTCTAAATTACCGCCAAAGTTTTTGGCTGAAGCTCTCAAAGATTTACCTCAATCAAGCCACAAAGATTTACTGGTTGGGTTCAACAAAGCCGATGATGCCGGAGTTTTTCGGGTTGCCGATAATCTTGCTTTAGTGCAGACGCTTGACTTTTTCCCGCCGATTGTTGATGATCCTTATAATTTCGGTCGGATTGCTGCTGCCAATGCCATTTCAGATGTTTACGCCATGGGCGGTCGTCCGATTACAGCCTTGAGTATTGTAGGCTTTCCGACAAATCTCCCTGCTTCAATTCTTGCCGATATTTTGCGGGGCGGCACTGAAAAAATAGAAGAAGCCGGAGCAGTTGTAGTCGGTGGACATTCGATAAAAGATAAAGAGCTGAAATACGGTGTTTCAGTCACCGGTGTAATCGACCCATCCAAAGTTCTCACCAATTCAAACGCTCAAGTCGGCGATAAAATATATTTGACCAAAAAACTCGGTACAGGACTTATTACGACCGCTATAAAAAGAGATGCAGTTTCAAATTAATTGATAGAAATTGTCACCGAACAGATGGTTGAACTAAACAAAGCAGCCGCAGAAATAATGGTCAATCATAACCCCTCATCTGTTACTGATATTACCGGATACGGTCTGATGGGACATGCTTTTGAAATGGCAGACGGTTCGGACGTTACAATTCGGATTAAAGCAGACAATCTTCCTGTACTTCCCAAAGCTCTTGAATTTGCCGAAAAAGGGATGGTACCGGGCGGTACAAACGCCAACATGGAATTTTTAGAGGGGAAATATCAAATAAGTTCAGATATAGATAAAAATCTTATACCTGTTCTCTTTGACCCACAAACATCGGGCGGACTGTTTATTTCAATACCTGTGTCTCATTGTGAAGCATTTGAAAAAGAACTTACAGAGAAAAATATTCTTGCTATTTGTATCGGAAGCGTTGAAACCAAATCTGATTTCCCACTAATTATCTCATAACCTAAGTTTTTTACTCATATTAAATATAGACCAATATAATCTTTTATGTTGCTTTATCGGCAATATTGATTTAAGTCATGTTAATCAGAACTATATTGTATTACATAGACCAACACAGTGCTTGTTAAATACACTTTATATAATAATAAGTACAATAGTTTTGATTATTATAACTATTAGAAAGGATTTACAACTATGAAAAAACTATGGATTGGATTTATAGCCGTAGTTACAGTTTCATTTACTATTCTCGGTTGGTCCGGTTTTAAGATTTATCAAGAAAAACCGCCAATCCCTGATTCGGTAGTTACTACCCAAGGTGTAGTAATTGTTCCCTCCGGTGATATTTCAAAAGGTCAGAATGTTTGGCAGGCAATGGGAGGAATGGAACTTGGCTCTCTTTGGGGTCACGGTTCTTATGTTGCTCCTGATTGGACAGCTGAGTGGCTGCATCGTGAATGTGTTTTCATCTTAAATGAATATGCACGTGTAGATTTTGATCTGTCCTACGATGATTTAAACGAGGAACAGCAAGCTGCTTTACGACAGCGTTTAAAATCTCTGTTAAACAAAAACACTTATGACCCAAGTAGCAATAAATTGGTTTTAGACCCAATTCGACATTTAGCATACAAAGCAAATGTTGCCTATTATATAGATATCTTTAAAAATGGAAATGAACAGTTTGCGATTCCTCCGGGAACTCTAAAAGACCCGGTACGGATAGAACAGATGGCATCATTTTTCTTTTGGTCTGCATGGGCAGCGTCAACGCATCGAGTTGATGATAATATCACTTACACAAATAACTGGCCCCATGAGCCGTTAATTGATAATAAACCGACATCGGATTCAATTATATGGACCGGGTTTTCAATTTTGACACTTCTATTTGGAATTGCACTTTTGGTCTTTTACTATGTAAAGAACAAAGATGAAGATTCTATTGCAGAAAACTTTCCAACTGAAGACCCCTTACTTGGTTTTAAACCGACACCTTCTCAAAAAGCATCTATCTTATATTTTTGGGTAGCATCAGCTCTTTTCTTAATTCAGATGGCATTAGGTATTATTGTAGCTCACTATGGAGTTGAAGGTCATGCGTTTTATGGTATTCCTTTAGCAGAAATTCTACCTTATGCAGTTGCACGTACATGGCATACCCAGCTTGGAATTTTCTGGATAGCGACATCATGGCTGGCAGCAGGTCTGTTTATAGCTCCGATAATATCCGGATACGAACCTAAATACCAAAGACTCGGAGTAAATGTATTACTCGGTGCCTTAGTGGTTGTTGTACTTGGTTCAATGACGGGTGAATGGCTTTCGGTAATGGGTTACCTAAATGATAGTGATGCATGGTTTTATTTCGGACACCAAGGATATGAATATGTTGACCTTGGTAGAGTTTGGCAAATTGCATTACTTGCCGGTCTCATGATTTGGGTTGTTTTAGTCGGAAGATGTATTATTTCAGCAATTAGAAAAAATGGTCCTGATAAAAGTCTGCTGACAATGTTCTTAATCTCCATTGTTGCTATCGGCGGTTTTTATATGGCAGGTTTAATGTGGGGAAAAGGAACACATATCTCAATTGTAGAATACTGGCGCTGGTGGGTTGTACATCTATGGGTGGAAGGTTTCTTTGAGGTTTTTGCTACCGCTGTTATCGCATTATTATTTACAAAGTTATCTTTACTACGTATAAAAAGTGCCACCAATGCAGTTCTTTTTTCTACTACAATATTTTTAACAGGCGGTATTGTCGGAACACTACATCATCTTTATTTTGCCGGCACTCCGACAGCTATAATGGCTCTCGGTTCTGTTTTCTCCGCTTTAGAAGTTGCACCGTTAACTATTGTAGGATTTGAAGTTTGGGAAAATCTTCGGTTGATTAAAACTGCCAAATGGGTAGAAAAATACAAATGGCCGATATATTTCTTTGTGGCAGTTGCATTCTGGAATATGATCGGTGCCGGGTTATTCGGATTTATGATAAATCCGCCAATCGCTCTCTATTATATGCAAGGACTTAACACTACTGCTGTTCATGCTCATACTGCTCTCTTTGGAGTCTACGGGATGCTTGGACTCGGTTTAATGCTGTTCTGTTTACGCGTTATACATGTAAGGCAAGTTTGGAATCAAAAAATTATTAAATTTGCTTTCTGGGCTATTAACTCCGGCCTGAGTTTGATGGTTCTCATCAGTCTTCTGCCAATCGGATTCTTACAGACCTATGCGTCTGTTGACAAAGGATACTGGTATGCACGGTCTGCCGAGTTCTTATACTCACCTTTGATTACAACTTTGAAATGGATGCGTGCTCCCGGAGATACAATCTTTGCGATAGGTATTTTAGTAATTGTTCTTTTTATCTTTGGACTTTCAACAGGACATTCATTATTAAAAGATAAGAAGTAGTATGTAATTTCAGATTATTATGTTGTTTATACACAGAAGCAGTAGAGTGAGAAATCACCCTACTGCTTTTTATTTATTACTTCTCAAATTTTCTGTAAACTCTTTGTACTCTTTTTTTGTTTTCTCTGGAATATCCAGCCAATCACAATTTCGTATTGCTCCCTCAAGAGCATAAAGGTAACTTGCGTTATACTTTCCACAAAATCCACCGGTGTGATGAATACGAAGAAATGCTTCCTTTGCTCCGATTTTTCTTAATTTTTCAGGAGTATCTATTCCTGCGTCAATTAGTTTTTCCGCAACGGCAGGACCGACATTGCGGAGTCGTTTAGCAAGATTATCTATAGGATTTTTATTCATTATATCTTTCCCAAATTTATATGTAGGGAACTGGCTTGCCTGTTCCGAAAATTTACTTCAGGTGCCACACACTTCGGGTAGGTTTATATTACTTTGTCATTGAAAACCATTAATGAGTTCTTCCCTACAAAGATGAATCGAATTTTTTTTGAAAACTCTTAATTTCACCACTACTCCCTTCCTGCGAAAGCAGGAATCCAGCCTTTTATGGTATTATAGCTATGTTATTTTTCACATTTTCCCACAATAATTTTCCCATCAACAAACTCTCCAGACCTAAAAGAACATTGCTTAATAAATTCTTCATCTTTTGTAAGGCTGACTTCATCTTCTACGACACAATCATCTCTTCTTAACGCAAAAAGCGAAGTATGATCCTTCACACGCATCTTCTCCCATGATCTAAATAAATGGTATTGTTCAATTGAACCTTGATAGGTTATTAATACGTCACCCTTTGATGTCTGAAAATCTGATGGTACAACAATAAAATATTCTCTTCCATTCTGCACAATGCTTCCACTTGCAATTTCTTTAGGAAGCACTTGTTTTATTTGTTTTATTGCACAACCTGATGCAATAAAGCAAAGAAATATGAGTACTATTATTTTTTTCATTTGCATCTATCTTTCTAAATAAAATAATTATAAGGATAACTACCTACTAATTTCACTCCTAACCCGCGAAATTCCTACTCGCAAAATCCCAGTTGACAAGTGACCAAAAATGGTTCAAATACTCAGGTCTCGCATTACGATAATCTACATAATATGCATGCTCCCATACATCAACTGTCAACAATGGGGTACACCCATAAGTAAGCGGACAGCCGGCATTTGAGGTCTGCATAATATCCAAAGTGCCGTCCTCTTTTTTGACCAGCCAGCACCATCCCGCCCCAAACAAAGTCGCTGCTGCTTGAGTAAATTTTTCTTTAAAAGAGTCAAGTGAACCGAATTGGGCGATAAGAGCTTCGGCAAGAAGCCCCGATGCCTCGCCTCCTCCGTTTGGAGATAAACAGTTCCAGTAAAATGTATGGTTGTAGACCTGTGCAGCGTTGTTGAAAATTCCGCCTTCGGATGATTTTATAATATCCTCCAATGACTTAGCAGCAAACTGACCACCCTCGATAAGTTTGTTTAAATTGTTCACATACGCTTGGTGATGTTTTCCGTAATGATAGTTAATTGTTTCTTCAGAAATGTGAGGCTGTAAAGCATTTTTTGGGTAAGGTAACTCAAAAAGTTTGTGCATAATTACTCCTTTTGTGTATAATAATTATAGATATACTGCTATACATTAAATCGCTTATAGGAGATTGTCAAGATTTTAACATAAATTACAGACCGATTATTGTTGACACGACTGTTTAAAAAAATGATTTTAATCAGAGAGCAATAAAGGAAATATTATGGAAATTGGATTAGTTTTTTCAAGCAAAGATCCGAAACAAAAAGAAGCCAGTGATTCGGTCATACATTTTATTGACTCATCGGGGCTTTTAGCAGAATACTCGGAACATGACAAATCTGTCGACTCGCCGACTATTATTATCGACGGTCTTGCGTTGTGTGAAAAAAGAAAAGCCAAAAGAGATAAACAATTTACAATGTTTCCTGACCGCAAAGATATGCTTCAGTTTATAGAACAGAATATTTGGGGTATATAACAGATTATTTTAATTTTTTTGCCCAATCTTTCCACGCTTCTTGATCATACCCGACAAACACCCCAAAATCTGAACGTAATATCGGCGTTATGAATAATAACGGATGAGCCAATAGCATTTCTTCAACATCATGTTGAATATATGCTAAATTTAAATTTTCATACGTCTTAGAGTATCTGTCAATAATATCTTCAAGATAGTAATATTTTTTAATCGAATTTAGTTCACCCGGGCTGACAGATTTTTCTTTTAAATCTATAAATTGAAAATTAATACTTCGCTCTTTAAAAAAACGAACAGCTTTTTGGCTATCTTTACATTTTTTACTGCCGAATATTTGTAGTATCATCATAAACTCTTATTTATATTAAGTTGGTATAATAATTATAATGATCTTTATAAATGTCAAGCTTTGTCTGATTATTAAAAATGATTAAACTTGACATTTATTGTTATCTATTGAATTTTTGATTTTGAACTTTCTATTAAAGGTAGCTATGTCTGATCAATCAAACGACAGAACTTTTATCACCGACGATTTGCGATGTAAAGATCTACCCACATCGCCGCTTACCGATGCGGGAAAAATTTTGATAACGGGTGCATCCGGATATATTGGCGGCAGATTAATACCGGAATTGTTGGCACGTGGTTATCAACTACGAGTTATGGTACGAGGTGATTCAGATATTTATAAAAACTATTGGCCGAATATTGAAGTAATAGAGGCGGATGCTCTAAATATCAATGAATTACGTGATGCTCTTGACGGCATAGACACCGCATATTATTTAATTCATTCGATGCAGCTGGGATTATTAGAATTTGAGCATGCCGATATAAAGGCAGCAAAAAATTTTAGAAAAGTAGCCGAAGAAAAAGAACTAAAACGGATTATTTATCTTGGCGGACTTGGTGATAAAAGAAGCGATCTTTCTTCGCATCTCAGAAACCGTATTGAAGTATCAGATGAATTTAATAAGGGAAGAGTCCCGGTTACAATTTTAAATGCTGCTATTATTATAGGTTCCGGGTCGGCTTCGTATGAAATAGTTCACAATCTTGTAAAAAAACTACCGTTTATTTTTACTCCTCATTGGACAAAAAATAAATGCCAGCCTATCTCTATTCGTGATGTTATTAAATATCTGGTGGGAGTATTAGAAGTTCCCGAAACAGCTAATAAACAATTTGATATCGGCGGAAAAGATGTTCTTTCTTATAAGGATATGTTAAAGATATTTGCAAAAATTCTTGATAAAAAAACAATTTTCATATCATCACCTTTTTCATATCTCTCTCTTTATGCATATTGCATTAGTCTTGTAACACCTGTACCGTATCCTATCACTCAATGCTTAATGGAAAGTTTAAAAAATGAAGTTATCTGTCAAAATGATTCTATTAAAAATTATGTACCGATAGAAACTTTCTCATTTGAAGAATCAACACGACGGGCTATGACTCGCGAAGACCAGGATAAAGTATATACCCGATGGTCAGATGCTTATCCTCCTGCCCACGAACTTGCTCTAAAACTCAAAGAGCTAAATTATGTAACCAGATATTCAACCAGGTATTCAATTCGAAGTAATAAAACGGCAAACTCTATTTTTTATTCAATCTGTGAAATAGGCGGAGACGAAGGATGGTTCCAAAGCAGTTGGCTATGGAGATTGCGGGGAGCAATTGACAGAACCCTGACCGGAGTCGGAACTCTTCGGGGTAGAAAACATTATTATCCTCTTAAAGCAAATGATGTTATCGATTTTTGGAGAGTCGAATCAATAGAACAGAACAAAAAATTACTTCTCCGTGCCGAAATGTTTCTGCCCGGAAAAGCCTGGCTAGAATTCAGAATTACGCCAAAACAGGATATGAAAAAATTGACCGTCATAGCCTATTACGATACATATACTTTTTTAGGTCGTGCATATTGGTATTTATTTTTACCGTTCCATTATTTCATTTTTAAAAACCTTATAAAAGGCATTGAAGAAAGAAGCTACTAACTTAGTAACTGATTGACTCTTATAGGTTTTCATTCAATCCCGAAAAACTAATGTCTCCGGTTAAAATAACAGAGAGTAACTGCTATTTGTTTTTTATTACTTTATATTATATAATATAGGTCTAATATAAATAGTTAATGAAAGCTGAAGAGAGATACAAATGATAGTTTTAGGATTTTACAAATATGTCGAAATAGATAACCCAAACCGATTAGCAGAATCGCTGAGGGAAATATGCAACAAACAGTTTTATCGTGGTACTATTTTAGTAAGCAACGAAGGTATCAACGGCTCGGTATCATCAAACAGACAAAACACCGATGCATTACGCAAATTTTTCTCAGATGACTCTAGATTTTCAGATATGTTTTATAAAGAAGAAGAGACCTACGGTGAACATCCGTTTAAAAAAATGAAAATCAGAATAAAAAAAGAGATTGTCCGTTTTGATTTTGATGTAGACCTCAAAAACAGAGGTGACCATATCTCTCCTGATCAGTTCTTAGAATTATACGACAAAGACGGAAACTTAAAAGAAAATGTTGTTCTCTTGGACACTCGCAATGATTATGAATTTGAAGTCGGTAGGTTTAGAGGTGCAACACATGTCAATCTGAAAACATTTAGAGAATTCACTAAAAAAATTGACTTAAACGAACTGAAAAATAAAAAAGTTGTCATGTATTGTACCGGTGGTGTACGATGCGAAAAAGCAACCGCATTTGTCAAAGAGCAAGGCATTAAAGATGTATCGCAGCTCAATCAGGGAATTATTCAATTTGGTAAAGAACATCAAAAATCTGTCTGGGAAGGAAAATGTTTTGTCTTTGACAAAAGGATGGTCTCCCCGATGAACAGCGAGGGTGAGCCGGTTTCTAATTGTTATATCTGCGGAACATCATCGGATTTTTTACGTAACTGTCGTAATGTTGATTGTAATCGTTTTTATGTCTCCTGTCCAACATGTGAAGAAAAACTAAATAAATGCTGTTCAAAAGAATGTCAAAAGATAGTCGACAAACCAAAAGATGCAGTAGCATAAAGCTAAGTAATTATTCCAAAATTTGATACAACGCCGAAACTGCTCCGGCAGGGTCTTTGATAATACAGTACCTTCCCTGTTCGCCGTAATCTTTCGGTTCCATAATAACCTCACCGCCCAACTCTTTACATGCTGATACAGAATGTTCGATATCAGCGACTATTATATAAATAATCCATATCGGTGGTAAATCTTTATTGGCTCCTCTTGCGTAGCAAATCCCGCTCACCGGATTTTCTGATGACGGCGGCAGCATACAGAAATCATCATACTCCCCCATCGAAACCGCTGAATGATTCCACCCGACAACTTTTTGATAAAAATCACGAATTACGGTGGCATCGGGAACAGTGAGGTCTATCCAGCCGATTGTTCCAATTTTGTTTTCTGACATTCTGATTTTCCATTCTTTAGTTTGATGTAGAATCTTTTATTTTTAATAAAACTCTTATTGTCCTTCTTTGCAAAATTATAAACAAATATCAAACCCCCTACTTCAATAACAGCATCTTCTTTGTACTTGTAAAACTGTCCGTTGAGATTCTATAAAGATAGACTCCGCTTGACAATGTTTGTCCGTTTCTATCTTTTCCGTCCCAATTTATTTGATAACTGCCTGCAGATTGATTTTCATGAACTAATCTGACAACCAATTGCCCCAATAAATTATACACATCAATTTGTACATCGGTTCGTGTCGGTAAACTGTACTCTATCGTTGTTGACGGATTAAATGGATTTGGATAATTCTGAGATATATGCAAGCTTGTGGGTAGTTCATTCTCGGAATCTCCGACTGAAACAGCAATACTGTCATAGACAAATAGTGTTATCTCGTCAATCCGTACATTACCTTCGTAGTCATCTGTATGCGGTTCACCTATGTACAAATACTCAACCGGATTATTCATCGCATTAACTTTATCCAAACTAACCGGCGTTGTTTCCTCTATGATTATCTGATTACCGTCATACAATCGTAGGGTTAATAAATTATTTCGTTTTTCAAGTTCAGCATAATACCAACTATTATAGTTATAAGTTGCGGCGACATTCCAATTCCAAGGAGTCTCATCCCAAATAGAACCGTTCCATGTTCGAAGTAGATTCCCTCCTGAATTTGTCTGCGGGGCCATATACACCATGTAAACAGGATGTACTGTCTCGCCTCCTCCTGAGTTCAGGTGGTTATCAATATCTATAACCATCTTCCGATGGTAATGCCACCAAAGTTCGGCACATTGATTTCCCGAACAGGTATCATCGGTCACGGTCAAAAAATAGACACCGTTTTCGTAGTATCCCCCATGTGTATTAAAATCGGGATTGATAAAATCTTCCGCTTCATAGTTAGATAAATCATAATTTATATATCCGATTTTCGTCCTTATTTTATATTCAGACGGAAGTGAATTTACACTTCTAATTAAACCGGCCATTTGAAAATCATCGGTATTAAGTTGTGCATAACCGTTAGCAACAGTAATGCTCCCTCCGTTTAATAATTGAAATGTCAACCAATTATCAGTTCCAAATTTCTGACCGTCAACAGCTACAAAGTTTGAATCAAAATTTTCCTGATAAACAATGTTCCAGCTGCTGTCATTAAATTGTGCCGACAGGTTACCGCATGACAGCATAATTATTATTATAGTAGTTGATATAATTTTCGTTTTCATAGTTACTCTCAAATTATCATATTTACGTATATAGCTAATATATAATAATTCAAGATATTATGACAATGAAACTTTAAAGAAATATTTTTACAATTGATGTATTATATAATACGAACCGCCGGCAAGTAAGGCACCAAGTGGCAGGGTTATCACCCATGATAAAATAATTTTACCTATCACTCCGTAGTTTGCTTTTTTATTAACCAGTCCGATTCCAAACAAAGCACTTACAGAGACATGAGTCGTTGAAACCGGCATGCCGAATTTTGAGGCAAACAGAACGATGACACCGGTAACAATATTGGCAGTAAATCCCTGTACATGGTTTAAATATGTAATATCGTTACTCATAACATGGGCTACTTTTTTAGAGTTGAAAATTCCACCCAACGCCATAGCAACCGCAATAGTAATCATGCTGACTTGCAAATTAAGAGCTGTTACCACTATTAGCAATCCCATAATTTTTGGAGTATCGTTAAGCCCTCTAGCAAATGAAACTACCCCCGCACTTATAAAATGAAAAACGTCAAGAATTTTTTCAGTTTGAAAGCCTAAAAATGAACCGTTATATTTTTCTATACATACATTCTCTTTATCTATCGTTAAATCATTTTTCTCAGCCTGCATGAGAGCAAGCGACTCTCTGCTCGATGCTACCGCAACAACTTCGTGCGTCTTACCGACACACAAACAATACTCTTTTGTTATCCCCAAATATTGTCTGGCACTTCGAAAGAGAATATACAGAAGCGATGCCACCGTTAAGGCAACAACAGGACTGACAATAAGAGGAGCTAAAAATGATTTTGATAATGCACCAAAATTCAGGTTTGCATCTGATGCCATAAACCCGCTGCCAACTAAGGAACCTATCAGTGCGTGCGTTGTCGAGATAGGAAAGCCAAGCAAGGTTGCTATAAAAACTGTAAGTGCAGCACCTAAACCAACCGCAAGCAGATAGTCGGGCATTTGTGTAACAGAGGTCGCCACCAATCCCTTGCCGGAAAAAGCTATAACTAATTTATGTGCTATGAATACAGAAAAACAGGACCCTGCCAAAGTAGTAACTGTTGCCCAAATAAGTGCCGGCTTGTAACCGGTTGTTTTACTGCCGAATAATGTAGCGACACCCTTGAAATTGTCGTTGGCCCCGTTGGAATACGCCAAAAACAGAGTTGCAAAAAACAGAATAATTTCGATCATACTAGCTCTTTATATTTATGATTTGAATTAGTTAATTATTAGAACAAGAATTATTCTGAAATTGTTTCATGGTTATAAAAATAGTTATTTATGTACAAAAAGCTGGGTAGCCAATCCCTTGTGGTTGGGTTCTATTCAAAATTATCAATTTCAAAACTTATTTCCTCTGTACCTCTTAAACAATTTAATTAACAATTCATTGATAATCTTGTCAAAGTAAATGATGACTATAAACACACCTGTGCGGTGTACCGCCCGTCGATTTTATCATGAATGTTGTACCAAGTATGTTGACCGTTGCACTGATAGAATGGCCAATCAGAATCACCTCCTAAGGATGTATCACCTAAGAATACTGGAGGGCTAACCCTACCAAAATACAAGCTGTTAATAATTTAGTTTATTTTAAAAGAATAACCCTAAAAACGAGTTAAAAAATAATTAATTTTCTACTTTAAACTTTCCTTTCTTTAGTGTTGCTTCCCTAAGTTTATTTGTTGCAAACATATAAAGTTTTTCATTTTCAGGTGTTCTTTCATTTTCAATTACACAGTCTTTCTTAACTAACGCAATAAAAGAAGTGTTTTTAGATTCATTACTATCACCATTAAATGTTCTAAATAAATGGTACTGATCTATTGTCCCAATATAAGTTGGACGAAAGTTTTCATTAACATTTAATAAATCAGAAATAGTGAATTTATAATATTTTATACTATGATATTCTATATATCCGCTTGACTTTTTAATTGGAACTGCTATTTTTCCATATATTTTATTAATTGAATTTTTGACAAATAATTTCCCATACAACAAATATCCTTTCCTAAATCCTAACTTTCGGATATTAATGTATTCTTCTGCTGGAGTGCATTCACTTTCTATAATGCATTGTTCTTTTCTTAAAGCAAAATGGGAAGTTTCACCATCCTTAACTGTTTTTCGATAAATAACAAATAAATGATATCCATCAATAGTTCCTTCATATATTGGATAAACTTTGCTATGTAAATTTATGAAATCTTCTAAATCAAACTTATAATATTTGACACCATTATCTATAGACAAAAACCCTTTTGACATTTCGATTGGAAGGAGACTTCTATCATAACGACATCCAATAAGTAAAATTATTAATAAGCAAAGTAACATCTTTTTTTTCATTGTAATATTCTTTTTTAATATGCTGAATTACATTGTATTTAATTAAATATAAATCAGCTGGGTAGCCAATCCCCTTGTGGTTGGGTTCTATTCAAAATTATTAGTTTCTTCATATCTCATATACAATTTAATGTACAATTCATTGATAATACTGTCAAAGTAAAAGATGATTATAAACACACCCCTGTGCGGTGCACCACCTGTCCTGAAATCCGAAGGTAAAGAGACTCATCACTTCTATTACTATTTTATTCTTTTATGTATTATATACCTCCACGTCGGAACTAATAGCATAAATGCAATTATTCCCATAAATGCAAAACAAAGTCCTATTGAAATATTTTTTTCAACCATGAACGATAGAACAGAATAACCTATTCCCAAAACAAGAACTACAATCAAAAATAATTGTAAAATTATAATTATTATATGATTTAGTTTCTGTAATTTTTTATCAAATGAATAAATTTTACCGTTAGAAAAATTTTTATTATACTCAATTTGAGAAAGAGCAATAATTCCTGAAGACATTATGAATATTGTAGGTAAAATTATAGATAAACAAATTTCAATTGAGATATTCATAAATTTATTCATTAATAAATAATAACCATAAAATGAACCCAGAATAACAGACCAACTTAATAATTTATATAAATAATAATCTTTTTTATTTTTGTATGTTCTAATTTTCATTATTCATCTCTTATGTTTAATTGTTTCTACTTCTCTTACAATTATTCTCAATACCACGGGTGCCCCAACGCTTGCGTTGGGTTGTGTATAATCTCTCCGAAACTTTAACATCTTCATATTTAAATAACGAATGACCTGACTAAATTGTCAATTATAAAAGACTGGATTCCAAATCAAGTTTGGAATGACATAGGGGAAAACAGGATGGCAACATTTTTAGAAATGGAACACACTTCGACAGGCTCAGTCTGACTTATTATAAGCAGAATATATATCAAATATATTTTTGCAGTATGTAGTTTTTTAATTTCAAATAAAATTTTCCCCGCAGTCCGAAGGATAAATCATACTTAGTATGCGGGGAACTTGGGATACATATAGAACTATTTTAAATGAAAAGTTCTAATATTTAAAAGTCTTAAAGTATTTATGAAGCCATTATTTAATGGCGGAGAGGCAGGGATTCGAAGTAGTATGATCTCATAAGTTTTTGTGTCACATGAAATTACACGTAAATCGTTGAATTCCATACATTAAGTTGCATCAAGTAGAGTCAACTTGCATCAAGTTGAGTTAAGTAGAACCAAGTAGATTGTTAGAAAATCGTTAGAAAAAGTGTATGTCAAGGTTCTTTCGAATTGTTAATTATTGAGTTTCTCTGTTCCTCAGATTATACAAACTATATACTTTAATGTAAATCGTTTAAACCCATTAAAAGGAATTTGATAAATGACGCAAGGGAAAAAAGAAGAACAATCTGATAAACGTAAGAAGAAAAAAGAAATTACATTTACTATTAAATATGTAGACCCTCCTCCTGATTTTAACTTTGACCTTGAAGAGTGGTTAGCAGAGATGCTCGTAGATAACTACTTAAAAAACAATAAGGAAAAAGGGGACTAATCTATTTCTTTTTTTCTTGAGCTTTCTTTTCTTTATCTTCTCTATCCCATTCAATTAAAACGTCAAAAAAGCCTCTTAAGTTAACTACAATCTCTCTTGCTTCTTCTTCTGAGAGTATATATCCATAATGAATACATCAATGTTTCTTTTTTAACTTATTTTAATAATACCATTTTCTTTGTAGCTGTAAAAGATTCAGTTTTAATTCTATATAAATATATTCCGCTAGATACTTTAACACCTGAATTATTTATTCCATCCCAAGTTACTCTATAATTTCCAGCAGAGAATTTTTGATTTATAAGTTCTTTTACTTGCTGTCCAAGCAAATTGTAAATAAGTAAAGTTACAACAGAACGAGTAGGGAGATTAAACTCAATCGTAGTATTTGGATTAAATGGGTTCGGATAATTTTGATAAAGATGATAATCTATTGGTAAGTTTCCATTATCAAATTCAGTAATATCAGTTGGAATAGATGAGATAATTGATCTTAATAATTTTCTTGAATCGTCATAACCCATATAATAAAGGTGAAATCCGTAGGTATACACTTCATAAGGTGGGTATAAATCTGTTCCTTCAGTTATTACTTTAACTCCTACAACCATATCCTCCATATCAGAGGTTGTAGGATATAAAGATTTGTACCTATGAGTAATTATTGCTCCAGCCCCTCCGTGCCAATATAAGTGAGACAGAAAGTTGAAACGTGTAAGTAGGGCGGTATGGAGAATATCAGATGTTATCAGAATCTGTACATGCAGAGAAAAAGAAAGAATCAGTTCTGTTCAAAAGTGTATCAAGCTCCGC
>JAJRXM010000070.1 GCA_024276275.1 Candidatus Zixiibacteriota bacterium
ACCGAAATTGAAACGGTTATCGAAAAAAGTCTGGATAAATAAACCGAGAGCTGCGTAAAAACAGAAAAAAATGTAATTTTGTAGAAAATTTCAAGAAGAAATAATTAAGAAATGTGTCTCATTTTTATTGACAAGTTCCGGACGATGGAAGATATTATCTTAATCCTTCTGGATTTATTGGTATTGAAAATACCCACTCTACAAAATTTAATCTTCCTTCGATAACGAAACAAGAAATGGTTGATTACGTATCTGGTAATACCCCTAATGCAAATCCTTATTATGATAAAATTATTCCTTCTCTTAAATTATGGGAGTCAAACGATAAACTTTCTCAAAATGAATTAACATTATGCCATTCAACTACAATAGGGTCTTCTGCTATATTGCAATATTTGAAATGGAATAACATACATGGAATCTTACTTGAAAGTCCATACTATTACGCAACATACTATCAAGCTAAATCTCTAGGTTTTAAAGTGTTTAGGCTACCCACTTTTAGAAATAATGATTTTCAAATATCCATAAGCGATGTTGATAAAGGAATCAAAGAAGGAGCAAAAGCAATATGGCTTACACAACCGAGAATTTCTATAGGATGTAACAATAATCTGGAATTTATAAAACATTTATTGGTAACTTATCCAGAGTTGACTATCATAATAGATGAAGCTGCAGAAATACAGATACCTTCTAAAATCTCACAAATTATTAATACATATGATAATAAAAGAATAATCCGCCTTAGAAGTATTGCTAAAGGGTTAGGGATAAATGGTATTAGGTTAGCACTAATAATTCATCATTCGAGGATTAAAGAACAAATTGAAGGGTCACTTTGGGTATTTCAGGGAGGTCTTGATATATTTAGCTTAAAGGTAGCATCAGAATTATTAGGAGATTGGAATAATTTTAGACTATTGGCTGCTAGTAGTTTGAAGCAAACAGTTAACTACCATCATAAGATAGGTAGAGCAATTCGAGGAACTTCAATATCACTAACACAAATTGAAAGTGGTTATACCGGTTCATTCATTGTTGATTTTACAAATTGGAATGGATCATTTTCTGAAAAAAGAAGCTATCTCCTTCAATATTGTAAGTCAAAGAGAATAATTATTGAAATATCAGCAGGGATGGGATTTGCTTTAGATGAAAATCATGAATATGTGAGATTAAATTATTATATGCCTTATGAACAATTGTTAGAAAGTGCTATCATACTGTCTGGTCTTCCTCCGAGGAAATAATAATCTTAGTTAATATTTTTTTTAATTTACTTATGGCACTAAGTTCGATAAGTAGAGATAACTCAGCATATAAATTACCTGGAAAGATAGAATTAATTTGAAATCCAATAGTAGAAGGTGAATTTGATATTCTACCAACTTTAATATCAAAAGGCAACAATTCATTTTCTTCACCAATTTTGTTTACTTGTGTTGTAGTATTAGGTTTCATAGATATTATTTTTTTATCAATTTTAGTTAATTGTAACCGAAATCTTGAAGCCAAAAACAATGCAAAGAAACTAGTTAGTTGCATCAAATTAACAAAATTTATGACAACTTCTGAGGGAGAGTTATAGACTTTCATTTGCTTAACCACGAACTTTATATTGGTATCTTTTAAGATAGCTTGTAAACAGTTAGCAAAAACCTCCTTGTCTGCTTTAAGTGGAGTTACAAATTTTAAATTAGTAAAAAAGATTTTCTGAGTTTTATCTAATAATTTTAAAAATAGTTCTATTTCTCGAGATAAAATTATATGGATGCCAATTATTTGTTGGTACAATACCAAACTTTTTTGACTTTCTGATTGTTTTAATAAATTTGCCAAGTTATTTGTTAAATTATGAAATTTTAGAATTGGATGAAATATAATTTTATCATTATGATAAAGATATAAAAGAAATTCAGCCAATACATTGATGATAATTGTAAAGGTTTTTGAAGAATGTAAATATTCTTGCCAATCTGATGTTTTTAATACGTTTTCCAGTGCATCTTCGGTAGATTCGGATATACCATATGAAAAGTAATGTAAAGAAAAAACCTTTATCGAATTTAATCTCATTTCTTTTGCATAAGAAATAAAATCTTCCACTTTTATTTTATGATTTATCTCACTAACACGAGCAGTTCTAAATTTAATATTATTTACTTTAGATAGTTCCATCTCCCATAAATTCCATTTTGTTAAATGATATTTCCATATAATGGAGAAACATATAGAGTAATTAAATTTTGTGATATAAAAAAACTGTATCAATAATTGATACAGTTTTTAAAGAATTATAGCACTATAATACTATTTTTGATCTTTAACCAACTTTAAATACGCTCCTTCTTCAGGAGTTATATGCTTTAATTTTGCAGCAACGTTACCTTTAGAATCATGATAGCTTACACAACAATGAGGAATAGTACCATCACTATGTGTATGGACTGGTGAAACGATACCAGAATTAAGATTGGCTTGTCCAGGGTTAAAAATAGTATATGTTTCTTTTTGGGAACCTTCTCTTGCCATGATCATCACCTTCAAGTTTAAAGTTTAACAGAAATTTGAATGAGTCTCCTTCCTGAACTCGTTTAAAGCCGACATATAAATATATATAATACTTATTGTTTCTTTGTCAAGACAATAAAGATCAAGAATTAATTAATAGCTCTGAGTAATCCTACAGCACTATTATCGAATAGCATCAGGAATACTTCCTATAGTGAAGCATGGAAAACACTTGAGGTTTAGAAGAATTTCTATAGAGAAGTAGTTTGAGAAGAAAGCGGAAAAGAAAGTTGCGAAGATTATGTTGAAAATAAATATTTTAGTATAATCAATTTATTCAAAATTCTTCTCAAAACTCCAATTTTTCAACAGCATCAGCCAAATGATCCGGTGCAAGATGAGCATAAATCATAGTTGTTTGAATATCAGAATGTCCCATAAGATTTTTCACCGTTGGTAAATCAACACCTTTCATTACTAAATGAGATGCAAAAGTATGACGTAAAGTATGAATTTTTGTTAAATCTTTAATCTTTGCTTCCTCAGCAATTTCTACCAATTTCTCCCGAAGCTTAGTCTTTATAATACTGCCGTTTTTATGAGGAAAAACAAAATTACTTTTCAAACCTTTATCATTTTCCTGTTTTAGTTTTTGTAAAAGTTCAAACTGATTCTGACTCATAGGAATTTCTCTTTGACCTGTTTTTGGTTGCCAGAACTCTTTCCATTGTATTTTTATTTTTCTGCGTCTAAAATCTATATCATTCCATTCAAGGTTGATTAACTCTGATTTTCGCATACCAGTATTCAAATATGTAAAGAAAATAGGATAAAACTTTTCAGGACAAGCTTTCAATAACCGCTGGCATTCTTTATCAGAAAGAAACCTAACAGGTTTAGCATTATTAACTTTGAATCGTTTTACGTCTTTAACAGGGTTTTCTTTTAAATAGCCCCATTTAATCGCCCGATTAAAAATATTAGTCAGAGTTTTTAACTCAAAATTAACTGTTTCAGGCTTGATTCCTGTGGGAGTTGTTTTTATCTTTTCATCTAAAGAGGAATTATCCTGATTATTAACTAGATAGATTTTGTACTGGTCAATTGTTTCGGGAGTGATTTCTGAGAGAAATGTTATAGAAGTTTTGGTTTCAAAAAAACTCTTAAAGTTTTCAATAATTGCTTTAAATCGTCTTGTAGAACCCTGACGGTGGTTAGCTTTTGAGTATTCGAGAAACTTTTCAAGGAGTTTATCGATGGCAATATCTTTTCTGGCAAAACCAAATTCATGTCTCGCAACTTTGACTTCAGCATCCTTAAGAGCAAGTTCAGCCACTTTTTTAGAATTGCCGACTTTCTGTCTGACTCTTCGACCTTTGACTCTAATATCAAGATACCAAGTCTTACCTCTTTTGTATATTCTTGCCATTTTAACAATCTCCATATTGACACGAATTAGGCACAAATGATTTACAAAAGAAATATAATACATTATAACAATATGTCAATCAAATAGATACGATTGCAATAAGATAGTGAGTCAAGACCCCTGCGGTCTTGACTTTTCTTTAAATAGTCAGGAGCACAGGGCTCCTGACCTACTTGGGTTAAAATGGTAGAGTTTGTCAAGGTTCTGGCGGTAAATCAAGGATGACTCTATTTGGGAAGGGTTTGTATATCTATATCTTTCTGATAGTAATACAAAAATCAGGTCTCGGGAAACGACACCTGATTATATTAATTCCTACTTCACCAATGAGCGGAGAAGTTTTAGGTTTTCGACATCCTCAAGCAACTCATCACCTTTAGGAGTTTCTAAAATCATCGGGACTTTTTTCAGCTTTTTGTCATTGACAATATTTCGGAACGCCTCGAGACCGATAAACCCTTTACCTATATGTTCGTGTCTGTCGCGTTTGGAACCGAACTCTTTTTTGGAGTCATTCATGTGTATAATTTTTAAACGGTCAATACCGATACAGTCATCAAACTGTTTCATCGTTTTTTTATACTCTTTCGGTTCTGACAACGGATAGCCCGCCGCAAAAATATGACAAGTGTCCATACATACTCCCAGCCTATTATGTCCGCCTGATTTTTCAATCAAATAACCTATCTGCTCAAAAGTATATCCAAGATTTGTTCCCTGCCCTGCGGTTGTTTCAAAGAGGAGTGTTACATTGTCGGTTTCGGGAAGTTCTTCAAACAGTCGCACTACATTTTTAGCGATAGCATCCATACCCGGCTCTTCCCCTTCGCCGACATGCGAACCGGGGTGAAAAACTAGATTTGGAATTTTAAGCATCTCGCATCGTTCCATCTCTTCTTTTATCGCATTAAAAGATTTTTCATTCAGCTCTTCTTTGGGAGATGCCAGATTAATAAGATAGCTTGAGTGAGAGGTCGACACCGTAACACCGAGTTCGTCAATAAATTTGAAATACTTATCTAATTCTTTTTCAGATATAACTTTTGCCCGCCATTGTGAATTTGATTTATTAAACATCTGAATAGTATCGCAGGTCGCTTTTTTACCCCGTTCGATAGCGTTAAAAACACCTCCGGCAATAGATTCATGAGCTCCAAATAACATACATATCCTCAATTCTTCATTTTATAATCAATTTATTTTATCCAAAAATAGTCTATTTGCTCAAAAAAGACAAGTATTGTCAATAAATAAAAAAATGAAATTAAACTGACAGCCCTTGTCAGTCACCCATACGATATTAGATATACGAGGGGGAATAAGCAAAATGGGGGCTTATTTTAAAAAGGCTAGAAAGAGAATAAAGAACGATGAAACCGAAATGGATTAAAGTTGGTGATTCTGAAAGAGATTTGTTTGATATTTTAAAGTTACTAATACAAGGTGAGTATATTGAAAAAATAGCAAATTCAGATAGTTTAATTTCAGTTTCTGAAATCCGTAAGCTGCTATTGCGTACAACAGAGTATCTGAAAAACCATTTGATTTTAGATTCATATCTTGAAACTGTCAACAAACTAGTTCCGTTTGATATGACTAAAATACAACCGGAATGGACAGAAAATGAAATAAAAGAACTACAAAACTTATATAATAGCGGTGCAGAATTAGAAAATATAGCTACGCTTATGCGAAAAGAAAAAACAGAGGTACGAGAGAAATTACAGTCTCTTAAACTTGAAAACGAAAGGATATAAAATGGCTGATGTACAAATAAGAGATACAAATGTAAAAATAACCGATATATTGCGTCTTATCGGTGACGGTTTCACTTATGAGCAGATAACGACAAAGTATCCGCAGATGAACTTAACAGATATAATGATGTCAGCAAAAGTTGCCGAGGAGATTATCGGTACAATGGTAAAACTGCACGGAAACAAAATTCCTGCTGTAAAGATGGAATTTATTTTCAAAAATAATAGTTTTAAATCTATAGCTGAATTGCAAAAGACAATTCCGCGAGCATTTGCAAAATGGAATGAGTCTGAAGATAATAATCTGGTATCTATGTTTAAAAGTGGTAAAGAGATTAAAGAAATAGCATCGGTGTTGCAACGCTCCGAACGTTCAATTTCTCTCAGACTGGAAAAGTTTGGATTAGTTGAGCAGTAGATTATTATTCGATAAGACAGTCGGCTTCAATTTCGACATACCAATCATCGCGGACTAATCCTTTGACAA
This sequence comes from Candidatus Zixiibacteriota bacterium, assembly GCA_024276275.1. GTDB lineage: Bacteria > Zixibacteria > MSB-5A5 > GN15 > FEB-12 > QQUK01. The sequence continues at coordinate 6,188 of JAJRXM010000070.1, forward strand.
CGACCATTGTTGCCGCCGGTCTGATGTCTGAGAAATATTCGCCATGTGCCTTGCCGACTTCCTCTTGTACGGAAGCATCGGTTATATACATACGGGTGCGGATAACATTTTCAAGTCGACCGCCGGCATCTTCGATTACCTTTGCAATAATTTCAAGACATCGCATTGCCTGACCATGCGGGTCGCCTATTGCGGAGGTGGTTCCATCGGGAGCGATTGGCCCGGTACCTGAAACTGCTAAGATATTGCCGACTTTGACGGCTCGTGAAAATCCGAATGTTTTTTCATAAGGAGAGCCTGATGAAAATAGTTCTCGTTTCATAATCAATTCCTGATTTAAATAAATTTCGATTCATCTATATTAAAAATTCGTTTAGTCTCTTTTTTCAGCAGTACCCACAGACCGAAAATGCCAAAAACAGTTCCGATAGGAAAATCAGCGAAATTTAAGACTGACCATAAAATTGCGATAATCCGACCCCATTTTTTTTTGAAATGTAACCCGGCAGCAGCTATGAGCATCGGAATATAGACTATCAGTTTCCGGACAGCCTCAAATTCCTGGATACCTTTACCGTCGATAAATTCAGCAATCCAACTGCCCGCAAAGATAGAAGTTTTAAAATTAAGTAATACTATCAGTCCGGTAACTGTTCCAAAAAAACCGATAAGGAAAAATACAAGTGTGAGGGCTTTAAGATATCTTTTCATCTGTCAATAGTAAGTGAAATGAATAAGGTTTGCAATAAGAATTAAACAGCTTTAGCTACCATTCAGCGATTAGCTGTCACTCAGCTATCAGCTGTCTTTCCACTTTTTGAGCAGTTCAGTATGCTGTTCGTTTGATAAACCGCACTTAAATTCGTAATCGGGCGGATGTGATTTGATAAAATCATGCGATGCCTGGATTGTTTCCTCTATCGGGCGATGTGTTAACCCTTGGGCGACAGATGATGTGTGGTCGATTTCCATAAAATTGTAATGGGGAATATCTTTAAATGAAAAGAGCATCGGGAAGCCTGTAACTGATATTTCATTTTTATCAATAAACTGTTTTGAGACTTTGATAAATTCAGAGTCTGAATTAAAATGTTTCTGCATTTTGATAAGTAAATCAGCAAGTGTTAGTTTTTCTTTAGGTCCTACAGCGTTGTAAATTCCTGTTTGTTTTTTTTCTGTTAAGGCAATTGTCCATTCGGCTAAATCACGAACGTCAATAAACTGCATCGGTTGGTCATCGTTTTCTGGGATAAGCATCTCCCCGCCTTCGGCGACTCGACGAACCCAGTAACCGAAACGGTCGGTATGGTCATCCGGTCCGACAATGTATCCCGGGCGGATTATGGTTGCATTTTCTTCGTAAGTTTCTAAAACTTCATCCTCGCAGAGAACTTTGAGTCCGCCGTAAGTTTCGCCTCTGATTTCTTCGACTGATTCATCCTCAAGAGTAGTGAGCGGAGAATCTATATCAATCGGTTCGCCAAAAGCATGGTCATAGACAGAAATAGTTGAGATAAAAACATAATGAGGAACAAGCTCTTTGAGAAGTTCGGCATATTGTTTGACTACTCTCGGAAGATAGCCGCAGACATCAATGACCGCATCAAACTTTTTCCCTATGAGAGCATCGAGGTTTCCATCACGATCACCAACTAAAGTAGTGACTCCATCTATTTGTTCTTTGCTTGTCTTTCCCCTATTGAATAGTGTGACGGAGTGATTATTTTTAAGTGCGGCAGCAGTTATATGTTTCCCGACAAACTGTGTCCCACCAAGGATGAGTATGTTCATTTTGTTCCTTACTTAATACTTAATTTTTATCTTTATAACGATAACTATCTATATAAAAACCTACGCTATATGTTACCCACATAGCAATTGGTTTTCCATCGTGCGAAGCTGGTCTAAATTTATTGACATATGCTACATCTAATGCAGCTTGATCAAGTACTTTTGTACCTGACGATTGACTAATTTGTGCTTTTAAAACATCACCTTTTTTATCAATTAGTACTTTAATCCAAACAGTACCTTGAATACCAGCCTGTTTTGCTATCCTAGGGTACTCTGGTATAAATTCCTTTAATATTTTAGATTTATAACCAACATAGAAATAAACATCAGGGCTTGGAAGATAATCATCAAAATCAATTGTAATTCTTCCAGCTTGTTTCATATTTATTAATTGAGTTTTAAAATTAATTTTCCACCCCATCCAATAAAAAATTGGTTGTCCATCTAAAATTGCAGGTGTAAACATAAATTCAGATGCCGAGTTTATTATCATATTGTTAAAGATTGAATCTTCACTCGGGATTTCAAAGTTTGATTTGATTACTTTACCTTCTTTGTTAAGTAAAACAGATAACCAAACATTTAAAGATAATGCACTATCTATATGTTTAACGTGATATTCAAGATTTGGTTGATATACTACTTTTGGTTTAACATCAACAGGAAAACGTTCATGCAACTCAGGTATTCTATCATAGTCGAAATAATTAATCTCAATAGTTGTTTCTATCTCTACTACCTCTTTTGGGCAATACATCCAATTTATCACTTTTTCTTTTGCTGACAGAAACGGTGTGAAAAGTAAAGTTAATGAAAACAATAATATAAAAATCCGCATAAAACCTCCCTAATTTTGTAACTTAAAATCGACTTTGTATGTCACCCACACATTTAGTTTTTTGCCATTTAGTGTCGCCGGTTTAAACTTATTTCCAAATGATGCCTCTACCGCCGCTATATCTAACACTTTATGACCTGAAGATTTCCCTATCCTTGATTTAATAACTACACCTTGTTTATCTATTAAAGCTTTCACCCAATCTACACCTTGATATCCTCTTTGCTTTGCTAATCTGGGATAATTTGGAGTAGTATAATGAATCATCTCAGGCATTACATCAACAGGAACAAATTCATCTATACCAGGTAATTTTATATCACTTATCTCAGAATCTTTTATTTTTGGATTGCTTTTATCGAAGACAATATCCCATGCTATCAAAGCATCAACTGGTTTTCCTTTTATTTCACCGGGGATAAAAGAGTATCGATAAGCAGCAGTGACGGCAGCACTATCTAATTCCGGATAACCTGATGAGACACCTGCTTCAGCTTGTAATACCTCTCCTTTAGAAGAGACTATTCCTTTTATCCACACCGTTCCATCAATACCTGCATTAAGTAATTCAATAGGATAAAGAGGTGTTTCTTTAGTCAAAATCATAGGCAATTCGTCAAGAGGTTGAAGTTTTAATGAGTCTGATGTTGTAATTTTAGAATTACTAATTGACAATATAGTATCAGAATATATTTGATCGAATACACCACTTACCGTTTTTGTATTAAATCCTTTTTCACCTAAGTAGACATCTCTGTATGGAATTTTCCATGTAATCCAAACCCAAACTTTTTTGTTATCTTTTATCGCAGGAAGAAATTCTGTTTTATAAGCAGAATATATAGCTAAATCATCAAATTTTGTATTTCCACATGAACCAACGACTACTACTGTATCTACTGTTCCATTTGTGTCTACAAGACCTTTTATCCACACCTCCTCAAATTCAATACTAGGTATTGAATCAGTTATAGGGTAAATAGGATACTTTATATAAATTATTCTTGGAAGAGTATCGACTTTATACTTTTCATCAAACGATGGGACATAATTATTACTTTCAAGAGCTCCATATATCTTTTTGTATTTTGCTTTCTGGGCATCAGTAGTTTGTTCATACATTGAGATTCTATCATATCGATTTAGAGTAAAATAATTTGCTTTAGTTTGATCATTTATATCTAATTTTGAATTTCTAATATCTTCTGTAAATTTTCCTACATTATATTTATTGGATTCAAGTTCTAGTAATGAATCATATAGAGAAAAAGATAAAACTTCAGTAGAATTTCCCCTTTTCTGAAGTCGTAAAGTATGTCTACCTGTCGGAACATTATATATAAAAATTACAGTATCGGATTTATTTGTTTTTCCAATCAGTACACCATCAAGATATACTCTGATTTTTGGTTTGCTGTAAAGATGGATATTTCCTGTTTGTTCGGCATGTAACAATGGCGTGATAAATATAAACAATAATAGTAGTGTAAAAATCCGCATAAAACCTCCCGAGGGTTTCGTTTTATTTAGTCATATAATGCAGATTTGGTATTGGAATATCAAGTTAAAAAAGTCAGGAGCACAGGGCTCCTGACCTACAAATCTTAGACAGGGCAATGCCCTGTCAGTACATAATTAGGTTCAGGCAGGTCTTAACCCTACAAACGTACCTGATTCCTAATCAATTTGGGAATGACATGAGGAGCATAATTCGACATGCTTAAGGTAACATTGATAAAAAGTCAGGTCTCGGAGAGACCTGACCTACTCATGTACTGATCTACACCCCAATCAAGTTGGGAATAACATATGGTATACCCTTCGACAAGCTCAGGGTGACATAGATAACACACCCCAACCCCTCTTAAAAAAGGGGATTCTAAATCATTTTGTTTTGAAGTTCATGGAGAGGATTTTTATTTCCGTCATATCTTCAATAGTATAACGAATACCTTCACGGCCTAAACCTGAGTTTTTGACACCACCGTACGGTTGGTGATCGGCTCGATATGTCGGAATGTCATTAACAACCACGCCACCCGCATCAATATTTTTAAAAGCATAAAAGACATCATCCATACGATTTGTAAAAATACCTGCCTGCAGACCATATTCGGAATTGTTGATTTCATCAACGACTTTTTTGAAGTTTTTATATTTGTCGACAACTACAAGCGGAGCAAACGCCTCTTTTGAACATACATCCATTGAAGTATTCACATTTGTCAGAACAGTAGGCTCAAGAACTGAACCGTTTTTCTTCCCGCCTGTTATAACTTTGGCACCTTGCTTGACAGCATCTTTTATAGTGCGGATAGATTCATCGGCAGCTTTTTCTGTAACCATAGCACCGATGTCGGTATTTTTGTTCATAGGGTCGCCGACTTTTAGTTTTTTTACTTTTGCTTTAAACATTTTCAGAAATTTGTCATAGATATTTTCATGTACATATATTCGTTGAACCGAAATACATGACTGCCCTGCAGAAGCAAAACCGCCATAGAGTAAACGTGTTGTCGCAAAATCTAAATCAGCATCATCGGCAATAGCAACTCCTGCATTACCGCCGAGTTCCAAGACAACTTGCTTTGTTCCTGAATTATTTTTTATCCACCAGCCTACTTCGGATGAACCGGTAAATGTAACCAGTTTAACTCGGTCATCTTCTAAAAGAGGTGTAGATTCTTTTGATGAACCGGGTAAAATAGAAACGGCACCTTTTGGCAAATCAGTTTTGTCGATAACCTCGGCAAGCAGTAAAGCAACAAGTGGCGTCGAAGTAGCAGGTTTGAGAACTATCGTATTACCCGATGCAATCGCAGGACCGATTTTGTGAGCAACAAGATTAAGCGGAAAATTAAATGGTGATATGCCTGCTATAACTCCCATCGGGAACCGCCTGACTAAACCCATCCGAGTTTCAGCGCCCGGAAGCCAGTCAAGGTCTATTATCTCACCGCCGATACGTTTGGCTTCTTCTGCGGCAACACGAAAGACTGAAATTGAACGGATAACCTCGCCCCTTGCATCTTTGTATGCTTTGCCCAGTTCACTAACCATAGTAGTAGTAAATTTTTCTATGTTTTTTTCGATACCGTCTGCTATTTGATTACAAATTTTTTCACGCATATACGACGGAAGTTCTTTAGTCACAGCAAAGGCTTTTTGTGCTTCTGTGATTGCTTTGGTATAGTCATTTTTAGATGCTGATGCACAGACACCGACTAATTTTTGGTCGTATGGTGAACGTACTTCAATTTTGTTTTTGCTATCGACCCATTTACCGCCGAGATACATTTTATATTTTTTGGCCATGATAAAATCCTTTATTTTCTATTGGAGCATACTTCGACAAGCTCAGCATGACATAGTCATAAATTAATATTTTTCAATCCTATATAGGACAGACAAGCTGTCCAAGACGTTTCGTAAGTTTAATATTTTCTGTATAATCAACAGGCACATCAATGACAACCGTTTTATTCATTTTGAATGCTTTTTTAAGAATTTTAACTAGGTCATCACCTTTTTTTACTTTGATACCGACCGCACCAAAAGATTTTGCCATTTGTACCCAATCAGGATTATTAAATTTAGTACCGAATGCATGACCATATTTGTTTTTCTGTTTCCATTCAATAAGCCCAAATGTGCCGTCGGTCCAGATAAGATTGACCGTAGGAGTTCCGAGTCTGACAGCTGTTTCAAGTTCCTGACAGTTCATCAAAAATCCACCGTCACCTGAAACGGTCAAGATTTTTTTCTTTGGGTATACTAATTGAGCGGCAATCCCTCCGGGCAGGGCTATGCCCATAGTAGCAAAACCGTTGGAGATTAAACAAGTGTTAGGTTCACGAGCAGTATACATGCGGGCAATCCACATTTTGTGAGCACCGACATCAGAAATCAAAATGTCATCATCATCTAACACTTCACGGATATCATGCAGTATCTTTTGCGGTTTTATCGGGTATGATTTATCATCATCATACTCATGCATTTCTTTTAGTAATAATTTGCGATGTTTAGAGGCAAACTTGCTGATGTTTTTAGGGAAGGTATCACCTATTTTTTCGTTGATTTCCCAAAGTGTCGAAGCAATATCGCCGACAACTTCAACTTCGGGGTCATACCAGTAGTCAACTTCGGCAGGTTCAAAATCAATATGGATAATTTGTTTATCTCCTTCAGGGTTCCAGAATTGAGGTGAGTACTCTACAATATCATAACCTATCGCAATGATTAAATCAGCTTCTTCAAATGCACAGGTTACATGGTCTCTTGATTGTAGTCCTATAGTCAGGAGATTATTTTCATACAGATGTCCGGCGGCACCCTTTGCCATAAAAGTATTACATACCGCTATGTTTGTTTTTTCTAAAAGAATACGAAGTTGTTTTGTAGCGCGCTTACGAATGGCTCCGTTACCTGCTAAGATAAGAGGTTTTTTAGCATTTTTTATAAGTTCAAAAGCAATATTAACTGCTTTATAATCAGGAGCCGGACGACGGACTTTCCGAGTTTCAAAGAACTCAGGATTTTTGCAAATTTCTGTGGCGACATCTTCGGGGAATTCCAAATGAGTTGCTCCCGGTTTTTCAGACTCGGCAACTTTGAATGCTTTACGAACAGCCTCGGCAACAATATCTGGACGGGCAATCGAAGTATTCCATTTTGTGACAGGTTTGAACATCGAGACAATATCTATAAACTGATGCGACTCTTTGTGCATCCGTTTAGTATCTGCCTGCCCTGTTATAGCAACTAACGGAGCTCTGTCTAAGTTAGCATCTGCAATAGCAGTTAAGAGATTGGTGGAACCTGGTCCTATTGTTGCTAAACAGACACCTGCTTTACCGGTTAGTCGTCCATAAATATCTGCCATAAAACCGGCACCTTGTTCATGACGGGTAAGGATAAATTTTATTTTTGATTTTCTAAGTGCTTCCATGAAATCAATATTTTCTTCACCGGGAACACCAAAGATGTATTCCGTCTTTTCATTTTCTAACGCTTTAACAAATATCTCTGAAGCATTCTGCATATATCGTTCTCCTTGCTAATATCTACTCTAAAACACTATTCTAATCATTGTCGGTCTACTATATGATGTATAACTACAAAAAGTATAGGAAGTTTCCTACATATATAAAATATAATCTATATTTTTTAATCAAAAATATCAAAAAACACTAATTTTGTCCTGTAAACACACCTTTTTTTTAATTGTATCTACATATTCAACAAGTAGATACAGGAAATAAATTCCCACCAATCAGTTTTCCGAGCTTCGGGTATCATATTTACATACATATAGATATAAGAAAAAGGATAATATTATGTATTTTGAAAAATTAACAGAGAATAAAGGCATATCTCTGCTTGAAGTCCTTGTAGCGATGATTATACTCGGTATGGCTTTATTAGCGTTATTAAACATGTCGATGGTAGCATTAGACGGCAACGACTGGTCAAACAAAACAACAACTGCAACTCAAGTTATGCAGGAGAAACTAGAACAGTTACGAAATATCCCTAATTTAAGTTCGAGTGCAAATGGAAGCGATACGACTTCGGGTGTTGAGAGAGTTTGGGTAGTTACAGATGAAGCAAACCATCTTAAACAAGTACAGGTTATTGCATTGTGGGATGATATTAGAGGATATAGAGTATCTAACAGTATAACTTCATACGTCAAAACTGATTCCTTATAAAGAGGTGAGTTATGTTTAAATTTCTTAAAGATACAAAAGGATTAAGTTTACTTGAAGTGCTTATTGCGTTAGCAATAACCGGAGTAGTAACAACATCCATTTTAAAAGTATATGTAAATCAACATGAAAATTATCTTGTACAAGATGATATTTCTGAAATTCAACAAAATGCACGTGCATCTATTGATGAACTATCACGACAGATACGAATGTCGGGATACGAACTTCCATTAGGGCTACAGGCAATTGAAGCATACGATACAAACCCTGATACAATCGTATTGATATATCATAATTCCGGTTGTGATACATATTTATCAGCAGCAATGCCGAACACATCTGCTGAATTAAAGGCCGGTACCGACATCTCTTGTTTCAATGACAATCAATGGGTTTATATTTATGATGCTGATTCGGCATTTGGTGAATGGTTTGAAATTACAAAAGTACAAACAGCATCTTCTCATCTTCAACATAACACAATGCCGCTTTCAAGACAATATGATGTAAATGCATTAGTACTGGCCATGACTCAGGTAAAATTCTATATCGACAATACTACCGAACCTGAACATCCAAAGTTAATGGTAGAAATCAAAGGTGAAACACCGCAAGTTTATGCTGATAATATTTTTGATTTACAGTTTCAATATACTCTTAAAAATGGGATGATAGTTGATCTGCCGCCTATTGCCGAAAATATAAGAGAAGTTAATATATCTCTCTCGGCACGCTCAAACCGACCGGAAGTTGATGACTACGGTGTTGAATCTTATCGTGACAGGTTATTTACCACATCTGTGTTCTTACGAAATATCGGAATTTAAGAAAGTCTGAGGAATAAAATGAAGAAGTTGCAAAAAATACAATCTGAAAAAGGTTTTGCCGCACTTATTGCCTTAATTATGGTTGGTATGTTAACTCTTATCGGCTTAGCGGCAATGTCAACATCAGATGATGAAGTAACTATTACCGGGAACGAACTCCAAGAAACAAGAGCCTTTTATGCTGCCGAAGCTGCTTTGGAAACTGCCGCGGCCAGGCTACATTTTTTATCAGATTCAACTGGCACAATAACTACTACTATGCCTGAAGGAACCGGTGATTTAAACGGTTCTAATTTCACTTATGAAACTGTTGATTTAGGTCCGGTAGAAATTAGAACTTTAAATAACGGTACACTGGCAGGATTACATGCTCAAATAAAATCTTATGCTATGTTGGCTACTGCTATAAATCGAACCGATAACGCAACAGTACAGCTATCACAAACATTTGAACGGGCATTAGTGCCTATTTTTCAGTTTGCTGTTTTCTATGGTAATGATTTAGAAATTGCTCCGGGACCAACAATGTCTTTACTCGGACGGGTGCATTCTAACGGCTCTCTATGGTTACAAGCAGGTTCCGGTCTCAATATTGATAGTTATGTAACAGCCGCAGGAAGCATATTTCACGGACGTAAAGGTGCCGGTGGTGTTTCAGGAGGCGATGTTCGGATTAAAGACGGGTCCGGAAATTACGTAAGTATGAAAGAAGGTTCCGGATGGCTTGAATCAACCGATGATTATTGGTATGACTCATCTGTTGCTCGCTGGAGCGGTCGGGTACAGGATTCCACACACGGACAAGAACAATTGAATGTTCCATTAAACGGTACCGATGATGCCCATAAATTGATTGAACGTGCATCAGGTAATTCTGACTCGTATGAAAATAAAGCTACCCTAAAGTTTATAGACGGTCAGGCATTCAAACTTGTCGGCGGTGTTTGGAATAATGTTACAGCCGATATGACCTCTAAAGGAATTATAAATAAAGTAAATAATAAGTTTTATGACGGACGAGATAAAAAATGGGTTGATGTTACCGAATTTGATGTCGGCAAGTTATACGATGAAGGATATGCCCCTGCTAACGGTGTGATTTACTTTGCTGATAATAACGGAGATTTCCCTGCTTTAAGAATCAACAATGCAGCCGAGCTTGGTGACGGGCTGACACTTGCATCTGAAAATCCGGTATACACATACGGAGAGTTTAATTCTGTTAATAAAAAACCTGCCTCTATTATGGGTGATGCGGTTACATTTTTATCAAGTGCATTTAATGATGCACTAAGTAACGGTAGTAAGAACAATAGAATAGCTGTTAATACAGTTGTCAATGCATCGATTATGACCGGCAATATAGAAACTACTCCATCAAACTACAACGGCGGTTTTGAAAACCTCCCTCGTTTTCTGGAAAAATGGTCAGGCAAAAGATTTACATGGACAGGTTCAATGGTTAATCTCTGGTATTCTCAACAAGCAAATTCTACTTGGAGCGGAAGTTACTACTCACCTCCTATAAGAGACTGGGCTTATGATAGTGATTTAGATGACCCTGCTAATCTCCCACCTGAATCACCTGTTGTGAGAATTTTCCAAAGAACCGGATGGAGTCAATCTGATGTCGGCTATGCAAATATGGATTATGATGATAATAATTAGACCTGAAAACTTATAAATATTTATCTGTCACGTACAAAAGCGAAACTGCAATCAGTTTCGCTTTTTTATTCTATTGATATATCATACGGCATACGAGTATAAAATTGTTCGGGAGTATACAGCTGTAATTCATCTTTTAATAACTCAAGAGATGATTTTGATTTAAACAGCTTCGCAACCGATGAAAAAAGTGAACTTCCCGGTAAGCTGAAAAATAGTTTTTTTTGCGGGAATAATTGTATTTGGTAATTATCTAAATTATCCCGTTTTGCTATAAAATCGACAGCATCTTTAAACCCGCCTAATTTATCGACCAACCCGTTTTCTTTTGCCTCGCTCCCTGTCCATACTCTCCCTTGGGCAAGGTGGTCAATAGAATCTGAAGGAAGCGATCTGTTAGTTGCCACGAGCTGTACAAAATGGTCATAAAAACTTTTCAGATGAGAAAAGTATTTTTCTCTTTCATCTTGAGTGAACGGTTTTATAGATGAAAGCATCCCTGCATATTTTCCACGTGTGTAGAGTTCTTTTTTCAGTGATATTTTTTAATGTAGTTCACTCAAATCAATTTTACCTCCGAAGATACCGATTGAACCTGTAATAGTTGATTTGTTTGCAAAAAGTGTTTTGCCGGCCATGGCAAAATAATATCCGCCCGATGCGGCGACATTGCCCATTGAAATAGTAAGCGGGATTTTTGAACTCTTTTTCTCAAAGGTATGATAGATTTCTTCTCCTGCCAAGGCTGCTCCTCCCGGAGAATTTACACGCAATAAGATTGCTTTTGTATTCCGGTTGCGGAGTGCTTGTCTCATAGCACTTTTCATCAAACCCGGAGTTACATCGGACTTTTTACTAAACATAGAGCCCTGCCCGTTAGGCTGTACTTCACCTTGAGCGATTATAACAGATATAATCGGTTTTTCAACCCAAGAATCAATTACTAATGTATCACTATGATATGCGTTTAAAGTAACCTCACGTTTTGACCTTTTTATTTCATCAGGATATAATTTTTTGAGTTCATCAAGATATCCGACCCCATCAATCAATCCTGCATTCAGAGCCTCAACAGAGGTAAAGGGACCTTGGTCTATCAAAGTTTTTAATTCAGCATTTGATATCGACCGCCCTTCGGCGATGTCTGAAACAAATTGCGTATATAAATTATCAAGCAGTCTGTTAATCTGGATTTTGTTTGATTCAGATGAGGCATCCTGTGTAAATGTTTCGGCAGCTGTTTTATAGTCACCTATTTTTAACAGCTCTGCTTTAATACCTATTTTTTCAAAAGTACCTGCAAAAAATGTCAGCTCCGCTTTTAACCCGACAAGATTAAGTTGGGATACCGGAGGCATGTAAATTTTATCACAGATTGATGCGACATAATAGGCGAGATTATTCGGGTAAGAAAGATGGCAGATTATTCTTTTTTTTTCGATTTAAAATAAGCGATTGCAGAACGAAGTTCTTCCGCTTGAGCAAAACCGATTGATAGTTTATTTACAGATAAAACCATTTCATCAATTGAATTATCATCGGCAGCACGATAGATATCTGTTAACAGATGCAAATAAGATAATTTCTGTTTTCCAAAAAATGGTTTAACAGGGTTTTCCTGAGGCTGTCCGCTTAACTTAGTCAGTATTCGTCGTTTTGGTTCTTCGATAATAGACTCTTGACGTTTATTAGTGGAGCCATAGAAAAATGTAGTGCCGCGGTGGTTACCTTTTTTATCTGAGGATCTTCTTGTACCAAAAAAAGATTGAAAAAAGTTCACTCGGAAACCTACTTCAAAATTATTATGTCTGTCAACGAACCCGTTAAGATACAAACCGGGAATCGGATTGGCACTCACATGATATACATATAGGGCATTACGTATCTCTGTTTTTGTTGAAAGTAATGCGTCTACAGAAAAGGTAAATTTACTTCCGATAGGTCTATATGCTAAAGAGTAACGCAACTCCGTTTCAGTTCTCGTATTATAAATAGTAGTTCTGTTCAAATTAGAAACAACAACACCCCATTTTAGTTTTGGCCCGAATTTTCCAATAAAGCCTATATTCCAAAGATGTTTTTTATTGTACGAACCCGGGGCTTCTTTAAAATAATTATACGAAAACCCAACATTAAGATCGCCCCCAAATTTAAAACCGGTAGCAATAATATACTCTCTATAATCTCTGCTGTTTTCTATGTCTATTTTTCGGTATGCGACACCAAATCCTTCTCGGGTAAAAGCGGTACCCCAATTTTTCGCAAATTTACCGTCATTATAATCCGCAAAAGCTTGAACATCAGAAGCTCTATACAGTGAAAGTCCGGCCGGATTTACCCAAATAGCCTCGGAACCAAAAACAGAGGCAGCCGGTTGATAATAAAATAACTCTGACGGTATACTCACACGTTGTGCTACTGCTGAATGTGAAAAAATCAAAACAATAAACGCTACATATATTTTTATTCGCACTTCTATTCTCCTTTAGAAAAACCTCTAAAATAAATATTTCCATGTCCACGTACTGAACTGTTGATAGTAGCTTTTCCTTCGCCGGCAATCAAGTTTAATCTATTACTTTGTATAAAGTCCGGCTTTGTTGTTATGTCACTCACTTCAATTTTATTTCCTTCTTCAACAGCAAGAGAAATCTGAGAGGAAATATTATCAGGAATTAAAATCTCGATATCTTCATAACTATTTGTAACAAGCAGTTTGTTAGTCGAAAATTCATCTATCTCTATAGTTATCGGACCATTTGATGACCTGATATAGTTATAACTACCCATCGGATGATATTTTCTGACATCGATACGTCCGTAGGAATTTTTTACATTTAATTCACCTTTAATATCTGATATTTTTATATCTCCACGATCATTACGTAATTCTATTTTATTTTGAGGTGAATAAACTTTATCAACTTGCAATGTTGCATGCGAAGTAGAGATATAAACCGAACCGGATAAATTTCTGGCTGTTACTTTTCTATTTGTTGAAGTAATTTCTACCTTATTTACAACATTTTCCAGATATATCCTTCCATAAGATGTCGGTAGTATAAATGAATCAAAAGGTCCTTCGGCATCTATATCAAAAGCTTGGGCATCAAATTCAAGATTACAAAATTCAGGAATAATGAGCAACACTTCAACCGAGCCTGAATTATTTGTTTCACTCCAGGGAGCAGGGTTTGGAGCTCTCAAATCTAGTCGGAGTCCATTATGAGTTAACTCAAATTCTACGGAAATAATATCAATAAAATCAATTGCTTTAGATTTTGATTTATGCTTTGCCTTTTTGACATAAATTATTGTCGCAACATCTTCTTCGGTAGTCTCAATCTTTATAGAACCTGACAATCCCATCGCAGCTTGAATTTTTATGTTACTTTCTTTTGAAAGCGGTAATGTCTTTTTAATCTCTCTTGTCTTGTAAAGATTATCATTCACTTGAAAAATTTGCTGTGCTTTTGTATCACTCACAAACAAAAGAGAGAGAATCAAACAAAAGAAAATTTTAACATTCATTGTACTACCTCAATCCGTCTATTTCAAATCATTCATTAAGATTGAACCGGCAACGGCGGCATTCAAAGACTCCACCGCATCATTATGGTCAATTCTTACCGGGATATCAGCCTTTGATTTTATTTCCCGGGACAAGCCAAACCCTTCAGAACCGATTGCTAAAACAAACCGACTTTTTTCAAGTTGTTTTTTTACAAAATGAATCGGTTTTCCATGCATATCGGCAGCTAATAGTTTCAATTTATTCTTACTAATCAGTTGTAAGATATTAATAGTAGTATCTTTTACTATCTTCATTTTAAAAATAGCACCCATTGTAGACCGTACTACCTTAGGTGAATATATATCCGCTGTTTCACCGCTTACAAACACAGTATTATAACCAAATGCCAAAGCCGACCGAATTAAAGTGCCAACATTGCCGGGGTCAGATAAATTTTCACACCATAATATATTACGACTTTTTTTTGAAAAAGGTTCAGTTGCCGTTTGTTCCTGCATTTTAAATACGCCTATTACTCCTTGTGGAGTTTTTGTATCTGATAACAATTTTATCTCATTTGCCGAAACCTGTGTTATCGGTACCTCTTTTTTCTTAAAACCCATCAAAAGGTGTTCTGTTCTGACTTCAAGATGCGATTTACTGTAAATCACCAACTCGGGATATACCTGATGACGTAAAGAATCTTCCAAAAGCCTGACTCCCTCGGCAAGATATTTCCGATGTGTTTTCCGACCTTTTTTGGTAAGGCAAGATTTTATTATTTTTAATTCTTTTCTTGTAATTGCCACTTGTTTAACCTCTATAAAAAATTGTATCTTACCTAATGAAGTCAAACTTATGAGTGTATAGCAAGTGAAAATTACCAGCTTTTTTCTGTATCTTTTAATAACCTGTACTGCCGTTTCAATATTTAGTAGTGAAAAAATTATGATTGGCGGTATTGAGGGAATAGACCCGACATCGCAAGAGAAAACATACCCTGTTTTACTTGCTTTATCCGGTGGCGGTGCCAGAGGTCTGACAATAATCGGTATTTTGAAAGCATTTGAAGAAAAAAATATAGAGATTGTCGGAATTGCGGGGACATCTATGGGTGGAATTATCGGCGGTTTATATGCCTCGGGATATTCACCTCATGAATTAGAAGATTTTGCTGATGAATTAAATTTTGGGACTCTATTCTCTAATTCCCCACCGAGAAATTCTATGTTTCTTACAAAAAGAGAAGGTAATGAAAAACATTTGCTCTCTATCCGGTTTAATAAACTTAAACCGGTATTTCCCAAAGCACTCACCGCAGGGCAGGAACTGACTTCATTATTAACCAGGTTGACGACAAAAGCTAATTACAAGTGCGGTTCTGATTTTTCAAAACTCCCTATCCCATTCCTCACTATCAGTACAGACATTGTTAGCGGTAAGCAGGTAATTTTACAAAATGGTTCAATCGCCGAAGCAATGCGGGCAACAATGGCATTTCCACTTGCTTTTACCGGAGTCGAAAGAGGAGATCAAATACTGATGGACGGTGGCATGGTCACGCCTATTCCGGTAGAATTGGCTCGTCGGCTTTCGACAAAGACACAATATGTAGTAGCGGTGAATACGACCAGTAAACTTGCTAAAAAAGATGAAATCCTGAATCCGATAGATATTGCCAATCAGGTAACATCAATTATGACCGAAGATAAACTGCAGGCTCAACTTGCTAAAGCAGATTTTATCATTGAACCTCCAATTGATGCGTATCTTTCGTCGCATTTTGATAAAAGGGATGCTTTAATAGAGATCGGTTATCAATACGGTCTCGAAAAAGCTGATGAAATAATAAGTCAACTACAACATAAAAAAATCAGTACCATTTGTAATATAGTACAGATTCAATCTCAATCACTACCCCAGCGAGAAATTGAGAGTTTGCAACCATATCTGCTTAATCAAAAAGTATCGATGGAAAATCTTGTAAATACTCTTAAGTATTTCACATATCAAAATAATTATTTCGCTTTAGATATTTCTCTAAATGATATTAAGTCAGATACAACAGATATGGTAAAAAAGTTCTTGTAATAGAGGGGTATAAAAATTTCTCACCTGAAAATCTGAAGCTGCAGTTTTCAGGAAATACAATTATATCCGACCTTGAACTAGCCGGGTTATTTAAAGTACAGAATTCGCATATAACTCCAACGATAATTAAAAACGGGTTAGAAAAAATAATTGAACTCTATAGTTTACAGAAATTTGATTTAGTTAATATTAAAAATGTATCTATCGACCCACTCAATTCTGAAATTACTATTGATATTGATGAAGCCATTATAATATCTATCAATATTGAGGATAATATCAGGACAAAAGATTGGTTTGTCCGTTCATATTTTCCAATGAAGACAAATGAACCGTATTCTACTGTTCGTGCTGCTGAGGGTATCCGAAATATCTATGGAACCGATTTGTTTGAACGTGTTACAGTCGATGCTCTCACATCACGGGATGGTGTTGTAGTACGAATTAAAGTAAAAGAAAAATATACCAGCCGTTTACGAGTTGGATGGCATTGGGATGATGAATATAGGTCAGAGGAGTTTGTAGAGCTGTTAAATGACAACTTTGCCGGTATAGGGTTAGAATATAAACTGCATGCCCGTTATGCACCAAGGCGAAATGCGTATTACTTTTCTTTTAAAGCTGACCGGATTTTTAAAACATACCTGACTTCACAAGTTAAATTGTATCATACTGATATAGATAGACAAAAATACAATCTCAATAACATTCCAACCGGTTTTCAAAAAGAAGTTATAAACGGTTTTGAAATTAAAATAGGACAACAAATTGCCAGGTTGGGAACTGTTTCGGCTAACCTTTCTGTAGAGGAACTTGAAATCACAGATTCTGATTTAAACCTTACTACAACATTCGGTTTGCGGAAACTAATATTTACATCATTGTTTGAAAATTTTGATAAACTATCTTTTCCCAGATCAGGAAACAAACATATTTTTAGTTTAGAATTTGCAGGAAAGTTTGTCGGCGGAGATATAGAATTTACCAAATTTTATACATCGCATGAGTCATATATCTCTTTAGGTAATAATCTGACCTTTCATCCTCGTCTCGCTCTTGGAGCTTCTCGGGCGGGGCTTCCTGTATCAGAAAAGTTTTATTTAGGTGGAATTAATTCATTTACCGGATTTAGTACCGAACAGTTATCAGGGGATAAAATGTTTATTTTCTCAAATGAACTTCGCCTGAATTTACCTTTTAACTTCTACTTCACAACACGATACGACCTGGGTGAAGTGTATAGTAGTATCGACCAGATAAAAGTACGAAATTTGAGAAATTCTGTCGGTGCCTCTCTCTCTATAGATAGTCCGGTAGGACCGTTTACAATCGGTTATGGTTTTGTAAATAAAGATCTTAATCAGATATATACGTATTTTGGATTAAAATTTTAAATAGGAGTTAACCGAATGCATAAGCTACTAATAATCTCTCTCATATTTTTATTCTTAGGATGTAATAGTTCTGAGAAAAAAGAAATAGCAACAAACACCACAAAAGTAAAAATGCAGGAAGTATCCTCGTTGCTTGTATCAAGCTTTATGAAAGACCTTAAATCAGAGTTAATGAAAGGGGTCAAAGACGGTGGGTTTGAAAATGCTATTAATTCTTGTCAGATAAAAGCTCCTGAGATAGAAGTAAAATTTACTAATGATAATCCGACAGGAACAAATTGGTCTATTAAAAGAGTTACACAAAAGCCCCGAAATCAAGGCAATACCGCCGATGAACATGAGTTGAAGATACTAGAACTTTTTGCGGACAAGCAAAATAAACTTGCATTATTTGATGAATGGAAAGATATCGAAAATAAAAAAGATTACTATTTTTACAAGCCGATTTACATTGGTAAATTTTGTTTAAAATGCCATGGAGCTACAGATAAAATCGACAACAAAGCAGCTGTCGCAATACAAGATAAATACAAGGATGATAAAGCAACAGGATATGAAGATGGAGATTTACGTGGGATGTTTGTAGTACATATCTCATCAAAAGAGATGGGTATACAACTTATGAAAACTTTACAAGATAGTTTATAAAGAAAATTTAAAAGCTATAACCACCGCTTATTCGGTAGGTTTCACCTAAATCATCATGTTGTAAGTAAGCAAAATCTAAACTGAATTTTGAAAAGTTGAAACCGGTCCCGGCTGTAAACCTGCCAATATCAAAACCGGTGCGACCAAAAAGAACATTTTTATAACCAAGCTCTAAACCAAAATGCGTATCCAATGAAATCGGACCGCTCCAATACTGAGTCGCATATTTTATATTTTCAAATTTAATATCACCGCTCATATAGTATGAACCGGTAAAATCCTTATAGCTCTTTTTCAACACTAACCCTGGTTTAACCGTCGGATAAATTGATTCACTGTTGGCCCCCGTTTTAAAAGTCTTACCTGAATATCGAATAAATCCGGTGGTAATGTCTGAGACCATAAGTCCAAAATGTATATAATTTTTAAAACGATACGTCAATCCTGCATCCATAGTCAGACCCTTACCTGATTCCGTACCGACATCACGGTAGATAATTCTTGCGGTCAGTCCAAAATCAATTTTATCACTCAATGAACCAGCTATAGAACCTGCCAAAAGATAATCACCGTGAGATTCTTCTCGTACGACTTCAGGACGATTCAATTGATTGAGCTGAGTTATCTTTATACCTCCGCCTCCAATATAATACAGGTAAAAACCGAACGCCTGAATAAGTGAGTTTTGTTTTGGGCGGGCATCAATGTATGCGATATAGTCATGATTGAGCAAAGAGCCAAATGTTTCCGCATGCATTGCTGTTATTGAACGATCTGTAAGGGATGCCACCCCTGCCGGATTCCAATATCCTACGGTACCGTCAAAGCCTCCTGCAATTGTAGCTCCGCCTAATGCCAACGAACGCCCGCCGACACCGATAGAAAATGCTTCACCTGCAAACTTTGCCGATATTGCAACTTGAGTTGACAGTAATAGAAAACTGATAACTAATGTAACTTTAGAAATTCGCATTTATGTAATAAATTCTAATTGAGAGGATAAGTAAAGTATTGAAATATACAATTTATATAAAAAAAGCCCGCCTGGGCGGGCTTTATATATCAGTAATAATATTTTACTTTGTATCTTCAGCCTTTTTTGGGGCATCTTTAGCACAGCATCCTGCTTTTGCACTTGCTGATTTAGAATCACAACTCTTAGAGCCGGCATCTTTTGAGCTAATTGATGAAGTAGTGGCTACAGCAGTAATAATTTCTGCTTGAAAACCTTTATCAGTAATTGCTTTAGTTAATGAAGTTAAAGATGCTTTATTTTTATCAACACATACAACAGCATTTTCAGCTTTATAACTGATACTGACAACTTTATTCACACCTGGAACAGCTTCAATAACTTCTGTCAACGATGCTTCACAACTTCCGCAAGTCATACCTTTGATAGAAATTGTCTTCATTGCCATAGAACCGTTTTCACCACACATTTTCTTAACTTCTTCAATTGTCATGCCCATTTTTTCGGCACATGCTGCTAGGTCAGCTTTGTTGCAAGTTGCACTAGCTGATGCTGTTGTAGCACCTTCTTTGGAAGAACAAGATTTTTCAGC
>JAJRXM010000071.1 GCA_024276275.1 Candidatus Zixiibacteriota bacterium
GATATTAGCAAGATCAATTGAAACTGTCAGAGCAGTGTTACCCGCAAAAGTCCAACTGATTTCTGAATCTAAATTATCAGCATCAGTTACAAAGGTATTCAAATCTATTGTTGTAAATGTAGCACCTTCAGCAACAGTCTGGTCAGGAATGTCTGATACGACCGGAGCTTGGTTCCCCGCTTCGTTAATAGTTATAACGACAAGTTCAGAGTCGATATCAGTAGTAACAATATCATTGGCATAAAAAGTAACATTATAAATTCCGGCATCAGTAAATGTCGGAGTCCAGTTGAATGTACCGGTACCGTCACCGTTGTCAATAAACGATGCTCCGGCAGGTAAACCTAATGTTGTAAGTGTAGGTATGACAGCATCGCCGTCAGTAGCACTCACTCCAAAAGTCAAAAGAACATTTTCAGTTGTACTTTGAGGTCCTATCGGTGCTAACACCGGTGCGACCGTTTGTGCCTGAGCGGCAGAAGTAAGTACAAAAAGAGTAAAAATAGCTAATAGTAATTTTTTCATTTTCATATCCCGATCCTCCTTGATCTACTTTAGTAAAAGCATCTTTTTGGATTGAGTGTTATTTTCAACGGTCAGTCTATAGAGATAAATTCCGCTAGCGACACGGCCTCCTTGCTCATTGGTGGCATCCCATTCAACGGTATACGCACCAGCCGGCATAGATTCATTTATCAAACTCTTTACTTGTTGACCTATTATATTATAAATTTCTAAACTTACAAAGTTGTTTGCTTCAATTGAAAACTCAATCGTAGTAGACGGGTTAAATGGGTTCGGATAGTTTTGAGCTAAGAAAAATGAGGTCGGCACTGTAGTCGTAATATCAACACCGTCAACTTCAACTTTAGCAGCAGCATCGGTAGAAAAATTCGCCTGAGTTATTCTCAGTTGTTTTTTATCTCCGATAATAATTTCTTCTTTGGCAGTCATCGGAATTTTAATCATTTCGGCAAATCCGGTTTGTATTCGACTCCCCGAATACGGGTTTGTGAAATGAACCAAAACTTTCATTTTTCCTGTTTTATCATCGTTGTATCGCAAGGCCATACCTTGTGCATCGGCAGCCAATGACGGATTCCCCAGTTTTACCGAGGCGGGGTCATATGTTATCTCTATCTCAACCGCGACTAAATCGACCGGGGTTTCCGAATTAACTACTATGATATCATCACCACCGGGCAGTAAGCCTGAATAGGCGAGCTGAATAGTTGCTCTTTCGTTATCCAAAAGAGGGGCAGGGTTAGGATTAAGCGGTATACCAAAGATAAGATTAACAATACCGACTAAATCAAATACATCGACGGTATCATTGGTAATAACATCGGCAACGTCAAATTGTCGTCCGCTTAAGGTATAATTGTTAATGATAGAGGCAACTATATTCACCAAATCGGCAACATCAATACGTTTATCTAAGTTTACATCCCCGGGGTTATCAACTTGAATAACTCCCGAATCTACAACCAGTTCTAATGATGGAAAATCAGGGTTCGGATTAACCGATTCCCATCCGCTATCAAAATAAATAGGATAATCGCCCGGAGCAGCATTTGAGTATATAGACAAAACAGCATACATGATAGCTGTTGTATCTACTATATTCACAATCGGCTCATTATTCAAACCAAACGTTACAACTTTTATCTCACCCGGTGTTTGTCCTATATTATCATAAACTACATAATTAGCAGTTCGGCCTGTTACAATAAATGAATCTACTTCAAAAAAGACCGGATTGTATTTAAAATTAAACTGTACACCGTAAACTGTTTGAGAAGTTACCATATTGATAGGGAAGAATATATTTCGTTTTCCACTCAGTCCACCGACCGGTTGCTGGCCGATAGCAGATGTAGAGAACAATCTATCGTTTTGTATTTCTATAACATTTATAATAACAGTTCTCAAAGCAGATGATCCGCCTCTATTATCAACCGCACTAAAAACAGCAGAAAAAGTACCGGACTGTGTAAAGTCGGGAGTAAAACTAAAATTACCTGTTACAGACCCACTACCGACAGCTTGATTAAACACAGCATTGGCAGGAAGTGATGTTGCACTCAGAGTAATAATATCGGAAGCATCAACATCGGAGGCAACAACAGAAAACGAAACTGATTCACCCTGATTGACAGTAAAAGGTGAACCGGCTACAGCCCCTATTGTCGGACTATTGTTCCCGATTACAACTCCGACTGTAATTGAAACCAAGCTAGAAGTTTGGGTAGGACTAGCATTATATGCTGTCAAAGTATACGATGTATTCACCGTAGGAGAAACAACAGTAAAGCTATTAAGTGCTGTAAAAGTACCCACTCCATTATTAATTACAACCGAATCAGCATTTGTAACATCCCACGAAAGAGTCGAAGAACCGCCTGCAGAGATATTTGTCGGATTTGCGGTAAATGAATTAATAACAGGAGGAGCAACCGCAGCAGAATCTACTGTAAAACTACCCAATAAAGGAGTTGGACGAAAATCATGCGGTAATAAAGGGTCTGTACTAGGATCTGTATATCTAGAATAAACACAGGAAATCACAGGAAAAGGAAATACACTAGAGCGAATTATTTTTTCATATATAGGAAATTGAACGGTAGTATTATTAGGAGCTACTGCATTTACTACAAATGGAATGTAAAACATTGCTCCGCTACCAGAATCTACAACAGCGCTAGTATCACCCGCAATAATAAGGCTAAATGGGTTTATAAATAATTTCATACGACCAATATTAGGATCAGGAGAAATATCATCAATATCTTCTGAAACTGATAAAAAATCGTTCCCTGAATTATCAGTTATAAAATTCATCCTACCGCCGGCATATTCTGCTATATAATTATCAAATAGAGTATAACTTGTATCCGGTAAAGCATTAACTGTATCAATAGTTAAAGTTGAATCTAAAAAGTAAAAAACCTGAGTAAGAATTGTCTTATCATATTCAAAATAAACTTGAATCGATTGCATACTTTTACTATTTGTAAGCATTATTGGAATATTTACCGTATCTCCCGGTTTTGCCCGCTCACCATTACCTATTTGATAAAACTCAGTTGGAGAATAACTTGGACCACATTCTTGTGCATTAGTAGTACCCGAAAACGCCAATAATGCAAGCAAACATAAAAGAGGGATTTTCAAAAATTTCATTTATACCTCCGAATATCTAAAAATATATTTTTTTTTCTTTTCACCGGTAAACCTTTATTTTAAGAATAGCATTTTCTTTGTTTGATGAATATTTTCTGTCTGTATACGATAGAAATATACACCCGAAGCAACTTCAGCTCCGTTATCATTACGACCGTCCCATACAACAGCATGGCGTCCGGCAGCAAATGGTTCATCTATTAAAACTCGTACTTTTTTACCTAGGATATTAATTATCTCAAGAGTAACATCTGTCTGTTCCGGTAATGAAAAACTTATAATAGTTTCCGGATTAAACGGATTTGGATAATTTTGTAATAGCTCAAATGAGACCGGCATTGTCATTTCCTTCTGCACTGTCTCAACTAAAGCAAGGACACCATCGGATGATGGCACTTCGACTGATAAAATTTCAATATCAGATAATGAATGAAACTGTACAAAAGCATGATTCCCCGACGGCATATAATTACCGTCAAGAGAATAAACTAACATACGGCTTGATTCAGTACCTTCTATAAAATCAATAGTCATGTTATCAGTAAGATTTTCTATATCATCACCAGACAAAGAATTACCGGCTACTTCTAGTAATATACCGCCGACAGCAAAACCGGCATCATAACCGATAGATGTACCGTCTTCATTCTTTTGCGAATACATTTCAGCATTTAAGATTAATCCTTCAGCTGAACGTTTTGGAGGAAGATTCCCGCCGTTTGATATAACATTTATCAAAGAAACCAAGTCGGCGATAGAGCCTACGATGTTATCTCTATTAATATCAGAATTTGCATATTGAAGTGGATTAAACGGGAATGTAAACTGATTCATAAAGAAATTTGTAAAATAGATAGCATCACCGATATCAAAAGCGATACCGTTTAAGTTAATATCCCCAATATTAACAACTCCTAAAGATTGTACCTGTATAGAACCGCCTATATAATTTATTGCCTCTTGAACAACTTTATTTCCAAGAGTATCTAAAAATGTATTATCATTAAAATCAGGTTCATCTAAAAACATAAATTTAACCGGAATACTCAAACCGCTTAAATTTATATTTCCAAAAATTCTAAACTCCAAAGAGACAATCGAACCGTTACCTTCAGCTAAGTAGGTTACGTTATTGCCGGAAGAATCAGCTGTTCCGATAATTCGAACATTTCCAATAATGTTGTCAACATCCTTGGTATAACTAAAAGATTCAAATGAGGCACTTCGAGTATTGTCATTTGTTATTGAGATAAACGATAAAGCCGATGGATCATAATTCAAAAGAATTTCAAATGAACCAATCGCTGTTTTATTGTCTAAATTAATTTCCAATAAAACCTTGTCACCGGGATAACCGGAGTCGGTAGTAATAGAAAGTTCATAAGCAAGTACCGGAGAAAGATAAATTGAAGTAGAAAGTGTATCTGAAAAACCGTATGGATCAGCAACTACAATTTGTATAGGAAAACTGCCGGTATCATCAAGAGTAGTTTGCCAATTGATAACTGGTTGATTTCCTTCTATTAGCAAAGCAGCACTTGGCAGATTAACAATTTCCCAAGTAAGCTGGTCAAAATCGGCATCTGATGCATCCAAGCTGATTTCAACAAAATCGCCCGCTTCATAAGTCAAAGCTGACGCAGTCGAAATGGTCGGTTTTCTGTTCTTATTTAAAACATGTAAAAGAACTTCAGTCTCAGCAGACATGGAACCGTCTGATACCCACAGGTTTAGTTTAAAGGGTGAACCGTCTGATGAATAGGGACCGACAAAATCTGGTTTCCAACTAAAAGATGCTGATTTATTATCTTTCATTTCAAATGTAGAGCCTGCAGGTTTGTTAGAACAAACAAACACCAATGAATCATTATTGGCATCAGAAGCTGAAACTATAAAAGTAAGAGAATCACCTTCAAAAATTGACTCGGTAGCAATGGCTGAAATTGTAGGAGCAAAATTATGTTGCTGTACTAAAACAGAACCGGCAACAAACTGCGGAACTATAACGGCAGATTGAGTTGCCTCGACAAAAATCAATTCACCTCCCGGTGGATAAAACATTGTATCTATTGCTATTTGAGTTCCTTCTAATGTAGAGTCTACTACGGTAAAGACTGCTTTAAATATTAAGCCGTCTCCAACAGGTACAGCTTCCTCAAATAGTGTAAAAAATGAAACTAAGAAATGTCCGTTAATTTCGGAAATTTTAGCCGGAGCAATAAGCTTATTGGCTATATAGTCAGCACGTGAACCGGTATAATCAATTGATTTCAAAGTCAAATAATCAGGATTATAAGACAAAGGCACAGATACTGATGAAATAGGTTCGTCATTTTGCATATAAAAATGAACGACAACATCCTGACCGACTTCAGCAGTTGGATTATCTATATACATTTTATCTAATGTACCAAAAGCATCAACCTGTGCAAAAGTAGAGCTTTGTACGCCAAACAACAGTATACAACCTAATAGCACCAGAGTATATCTGATTATTTTATTATGCAATATAGCCAAGTATATCATATCACTATCTATTTGAGCAATTTTGAGACCAATTTCAACTTTTCTACCGACTATTTTGCTGTCAGCCTTTTGGATCAATAAATTGCTTATTTTCTGCAGTAGTTCTATGCAGATTCCTTCTTAAGGTTTGTGTTTTAATAACTTACAAAATCTTACTCAAACTTAGTAATTTGGCGGCTAATTTGTCTCCTGACAATTTTCAGATATGTATAATGAAGTAAGTGAGAATCCCCTCGATCCCTGACAAAACAATTGCGAACCGACGCAAATCGGTGCATACCGGTATATATCATCCTTAAAACCGGTTCTGATACAAAAAATCCATTTTATATCTCTTAATCTCCTTATTAAGAAAAAATTTATCTCTTTTTCAAACTTTCCCAAAAAACTTATTGTCATTTTTACTTCTTTTTTTTCAGGTTTAATCCGTAAACCTGTTTCCCTTAGTTAAATAATCCCCGGAAAAGTATAAACTTCTCCGGGGTATATATTAATAAATCAAACAAAAATACTTACTTCAAGAGTACCATTTTATTGGTAGCAGCGAAGTCACCGGCATTTAATCTATAGAAATAGATACCGGAAGCCATCATGGAAGCATCCCATTCGATTGTGTGAACGCCAGCTCCGTAAGAACCTGAGAATTCAGCAACTTTTTGACCGGTTACGTTGTAAACGGTTAAAGTAACATCTGATTGTACAGGAACTGAGAAACCAATTGTTGTGCTAGGGTTAAACGGGTTAGGATAGTTCTGTGCAAGCTCGAAGTTTGCAGGAATTATCTTAGCGTTTACTGTAGCACCGTCTGCAGAACCAAGTTCAACAGAAACGATATCACCGTTAACATTTAAGAAATCACCTGAGAAAGTATTACCTTCGAGTGAATAAACAAGCACGCGAGTGTTAACACCGTCAAAAGCAGTTTCAATAGTCATGTCATTAGCGATTAATTCAGCAGTAACGTTACCTTCGATAACGACTAAAGCAGCACCCATTTCAGCGTCAACATTTAATGTACCGTTGTTTTCAACGATAGTAGCGTTAACTGGAGCTAATTTAGGATAAGGAAGAGCATCACCAACGATGATACGAATGATGTATACTAAGTCAGCAACTGACAAAGATAGACCATCAGCATTTACATCAGAAGCAGCGATTTGACCTTCTGTATTTACTGTGAATACACCGATACCATAGATAAAGTAGTTACTGTATAAAACAGCATCAGCAATTTCATTAGATACGGAGTTTAAGTTGAGATCACCACGAGCATCGATAGAATCGGCACAAGCGATAAAGACACAACCGTTGTTGAATGAAACATCAGCAATAGGTTGTTTCAAAGGATCTGTGAAACAATCTTCATTCTGAGCACCAAAGTATGTAGGATATCCATAATTAGGATTTTGGATTTCGTTACCGTTTGGTGGGAATAAAGATTCGTCGCCGTCAAAGACAACTTCAGAAATATGTAATTCATTACCTGTCCAGTCAGAAAGGGTGTTATCACCACAGTCCATCCAGAAGAAACGAATTGGAATTTCTTGACATTCAAATGTACGATCGTTTGTTACTAAGAAATCTAAAACAGCTAATTCAGTCACGCCACCGTTTGAAGGATGGTTAGGACCATTAGAAGTTTCAGCAATAGCTGTTAAACGAAGTAAACCTGAAGGACATGCGTTGGAACAGTTACCGTTAGCACCGTAACGGTATGTAAAATATTCCCAACCTTCAGCTAAAATATCAGCACCAGGATCGGCTGATTGGAAACTGAGAGCAGAGTTATCATAAGCGACTAATAAATCATAACCACCGATTACGTTATCAGTGATAAGGTTAACAGGGACTGAAACATGTTGACCTTGGAATACAAAGTTACCTGATTGGTCACCAACACATGGGATTTCAACCTGGAACAATGAACCTGCAACAGCGTTTACGTCAAATGAACATTCACTTGTAGCATTACCGTCAGAAGCACTTACTATAATAGTAAATAGACCGGCAGTTGTTGCATTAAATGATACAACACCTGTGTTAGGGTCAATAGTTGCACCAATAGTACCATCATCAACTATAGAGAATGATATTCCTGAATTACAGTCATCTGTAGTAGTTACAGTAGCTGTATTATCAGCACCTGTAGATACAGATTGTGTACCAGGACAAGTCATTACAGGAGCTTCGTTAGTAAATGTCAAGTTTACAGTTGCATCAGAACTACATTGGTCAGTAGCTGTAACAGTTACTGACATAGAAGCACCTACATCAGCAAGTGTTGGAGTATATGTCCAAACACCATTTGCGTCAATAGAACCAATATCAGCAGACCAGCCGATTGTTCCACCTTCGGAACCAGCATCAGCGTTAAAGTCAAACTGGATAGGATCACAATGTGAACCACTTAATGAAAGTGGGGCATTGTTAACTGTAGGAGGTAAACATGGAGCTAAAACAGCTGTGATACAATGAGGACCGTCCCATGAAGGGAAGATGTTTGTTGCACCGGAAGCCCATTTCCATGTACCTGATGGTGGGAAGAAAGCAGAGTCAAGACAAAGTGTTGCACCTGAATCAAGTCCACCAGTAGTAATGGAGTATGTAACAGCATCGTAACCGATAGCCATACCAGTACCACTAATAATAGCAGCACCAACACCAATAGTGTCAGCACCAGCACCATCAACAGAGAAATTGTTGACGAAGAAACCAAGATCCCATCCGCCAGCAAAGGTAGGATCAGCAGTTAAAGACATCGGTGTAAAAGGACCGCTGTCAGCTGAAACTACAAAACCGTTAGCAATACCACCGATTTTTAAACCGGAAGTATTAGTCAGGCGTAAGTCGAAAACGACGGAACCACCAGGTTGTACTCTAGTTGTACCAGCGTCATCCCATACATCACCTGAGATAGTTTCTAATGAGATAGAGTTTGCACTTGCCATCCCAAAAGACGCGATAATTAAAGCGAGAGCTAAGAAAAATGAAATACGCTTCATTTTCTTCTCCTAATTCTTGTTGTTATTATCAATTAAGAGTGACAGACATATTAATGCATTCCTTTTCCCCCTCGGGAACCGTTGTGAAATAATCACAGGCGAGAGCCAACTAGCCTTTAGAAAATCTAAAACGTTTTTATAAGAGTGTATTAATTGTCTAATATGTGAAGCGTGTGCGTTTAACCTCTTTTTTAAACGTCCTCCTTTCCACAGTTTTAATTTATTTATTATTACCGACTTAAAATTCAAATCGGTAGTTTTCTTTTCTCTTTTATAAAATAATTGTTTTTTCATATATAATTCTATCTTAGTTGAACTTTCTTTTTCAATTTACAGACAGCTTGCACAAGGCACCGGTCCGGGGGGAGCACCAAACATATAACTCACAAAGTAAACTAAATCAGAGATATCAATACTTCCTGTACAATCGACATCCCCCGACTCATACGGAACCGGGTCGGGTCCGGGAGGAGCTCCAAACATGAATTCGACCAAATAAACCAAATCAGAAATATCTATTTGAGCATCCGGAGAACCGTTTATATTACCACAGAGAAACGAAAGAAGTACTGTCAGAGAACCGTCTATGATATTGACATTGGCAGAATCCAAGACAGCAATTGTATCAAGACCGATTTCCAAAGAGTCACATAATGAAGTATCTATCGGTTGTCCGATTACTGTAGGAACTTTTTGCCAATTTAAGCAAATAGTATCTACCCATGAAGTACACTCCCAACAAGTAGTGTCAACAACTATAACCGGTAACCATGTAATAGAAGAACCGTCAGCACGGGAGAAAGAAAAGTGATCTTTAAAATCAGTTTGAACCAACATATTCACCGTACGGTCTGCCGCCGAATCATCCATAGGGAAAACATCAGCAAGAATTCTCAGAAGAACCCCGCCCTGTTGTCCGGCAGGAATCGGAGCAACAGTTCCACCGCCAATCCAATCAGCCACACCGACTATATTAATATCAGTTCCTTCTCCGGAAAGTGAGCGAGTATCTAAAAATTCCCATCCCGAAGTTAAAGTACCGACTGTATCGAAGTTACCGATAGAGACCAAGTTAGTATCGATATAAAATGTGTCCCAGGCTGAATTGGAGTCAACTTTTGTAGAATCTACACAAACAAGCCCGCTTAGAGAATCACACCGCCAATAGGTAGTATCAAATATGGTTAGGGTGTCAGTTTGAAATAGCATAATATCAGGTCGGTCTAACTGAATCCAGATATTAAAACCTGCTACTTCATCCCAAATATTATCTAAAAAGATTGTAATAGCTGTATTAGTAGCACCGGGTGAAGCAGTGGTATATGCCACCTTTACTTGAATACTGGGAATTTGTGCATCTGCTTTGGAGGTGAAAACCACCATAGCACATATAAAAACGATTACAAAACCAAGTATCTTGAAAAGCCTAAACGGGAACATCATATAACTCCTCCGAGGGGTTATTAGTAGTTTATCTTTTGTTTAATCCCTTAGCTAAATACTCTATACTTTATTTACTCCGAGAAGCGTAACTAGATTTTACGCTGTTTAAGGTAACTCTATTAAGTTGTTAGTCCTTTAACAGTTGGCTCAATAAGTATCCTGCTTGTAAGTTTTAGACCGCCCCCACGACGGTAAAAACGAAGTATTATTATAGATTTGAACTGCTCGGAAGAGCAAGCTTTCTGTGGCTTCGAATGTTAATATTTTTTGTTTAATTCGTTGGTTACTTCTACCTATCATCCGAGCCGAATATACAGCTAAAGACTTATTTTGTCAACAGAAAAAGTAAGTTCTTATGAACTTTTTATTTTTTTTCTTCTTACTCAATAAGATTTGCATCGTTTTCCTCATATTAAATAAGTTCTGACTATCTTAAGTGTTCTTTTTTTTTCATACAACTTACAATCTCATAATGCAACCTACATGCCACCGCAAAGGTTCTATAAATTTGATTTATAAAAATACTCTAAAGGCTTAAAAAACAAGAAGTAAGACCTTTTTGTTCAAATTTTGCACAGCTTAGAACCTACACTACATCTCTGTAGATAAATAATTGCACTTTTTGTATGCAGTCGGTTACACATACTTAACAAATAGCTGGATTTCTTTTCATTTTTAAACTTGTCAGTTCAAAATATCAGTTGTATGATTCATACTGACTCTACAACCTAAACGATTGAAAGCGTTCATTATATAAGGATATAAAATGGCAAAACTCTCAAGACAAACAAAAGAAACAATAAAAACTATTGTAGTTCTTATAATAGTAGGTCTCCTGATAACAGCTTACACTATTTATCCGCTAAACAATTCAGACACTTTGTTTGCTCGGACCAACCTTACCGACTACAATATAGATTCTCTTCCTCCAAACGATATAGGACTATATACTAATGCCGCATGGAAGGTCGATACTTTCCGGGTTGAACCGGATGCACTTACTTCGATTGCCTGCATCTCTGTAAAGGATTCCTTAACAGATTCAACTAAAGGAACTGTCATTATTCTTCCGTCTTCCGACTCATCCCGTAATTCACAACTTGCTTTAATCGAAGAACTTATCAAAAATTCATTTATATGCATCACCTACGATCTGCGAGCAACCGGTTTATCTTCCGGTAAATACCACGGATTCGGATCTTTGGAAGCTACCGACTTACAGGAAATTATCAGCTCTCTGGCAATCCATGGTCAGATGACACCTCCTCTATATATAGTAGGAACAGAGTTGGGTGCTGATGCTGCTATTTTTTCAACAGCTGATGAACCGAGAATAAAAAAAATTGTCGCAATAGAACCGTTCTTGACAACTGACAATGTTATTGAGTCTGCAAAAGAAAAACATAACTCGATTTGGTTTCCACTCTATAATAGTGTCATGTTTTGGTGGTATGGTATGAATTCAGGATATGCCCCGGAATATACTGAACTTGCTGACATAACACCTGTTTCTTCCCCGACACTTCTAATAACAAGTTCCACTAACGAAGCACTAAATAAAATTGTCGCTATATCAGACAAATCGATGCTGACTTTGAAAAATAACAATAGTGAACTTATTTCTACAATTGTAAGTTATATTAAGAAATAAAAATTACACTATAATAAGGATACAAAATGGCTTTTATTGATTATATCAACTATGATAATGCCTCTGAAGGGTTAAAAAAACTTTACAAAAAATACGGCGGTAAAACAAAAACACCTTCCAATATTGTCCGTATCGCCGGTACAAACCCTCAAGCGATGGAGAACCATGTAAAATTCTATATGTCGATTATGCATCAAAAGTCTGAAATTACACGACATCAAAGGGAAATGATTGCGGTTGTTGTCTCATCTATCAATGAATGCCATTACTGAACTACTCATCACTGGAATGCGTTGCATTCTCTCGGTTCAGTCGACAATAGCTTAAAAGAAAAATTGCTGAATGACTTTAAAACGGCAGATATTACGAGAAAAGATATCTTAATTTTAGAATATGCTGAAAAAATCACCAAACATCCCGCCGAAATCAAAAAAGATGATATCACCAAACTTTTAGAAAACGGCTTCTCTCAATCAGCTGTTCATGACATAGCCCAGGTCGCATCTTACTTTAATTATGTCAACCGAATGGCCGAT
Source organism: Candidatus Zixiibacteriota bacterium (assembly GCA_024276275.1). Classification (GTDB taxonomy): domain Bacteria; phylum Zixibacteria; class MSB-5A5; order GN15; family FEB-12; genus QQUK01. The sequence continues at coordinate 12,342 of JAJRXM010000071.1, forward strand.
TCGCTCGGAATTGAAATAGAAAACGATTAATTATCTTGTAATTGTGTTGTTTTAAAATTGACAGATTACCATAAACCTATATCTTGTCTGTAAATATGAACATTAGATAAAGAACTGGATTGAATGACAAGTTTGGTAAAATCTGCATATCTGTTTCTTTGCTTATGCACTTTCACACTTACAGTAAACAGCAAAGAAATTCTTTTTTTAGACCCGGTTGTTGTTGACCAATCATTTTCTGACCTCTCCGAAAACCAGCACTCACCTAATCTTATGCTCGATAGCAACGGATATCTGCTTACCTACCATATAGATGGTGTCGATGGGTATAACATAAAAACCATACGTCTGCTTAGCGAACCACAGTTCAATACAATTTCAGAGTATTTTATTTTTGACTCTACACAATCACCTATTTTCCCTACGGTAAAACTCATTGATTCTAAAAAAGCCTTTTTCTGGTACGACCGTTTTACAACGGAAGAAAATAGTGACACCCTGTTTCAGCAACAACTGATGCTGATTACAGGTGATTCTCCCGCAGAAGAAGATTTTGAAAACAAACATTCGTTTTATTCTTTTAACAAAGCAAATTCATATCAACCTCAATTTGTAAAAACCGATAATCGTATGTATTCAGAATTTTTAAAAAAAGAACTAAATGACCCGAATAATAACCGATGTGAATTTTTCCTACGGTCTCTTGATTTTGAATCAGCAGATATCTATCCGCCTAATCTTCACTTTTCGGCAAACGGTAAAACAGCGATGACTCCATACGGAGATTCTCTGCTCTTAGTTAAATCCTGGATATATTGTACCGACTATGAAAATTATTCATGCTCCAAATGGGCAACCGGATATAAAGCATATATCATTTATGAAAACAAAATCAAATTTATTCATGCTTTAAGCTCACAGGATATTTCACAAAAGGAATTACTGCCGGATGATATATTTGTACGCACAGTCAACGGTGAAAATTTATTTGTTCTTAGACAAAGTAAACAACTTATGAAAATAAATTATGAAACAATGAAGTTTGAAGAACTAATAGATTTAACACAGTACGCAAACGGATCCTATAAAAAAATCATTCCGCTTGAAACTATTGATTTTTGCATTCTTATTTTTATAGATGAAAACCATCTTGGAACAGTGATGCGGTTTGACAGGGAGTTTCAATTTATTGATTCTGTTTCTATTCCGTTTGAGGGAACTGTCTCGGAAATATCAGACTTTGTTTACGACCGATCCAAAGATATGCTTTCGTATGCCTACACAACTAATCTTTTTGAGAACGACCCGACCTCACGTATATTTTTACAGTCACTGCTCTTTGATAAAGAATTAATTTTAAATCCTCCTGCTGAACTACCGAACATATTCACTCTTGCTCAAAACTATCCCAACCCGTTCAACCCGACAACTACGATTAATTACAGAATTCCACAAAACGGACGACTGGTCATTGATATATTTAATATGTTAGGACAGAAAGTTCTTACACTATTTGATGACAACCAAACAGCCGGAGAACATTATATTGACTGGAATGCATCGAAACAGTCATCGGGGATGTATCTTGTAAAAGTCTCCTATGACAACCAAGTCCAAACAATCAAGACAATGCTGTTGAAGTAAGTCACCCTGAGGGTAGACAAAGAGTTTTCCTAAATGTCATTTCAGTGAAGAACCATATCTAACAATTTTTAATACAACAGTCATTGCGAGTCGAGCGAACGATAGAGAGCGAGACGTGGCAATCTCTTCTTTCTCCCATTTTAACGTTGACAGAAATTCCTATTATCATATATTTGCAACGCTATCGTAATTAGGAGGATATATGCGATTGAACAAAACTGTAGTTACCGCCTTTATAGTTTTTCTGTTTTCATTAAATATCAATTCAGCAATTGAACCTGTGGAAGAACTTAGTTTTTCAATTCCGGGATTAAACGGAGCA
>JAJRXM010000072.1 GCA_024276275.1 Candidatus Zixiibacteriota bacterium
ATCTCATTCCAAAATCAATAATAAGAGGGATCCAATTAGGAGTCGGCTTAAAACTCGCTATCAAAGGAATTTCTTTTGTATCTGAAATGCCGACAACAGGTTTAAATTCTATTACAGCAGCACTCTTTTTATGAATAAGCATTCTTCTACTAAAGAGATATAAAAAGTTTCCAGCAGCTTTGATTTTATTCGGAGGTGGACTTGTTATTTTATTTCTGCTAACTCCTGAAGTAATCTCACAAATTCATTTTTCGCTTCCATCTTTTTCAATTATCATACCTACAACCGACAACTGGCTTACCGGTTTAACTCGGGGAGCTTTACCACAGATACCACTCACTTTGCTGAACTCTGTTTTTGCTGTTTGTATCCTATCGGGAGATTTGTTCCCCGGGAAAAAAATCTCAACAGGCAGAATGGCAACATCTGTCGGACTTATGAATTTACTCGGTTGCGGATTTGGCGGATTACCTATGTGTCACGGTTCAGGCGGGCTTGCCGGGCAATATCATTTTGGTGCAAGAACCGGAGGTTCGGTAGTTATCTTAGGAGTTATCAAGCTATTTGTCGGTCTATTCCTTGGAGTTTCAGCTATGCAACTAATACAACTATATCCTCTTTCTATATTAGGCATCATGTTGATTTTTGCAGGATACGAACTTGCTCGTCCGGCTAGAGACCAAAAACAGTTCAGAGAAATTTTAGTAGCTATCTCTACTGCATTGGGTATTGTTTTTCTAAATACCCTCTATGGTTTTATTATCGGGCTGATTTTCTATCTTATTTCAAAGTTATTCAAGACAAATAAAGAGTTGAATCATCTATAATCATGATATATATTATACCTATATGAAATTTCTACCAATAACAAAGCAGGAGCTCAATTCGCTCCAATGGGACTCTCTAGATATTATTCTAGTATCAGGAGACTGTTATGTAGATTCCCCTTACAACGGTACCGCTATTATAGGTAAGTACCTTGCTAGTCATGGCTTTCGGGTCGGGATCATTCCTCAACCTGATATACATTCAGATGTCGACATCACCCGTTTAGGCGAGCCGAAACTTTTTTGGGGAGTAAGCGGCGGTACGGTTGACTCAATGGTGGCGAACTATACGGCATCTAAAAAACGAAGAAAGTCTGATGATTTCACTCCCGGAGGTCTTAACAATAAACGACCCGACAGAGCCGTAATTGTCTATAGTAATCTTATTCGTAAACATTTCAAAAACACAAAACCGATAGTTCTCGGCGGTATTGAAGCAAGTCTTCGAAGAGTCGCTCACTATGATTTCTGGACTAACAAACTTCGCAAATCAATTCTCTTTGATGCCAAAGCAGAAATGCTTGTTTACGGAATGGGTGAAAAAACAATTTTGCAGATTGCCCGTGCATTTAAGCAAAAAAAAGACTGGCATAACATAAAAGGTCTTTGCTATATTGCCAATGAAGTCCCCGAAAATTATAAAGTACTGCCATCTTTTGATGATGTACAAAAATCAAAATCTAAATTTACAAAAATGTATCATCTGTTTTACAACAACAACGACCCTATCACCGCCTATGGACTTGCTCAAAAAACTGACACCAGATACTTGATACAAAACAAACCGGCAAATCATCTTTCTCAAAAAGAGTTAGACTATATCTATGATATGGAATTTGCTTTGGATGCTCACCCCTCTCATAACCGGCATGGCAAAGTAAAAGCACTTGATACTATAAAGTTTTCTCTAACAACACATCGAGGATGTTACGGTGAGTGTAATTTCTGTGCTATAGCTGTTCATCAGGGACAAACTGTTAATTGGCGTTCGGAAAAATCAATTATAAAAGAAGCTAAAAATTTTACAAATCATAAATCTTTTAAAGGTATCATTAGTGACGCCGGTGGACCAACTGCCAATATGTATGGTTTCGAATGTGAGAAAAAAATTAAAAAGGGATGCTGTGAGAAAAAAAGGTGTATTTTCCCTACTGTTTGCAAAGCTATGAAACCTGACCATAGTATACAGCTGGACTTATTAGATAAAATTCAAAATATCAACGGTGTTAAAAAAGTTTTTATCGCTTCGGGGATTCGTTATGACATGATTGTAAACGACAAGATGCATGGACAAAAATATGTCAACAAATTAGTAGAAAAACATACCTCCGGTCAGCTTAAAGTTGCACCTGAACATACCGATGACACCATATTGAAATATATAGGTAAGCCCGACCAAACATCTCTAAAACAATTTCATAAGATGTTTGAAAATGCCGCTGCCCGTTCTGATAAAAAACAATTCCTGACTTATTATCTTATCGCGGCTCATCCGGGATGTTCTGACAGAGAGATGAAGAACCTAAAAGATTTTACATCGAGAGACCTTAAAATAAATCCGGAACAGGTGCAGATATTTACTCCTCTACCCTCGACTTATTCTGCTTTAATGTACTACACCGAACAAGACCCATTTACCGGAGATAAAATATTTATTGAAAAAGAAACCAATAAAAAAGTAAAACAAAAAGATATTCTAACTAAAAAAGTTAAATACAATAAATATCCGCAACGAAAAAGAATCTCATAGGCTTATAGTTTTGAAATTAGAGTAGTTTACGTAACGCCTTAAGTACACCGTCAGCAATAGCACTAGCTTTATCCGAAATTTTAATACAATAATCTTTATTTCCTCTCGGATCAATATCACCGATTTTCTGACCCTTCCGAACTATAACACTCTCGTGAATCAAGCCACGAATAACACCGTTTATTTTAATAATAACCTTTATACCGTTTATCTCTCCTAAGACATCACCGGCTTTTACCATATCGGTAATCTTTTTTATAGAAACAAACTTTCCCTCTGCCACAGCCCGTATAACTCTTTCATGAGTAAAACTATTTACCTCAGCAGGAATACCGGTATACTCTTCAGCTTTACCGTCATAAATAACCTTACCTAAATCGCTCCCCCGATTTGTTTCTATAACAGCGTGACAGTCTACATTTGCTTCAAAACCGGGTCCTAACCCAATAACTATAGGAGCAAGGTTTTTAACTGATTGCGAATCTTTTTTTAACATTCGACAATCAATTAAAGCAACAGGTTTAATCCTGTCAGTAGCTTTGCAGCCTGAATCGATTATCAGAGGAATTATATTTTTTCCAATAACGTTCAGAGCTTCATCAATAGTTTTTACTAAAACAGACTGCACTCCTTCGATAGTCATATTTTTCCCATAAACAGTATTTGCAAAACAAACGAGTCGTCTGACGCATACCGGCTTTGACTTTTCTAAAGCAATCACTGCAAAGTTAGATTGGTGCAGTCGATGTATAACACCCGACGCCATCTCCCCGGCTCCTCGTACAATAATTATTTTTTTTAAAATATCAGTTTTCATTTTTCAACGAAATTATTTCTGCTAATATTGATACAGCAATTTCAAACGGTGATTCAGCCTTAATATCAAGCCCTATCGGTGTATGTACTCTATCTAGTAATTTTTGTGCAATTCCATTCTCTCGTAAGTAAGAAAACATTTTTGAGGTTTTTGCTTTAGAACCTATCAACCCGATATATTGACAATCAGATTTTAAAACAGATTGTAATATAGTACAGTCTGTTTGGTGCGATCTTGAAATAATAACAGCAAAACAGTTTTTTTCTAGTTTCGGTAAATCACCTGAATAATCAACAGCTGATAATTTCGTATCAAGAGTATCATCAAAAGTTTCTAAAGTATCTTGCCTGTCATCGACCACAGTAATATCAAAATCAGAGCCGTCGGCGATGCGTACTAATTCTTTTCCTATATGTCCGCCCCCGAAGATAACTAATCTCTTAGGTTTTACTATCAGTTCCATAAACACCTCAACATTTCCACCACAACACATACCGGTTGCATGCTCACCTGTTTGGTTAAAACTATATTTTTTCAATAAATTTTGAGTATTGGAGTCAATCAATTTTAAACTATCGGTAATTACAAGTTTTTCAAAATCACCCCCCCCGATTGTTCCTGAAATTCTGCCACCTGTAAAGACTAACATTTTCGCACCTCTTTTACGAGGAGTAGAACCTGATGCTTTCACAATAGTAGCAACTACGAATACTTTACCGAGTTTCAAGCTCTCTACAATTTCAAGATAGATACTCATACTATTTTTCTCTGTTAATCAATTCAGTATAATCTTCATACGTATCAATATCATATTGCGTTGCAGTATCTTTTATAATAATAGTATCTGATTTATATTTTTCTATCAAATTATTTCCTATCAGGTCGCCCTCTAATTCAAGCAGTTCCGGGAAAAGTTTCTGAGAAAAGATAATAGGATGTCCCCGTCCTGATTTAGTTTGCACATACAAAATTTCAGGTTGTTTTTCTCTAAAAGTTATTACTGCTTTATCTATCAAACTGCTTTTTATCTTCGGTTTATCGGCAACCATAAATAAAAGTGCCTGCGAATTTCCGGCAAGAGAATCAACAGCACAACAAATAGATGAAGCTCGACCAGTTTGATACTTATCATTATATATAGATATTATTTTATCAGTCGATAACTGATTAAGAACACTTGCAACTTTATCAGCTTCAAATCCTGTAACAACTAAGATAGATTCAAGTATTGAATTTGAAAGTTGAGTCAAAACCTCTTCAAAGATCGTATGCTTATTGTATTCTAAAAATAATTTATTGACCGCCCCCATTCGTGTTGAACAACCGGCCGCTAAAAGTACACCTGATATTTTCATAACTATTTTGATTTGTTTTTAAGAGCTTCTAATATCTTTTTCGGAGTAGCCGGCAACGATGTAATCCGAACACCTATCGCATCGTAGATAGCATTTATTATTGCTGGAGCGGTTGCCACTGTAGGAGGTTCACCGATTCCTATTGCTCCATAAGGACCGGTAGGTTCCGGGTCTTCCAAAAGAATAACATTATACTCTGGACTGTCGGTTGCCCGCATCATTTTATATTTGCCAAAATTATCAGCTAAGCATTGTCCGTCTGAGTCATGAGAATCTTCAGTTAATGCATACCCCCATCCCATAGAAACTCCGCCAAGAACCTGCCCCCGCACCGATTCAGGGTTCAGAGCTTTTCCGATATAATGACAAGCAGTAATTTTATCAACTTTCACTTTACCGGTTTTCATATCGACTGTTACCTCGGCGATTTGTGTTCCGTAGGCTATCGGATGATAAGCATTCCCCTGTCCTGTTTTTGGATCAAGAGTTTGTGTAAATTTTTCTCCTTTGAAAAATGCTTCACGCCTTCTCGGCTTTCCATATTCTTCAAACGAATTTAAAATATCAGAGATTGATGTTTTGTTTTTTGGGTCAGACACCTGCGATGCAACCATCTTGTTCAACTGAATATCAGCAGCTGATGTGTTGAGTTTTAAAGCAGCAATATCTTTGATATCATCAGCAATTTTTTTGCAGGTATTATTAATTGCATTTCCTGTTATAAAAGTTTGACGTGTCGCAACAGTAGAACCACAGTTGGGAGTATTATCAGAATCTCCGGTCACCATAATAATATCTGAAACATTAAGGCCTAAAGTTTCAGCAGCAATTTGTGGGAAGATAGTATTAGATCCCTGTCCGTAATCAACAGTTGAAACAAATACTTTTGCTTTTCCTGCTTTGGTAATTTCAACAATCGCATTCCCATGGTCAGGTATCCCTGCTCCAAACCCGATACCATACCAAAGCGATGCAATTCCTTTGCCTCTTTTAAAATCTTCATTTTCCGAATCATTTTTTGAGATGTTATTATCCCAATTCATCTGCTTAGCAGCAAGTTCAATAGTTTCTTTTCCTGGAGTATTTGTTACTACCTGACCGGTTGCTGTTTTAGAGCCCAGTTTGAATGAATTCATCTTCCGTATTTCAACTCTATCAATTTGTAATTTTTCCGCAAGCATATCAAGAGCCGACTCCGAGGCAAACACAGCCTGTGGAGTACCAAAACCTCTCATCGCCCCACAGAATATATTATTTGTATAAACAGACTTACCATTGACCCGTACATTCGGAATTTCATACGGTCCCGAAACATGCACACATACTTTCCGTAAAATGTTTTGACCCCACGATGCATAGGCACCCGTATCTGTTAATGCATCTGCCTGAAATGCTATAAGCTGTCCGTTCTTTTTTGCTCCGACTTTTACTTTTATTTTTGCGGGATGTCTTTTTTGTGTATAAGCTAAAGTTTCTTCACGGGTATATACAGTCCGAACTGGTCGTCTTGTTAAAAAGGCTGCCAAAGCACAATGAATTTGCCCATACACATCTTCACGTTTTCCAAATGCCCCCCCGACCGGTGGTTGAATTACCCGGACATCATCTTTCGGTAGACCTAATGCTCTGATAATATTTAAACGGTCAAAAAAGACATGCTGGGTCGGGGCTTTGACACACAACTTATTCTCTTCATCAAAATATGCAACAGCAGCTTCCGGTTCCAATTGACCATGATCAACTCTTGGCATTGTGAATTCTTCCTCTACTATGACATCACACTCGGCAAAACCTTTTTCAACATCACCTTTAATAATATCAAACTCGTAGAGTAAATTTCCTTTCGGATGAATCTGCGGTGCATCAGGCTCAAGTGATTTTTCCGAATCAAAAAGTACAGGTAAATCTTCATATTCAATTTTTATCGCTTTACATCCTTGATGTGCAACTTCATAACTTTCAGCAACGACCAATGCTACCGAATCAGCATAGGAACGCACTTTATCAGATGCTAATACCGGAATATCACGAATAATTTTTCCATACCTGTTTTCACCCGGAATATCTTTGGCTGTTATAACACGTACAACACCTTCTATTTTTTCAGCTTCAGAACTGTCAATAGACTTTATAATTGCGTGTGCTTTATCAGAACGTTTTGTAACCAGAAAAAGACACCCTTCAGGGTCAGGAATATCATCGGTAAACAAAGCTCTGCCGGTTATAAGTTCTTTAGCGTCAGTCCGAGGGACTGATTTGCCTACCCAGTTTCTTTCTTCTTTGGGTCCGACTAATATCATCCGATTTGTCGATTCGTCCGGTTGTAAAATTCCGGCTGCTTCCTGTACTGCCTCAATAACCTGCTCGTAGCCTGTACACCTGCAAATATTTATTCGTAATGCTTTTTTTATTTCATCTTCTGTCGGTTCAATATTTTTATCAAGCAGAGCTTTTGCAGACATTATCATTCCGGGAGTACAAAACCCGCATTGACTTCCCTGACGTGCAATAAATGCTTCCTGTATCGGGTGAAGTTTATCACCGTCCGACAATGCTTCAATTGTTTCAACATCTGCTGATTGAAGTTTATCTACTTTTATCACACAAGAACGGACTGCTTTGCCGTTTAAAACAACCGTACATGTCCCACAAGTACCCTCTTCGCAGCCGCATTTTGTACCGGTCAGATAAAGCTGTTCTCGCAGAATTTTCATCAGATTTGTGTCGGGAGAGACTTCCAAAGTCGTTTTTCGGCTATTTACTGTAAGCTCAATCGGGATACGTTTTACCATAATTCATAAAATAGTAACGGTTCAGAGCAAAGTCAAGAATGATACCTAAACTTGGCCTAAAAAAGAAATTTTCGGTTATATATTATTGACTATGACGGCTCAGGTTACTATATATACCCAAGTTAAATAATAATTTTATAATAAAGGTATACTACATGATAGATTTTTCTTTCACCGAAAATCAACTGGCAGTTAGAGACATGGCACGCGAAGTTGCCTCAAAAATTATTATCCCGTCTATTGCCGAATATGATAGAAAACAAGAAATGAACCCCGCCCTTCTTCCTGCTATGGCTGAAGCAAACCTGCTTGGATTTTGCATCCCTGAACAATACGGTGGTTTAGGCATGGATTATATTTCTCTCGGTTTAGCATCTGAAGAAATGGAATACGGCGACACATCTGCCCGTGTCATTATATCAGTTCATGTCGGATTATTCTCACTGCCATTATTAACTTTTGGATCTGAAGAACAAAAACAAAAATATCTTACACCTGCCGCAAAAGGTGAAAAAATTGCAACTTTTGGGCTGACCGAACCTGCCGCAGGTTCCGATGTTGTCGGACTACAGACAACCGCGGTCAAAGACGGTGACAACTATATTTTAAACGGCGAGAAGATGTGGATTTCCTTAGCCGATGTTGCCGATCAATTTTTTATCTTCGCATGGACTGACCTTGATAAAAAGAAAAATCGTGACCACTCGGGTATCTCATGCTTTATTGTTGAAAGAGGATGGGACGGTCTCACCACAGGTGCACTCCACGGAAAATTAGGAGTTCGTGCCGGCAATACCGGATTTATTTCAATGCAGGATGTTAAAGTTCCCGCAGAAAACTTAGTACATAAAGAAGGTGCCGGATTTAAAATTGCTATGTTCTGCCTTGACCAGGGACGTTATACAGTTGCCGCAGGTTCGTGCGGACTTATAAAATCTTGCCGTGACGCTTCTGTGAAGTATGCCAAAGAACGTCAAACATTCGGTGTTAATATCGAAGAACATCAATTGGTCAAACAGATGATTGCCAATATGGAAGCCGGATATGAATACTCAACATATCTTTGGATGAAAGCCGGATGGTTGAAAAATCAGGGCAAGCGTTCAACCAAAGCTACCTCGATGGCTAAATGGATTGCTTGTAAAGAGGCCGAAGCATCTGCCGCCAACGCAGTACAGGTGCACGGTGCCTACGGGTTCTCCGATGAATATCCTGTTGAACGGTTCTACCGCAACTCTAAAGGTGCATCTATTTATGAAGGCACCCGCGAGATTCATACAATCATGCAGGCAGATTATGTTCTCGGTTTCCGTAAGGATAAAGAACTTGAGTTAGACTTACCTAAAGTCGACCAGTAAAAAATTAGAATATGTCATGAACAAAAATGTGCTGTCACGCGTCCTCGCTTGACAGCATTTTTATGTTTGCCTATGACCTTTTCTTTTGAACTCCTTTCCTGCGAAAGCAGGAATCCAGTATAATCGTCACCCCTACCCGTGCTTGACACGGGGTCCAGAACAAAATCAATCAGCTACCATCCCAATATAAAATACTTACACACCCCTTAATCCCCTCTGTTTAGAGGGGAACAACTTTAAAAAATGGGTTCAGTCGCATATAAAACATCTTTTTATTACCATTTTTTGCACCTCTTTTTCATTATAAACAAAAGGGTCATAGACCCTTACGACGAAATGGCTTTGCTTGAAAAAATGGCTTTAAGCCATTTTCTATAATATTAATTGTAGTGATTTTGTGCATGTGTTTCCATTTTATAAAATGAGTTTCTCATGTATAAAGCAAATTGTGAGTATGGGGGAAATGTATAGGGATTATGTAGAATATAAAGAGGGGCAGACGAGGGCGCCTGCCGCCCACGAAAATGCAGGGATTGTGAGAAAATTCTCATTAACAAACTCACGTAGTATAATAATTACTACCCACGTTCAAGAAGCATGGCGACACCTTGACCTTGTCCGACACAAAGTGATGCGATACCATATTTCACGTTTCGTTCTGCCATAGAATGTGCCAAAGTAATCACAATACGAAGACCGGACATTCCAAGCGGATGTCCCATAGCAACAGCTCCGCCGTGAATGTTTAATTTCTCTGTCGGTATTTTCAGTTCTCTTTGACATGCGATAACTTGTGCAGCAAACGCCTCGTTGATTTCAAAAAGTCCAATATCGGACATGCTTAAGCCTGTTCTTTGTAAGAGCTTTTTAATTGCATAGACAGGACCTAAACCCATAACGGTCGGGTTAAGCCCAATATTAACTACTGCTTTTATTTCTACCAAGTATTGATTGTCAGCTTGTGAAAGATACTCATTACCACATACCATCGCCATAGCGGCACCGTCGGCAATACCCGAACTATTGGCGGCAGTTATTGTGCCATCTTCTTTGAAAACTGTTTTAAGAGTTGCCAGTTTTTCAAGCGATGAAACACGAGGGTCTTCATCGTTTAAGACTTCACTGTTATCAGGGAGAGTTATCGGTACTATTTCATTATCATAAAATTTGTTTTCTTTTGCTTTAAAATATCGCTCGTTACTTTCTATTGTAAATTTGTCCTGTTCTTCACGAGAGATTTCATATATCTCGGCTAGTTTTTCTGCTGTCAGCCCCATATTTGTCCATTGGAAATCATACTCTGTAAAAAGGTCTTTGTTATAATCGACCGCGGCTGTCATAGGGACATGCCCCATATGTTCAACGCCTCCGACTAAAACAGCATTGTTACTACCTGATTTTATAGAGTCAAACGCCATCTGTAAAGCACTAAAACTTGAAGCACACAAACGGTTGACAGTAGCACCAGGAATAGATTCGGGAAGGCCGGCAAGTAGCAGAATTTGTCGGGCAAGGTTTTTCCCCTGTTCAAGATGCTGCCCGACACATCCGAGATAAAAATCATCAATTGTTTTATGTCTGATACTAATACGATTCAGCAATGCCGACAGAGTCTGCACTCCAAGCTGGTCGGCACGCAGGTTTTTATACATCCCTTTTTCGGGGTGTCCGCGACCGATAGGAGAACGGCAACCGTCGATTATAAAAACTGAATTATTATTTGGCATATTTTATCTTTTAAAAAATTGTTGATCCTATTGAACGACCGCCGTCAACATGTAAAATCTGACCGTTAATAAACTGAGCCTCTTCAGATGCTAAAAATGCTACTGCCGATGCGACATCTTCCGGTTCACCAGCTTGTTTTGACGGTTGTTTGTCTAAGAGTTTTTGAAATATCTCTTTTGGTAATGCATTGGTCATATCTGTTTTTATAAGTCCCGGAGCAACAGCATTGACCGTTATATTTTTTGGAGCCAGTTCAAGTGCCAAGACTCTGGTCATACTTACAAGCCCACCCTTCGAGGCAGAGTAGTTTGACTGCCCCGGATTACCGAGCCACGCTCGGGAGGCAATATTTATTATACGTCCACTTTTTTGTTCTCTCATGATAGGAGCTACTTCTTTGCAAAGAAGCCAGGAGCCTTTGAGATTTACTTGAATAACATCGTCGAACTGCTCTTCTGTCATTTTCCATATAACATTGTCTTTTATAATACCGGCATTGTTTACGAGTATATCAATTTTCTTTTTTTCTTCAATAATCATTGAGATAAAAGCTTGTACATCATCCCGCTTGGAGATATCGCCCTCAAAACAGCATAGGAATTTCCCGGATCAATTTTAAAAGATTCAGGTATAGATTTATCAATGATATACACAAAAGTACCGTCTTTAACAAATCGTTTTGTAATTGCTAGACCTATCCCCCTCATGCCGCCTGTTACAATAGCTATTTTTCCGTCAAATGACATTTGAGTTAGTTATCCTTCCATTTCGGAGTTCGTCGTTCCAAAAATGAATTTATACCTTCGTTGGAATCCTGAGTTTCCATCAGTTTATTAATATACATTTTCTCAAGTTCCTGAAGATGTTTCTTAAGCGTTCTGTTAAATGTTCTTCGGACAGCTTTATTGGCAAATCTCAAAGAAGACGCACTTTTTGGAAGTATGCTTTTAACTACCCAGTTATCAACATCGGTCAGCATAGTTTCTTTATCATTTGAAACCGAACAGACAAGTCCGATTTTATATGCAAAATCAACATCTATAATTTTTCCGGTTAAAAGCATATCATCAGCATGCGATTGTCCGAGTTTCATAGGGAGAATCAATGATGCAGGCGGAGCAAAAACGCCAAGAGATATTTCAGGCTGACCGAATTTTGCCGTTTTATCAGCAAACATAAAGTTGCACATCAGGGCAAGTTCTAAACCACCACCTAAACATTGCCCTGAAATCAATGCTGCGGTCGGGATAGATAAATCCATTAGTGTATAAAACAATTGATGAAACTGTTTCAGCATTTGTGGTGCATTTTCTTTGGTATGTTCAGCGACAGATGCACCAAAACTAAAATGCTTACCTTCACCGATAAACTGAATCAGTTTTATATGCGGTTGTTCTTTAAAGCTGTCAAGAACCTCTTGCAGTTCGGTCATCATAGCAGCATCGAGAACGTTTCCTTTGGGAGAATTAAGGGTAATTCGCATAACTTGATTGTCATGCGAATATTCCTGTAATAGTTTTTCAGCCATATAAACCTACTTAGGTAAAATTGCGTTGAGCATTTCATCATCCCATGGATGACCTTCTGAAAGCATTATACGTAATTTAATGAAATCAATTTCGCGGTTCCCTTTTGGTCCTTCGTTAAATGCGCGGAAGCCTGCTTTTGCTTCAGTCATCATATTTAGTCCAAGCCAATCACGACTGGTTTGATGATTTTGATTCCAATGCTCTAATTTCTTTTTCCGAAGCGAGTTAAGTGTTTTAGTAATACAACCCGGCATCATGTACATCAGTTTTGTAGATAGAGAGTCAACGCATTCATCAAGCGGAGTTAAATCAATCTCGCTGCTTTTGAGTAAATCTTTTCCTGTTCTTAACTCATCACCGGATTTTGTTTTTCCATAGACAATAGAGCCGGTTTCATCAAGCCATTTGTCTGTAACAACTAAAGGATTACGAACAAACTTACCGTCTACTTTTAAAACAGGAATAGCGTCTGTAATAAGACCTATTTGTTTTGCTTCGTAAGAAGACCACATTTCACAAAGCGTGCAGCTTTGCATTGCTCTTTCAATACCGACAAACAGATGCAGAAAATCAGTAGAACCGCCATCCGGTGCGGAACCGTGTTTTGGCCCTGCCTGTCCGAAAACAGCTAAGTCACTTGCAACCGTAAAATCACACGCCATACCTATTTCCTGTCCACCGGCAATTCGCATTCCGTTTACCCTACAGATAACAGGTTTATCACAGGTGAGAATGGATGTTATCATGTCGTTAAACAATCTCATATACTGCATATATTCAATAGGTCGGCCGGTATAATATTCGGCATATTCTTTGGTATTCCCTCCGGTACAAAATGCTCTATCTCCTACAGCGGTAAAAACTACCGAGACAACCGAACGGTCATTTGATGCTTTGCGAAAAGCCATGATGACTTCTTTGACAGCGGCAGTTGTATATGAATTATATTGTTTCGGATTATTTAAATATATCCATGCGTTATAAAGTTTGTCAACCTTATTACCGTTAGTATCCAGACAAGGTTTAAGTTCATACTTAATTTCTTTAAAGTCTATTTCGACTATGTCATGATTATGCAGTTCAAAGCTCATTATATTATCTCCTTATAATATTGAATTTCAAGTTAAAAGTCCGGAGTCAGTACCGAACGTTTTAAAAATTTATGTTCTAGTGTATCCTGAAAAATATCATTTATTTTAGACATCGGAAATGTTTGAGTGTACGGTTTTAGTTTTAATTTACCTTCTGCGGTAAGGTTTATTACATCGGTGTACAGTTCCGGTTTACATCCCCAAGTACCGATAATCTTACCATCGAATGCCATAAGATTACTAAGACGTACTTCCAGTTTATCGAGAGTAAATCCGACAATTGATAATGTCGAGGCAATCCCCATGAGTGCGTAACCGAGTTCCTGTCCCGGTTTTGTGCCGGACATTTCATAGATTTTCCATCCAAAAGGTGAGGCACCCATATCTTTACATTTTGCTTTCACCTGTTTTTTGATTTCTCTAATATCAAGGTCTTTGATATTCAAAGTATTTGTAATTCCTGCATCTTGTAGTTGGTCAAGTTTATCTTGTGAAATGTCTAGTGCTAAAACATTGCCACCTAAAATTTGTGCAAGCTGGGCTCCATAGATTCCGATTCCGCCGACACCGATGATAACACAAAAGTCATCCTGTTTTAATTCGCTTTTTACTATAACCTGATACGGTGTCGAAACAGCATCTGCGATAACAGAGAGTTCGGCTAATGAATGATTTTTAAGAGCAGCATCAGGTACGACAGTCAGATATTTAGACGGAACAACAATATGACTTCCAAAACCGCCGTTAAAATCGTTACCGGGCATTTTTTGCTTTTGGCATATATTACTTCGTCCGCTATTACAGAGAGAACAATCTCCGCACGGAAGAACAGCCGGGATAATAACAGGTTTTCCTTTTAGTTCAGAAGGTCCTTCCATGACAATTCCACTAATCTCATGCCCTAAGACTAGAGGGAGTTCATGACGGGTAGGAACTCCATAATGCCAAAAACTTAAATCTGTATGGCAGACACCACATCCGGAAATTTCAATAAGTGCTTCATCCGGTTTAATATCTTCTATTTGATAGACCACCTTTTCAAACGGTTTATCTTTAGCAGTCATTTGATATGCTTGTACATCTATCATTGTTACCTCCATAATTTCTTTCTTTTACGTTTATTTTTCATCACGTGCTATAAGTGCCGCTCCCAAAGCAACAGCCATTTGCGGTTTTGGGAAAATATCAACTTCTGTATTAAATTCATTTTTCAGTAAGTCTTTTAAATACGGATGGTACGAAATTACACCTCCGCATAAATAAATAGGGATATCTAATTGCACAGGAAGTTTACAAATTCTGTTGACGATAGAAAGATATATCCCCTTGGCGATATCTTCGGCAGAGACACCGTTAAATTTCCATCCGAGAATTTCAGTCTTGGCAAAAACGGTGCAGAAACTATTTATCACTTTATCATTTGTTGAGTTTTTAGCTAAGTCATTCATTTCTTGAATTTCAATTTCTGCTTTGTCAGCAATTTCTGTTATAAAAGTTCCGGTCCCTGCTGAACATTTGTCATTCATCATAAATTCGATAACTTCACCGTTAGGTCCTGACTCGATAATTTTGATATCTTCACCGCCTATATCGATAATGCATTTATGAGTAGGGGCAAAAGATGAGACTCCCTTGGCGGCACAAATAAGTTCTGTCTTTTGCAAATCACATGCAAAGCTGTTACGTCCGTAGCCAGTCGAGCATGTTTTTGAAATGTTAAATTTGTTATCAATTTCATTTTTAATATCTTGAAATGTCTGACGGTTTCTGCTTAAGGTTTGAATAGTCTTCTCAAACATTACAGTACCGCTATCATCTACAACAACAAATTTTGTGTATGAGGAACCGAGGTCTATGCCTAAAAAGTGAGAATCCATAATAGTTTAAAATAATATTCGTATTATTTTTCCTGTAAATGTTCCAGTAAATGAACCAACGCCGTAACAGACTGATTGAGAGGTGTCGGTAAATAATGTTTTCTGCCATAATCAACAATCTTACCGTTTAGTTGGTCGATTTCAGTTCGGTTTCCATTTTCTAAATCAACAAGCATTGACGGTCTGTGATGTCCGGCGTTTTTTAAATATCTAATTGAGTATCTTCTGAATTTCTTCCCTAAATCAATTTTTTCTTTTTCGGCAATAACAACTGATTCGTCAATAATCCCTTCCACCAAATCAAGTGTCAACGGAAAGTCCATAACCTCTTTCATCGTTTTACGAGTAATTGCACAAACAGCACTCAGCGATGCATTTAATATCGCTTTTTGCCAGACATGATCAATAATATCCTCAGGTATCTCAGTTGTTAAGTCAACGGAATTCAGCATATCATTTATTTGTTTGGCTATCGCTTCTCCCTGTGGCATTAAAGCAGCAAGATAGTTAGGTGGATTAAAGAAACTTACATGTACAATATTTTCAGAGATATTACCGGCGTAATTTATAACCATACGAAGAGTCTTTTGATCTCCAAACTCTCTTGCAACAACTACTTCATTATCAATGCCGTTTTGTGCGACCATAACAAACATTTTTTCTGTTGAAATTTCTTTGAGCTGTGAAACAACCTTTTCAAGTACCGGAGTTTTTACCGCAAGAATAACTAAATCGAGGTCGTACATTTCAAGTTCCTGAATTGAAAAACAAACTTCTGAAACTTGAACATTTTTTTCAAATTTAAATTGTAATGTTATCCCCTTTTTTTTAATTATATCCATTTTTTGATGTACTAAATCGCAAAGAACTACATAGGCTCCCGCCTCTATGAGATGCGCACCTAAGACAGCTCCGACCGGTCCCATTCCAACAACGCCGATACGCAAATTATTATTTTCATTCCCAGACATTATATATCCTTATTTATACTGATATTCTTTTTTTTGATTTTAGTTGTTCCAGAAAAGTCTCAAGTTTTGTTTGAGTTTGTCCGTCGGAGAAAAACCGCAAGTCATTCAAGTCACCATCGATTGTTAATGTATCAATTCGGGTTGAATCTTTTAATCGTTTGGGTAGTCCAAATCTGTTGTTACTATTGTTAAAACAGGTTTTGGCATCATGAAAAATAATACCGTCTATATCAAAGTCGTTTAACATTTTTTCCATATAAGCCAGCTTGGTATTTTCACCCCGATTGATAAATATCTTTGTATATGCCGATGCCATTGACTCCAATGGATTTTTCGGATTAAAATCATCAAATATCCAGCTATTACAATATGTCGAGGCAACCACCACAGAATTATTATCATTAAAGAACTGTGCCATCGACCGTAATCTTCCCCAAATCGGCATACCTTCCCAGTAGAGCCTGAGTTGGTTTGAATCTTCTTGTTGTGTTTTTGCAAGTTCTTCTAATTCACTCAAAGTTTCTTTGTAAAAATCAACACAAATTTTTGTACCTCGCAGCATTACTATAGGTGCCATAAGAATCGTTCCGTCAAAAAATGAAAGCGGAGACGGTTTTTTTCGAGCTGTATCCAACACCTGTTTCCAAAGCTGAGTACCTTCATAACTTAAAGCTACAACTTTTTCTAGTTCATGAGGGTCGAGTTTTTTCCCGAGAACATTTTCCCCGACAGAAATAACTTCTTTAAACTGAGCAACAACATTATCAATGTCTGACTTTGATACATCTTCTAAATATCTCGGAGGATAAATTCCGACAACAGGGCAGTTAAATTCCCGTCCGTAAAAATTAAACCATTCGGCAACCTCTCTGCATTGGTTCGTATTAAAAACTATCATATCCGGTTTGGGAATTGATTTGAGTCCATAAGCATTGGTAAGTGGGGTTTCTTTCATTAGCCAGGCACCGATATCCGCTGTCAGATATGAACAAATTTCTCCTGAAAATCCTGCCCGATGGGCTTTCGGTATATATTTACCGGCAAGACGAGTAGCACCTAGCATGGCACCATGGTTCTCGGGAAAATAAACCTCGAAGCCTAAGGCTCTAAGAATTTCAGCAGGACCTGCTGATGTACACCATGCAACAGGAGCCTTCATTCCAACAAAATAATTTTCGAGAATTATTTTTAATTTTTTTTGTGCTTCTAATTGTGCCATTTTTTACTCTACATCAATCATATATACTTTATCACCGTCGATTATATCATCACGATCACCGTATAAATAATTTATATTCGCTTCAAATGCTTTTGCAACAGCATTCGGTGCAAGTTTCATCGACGGGGTCAGTTCTTCTTTTTCTATTGACAGTTCATAATCTAACAGCATAGCTTTTTTAACATGAGCATATTTTGCTTCAAGAGAATCATTCATCTTTTTTACACATTTACCGAGACACTTCGCAAATTCCTCACATCCTTTTGGAGAATCACAACCTTCTTTAATATCAGATAAATTTGATTTACCGGATAACAACTGTTTGTTCGGAAACAACAAGATAACCGGGTGGTCACAACCTGCTCCCGCTACAAAGGCATGCGATAAAAACGGACAATCTTTTACCATCAAGTTTTCTATTTCTGTCGGAACTACTTTTTCGGCATTACTTAATTTAAAAATACGATCTTTTCTTGCAATTAGTCTTAATCCTGTTTCTTCAAATTCGCCGACATCACCGGTATAGAACCAGCCGTCATCTTTCAAAACTTTCTGAGTTTCTTCTATGTTATTAAAATAACCCTTCATAACATTAGGACCTTTGACCATTATTTCATCTTCATCCGACAATACCAGAGAAACACCTGTTATCGGTTTACCGACTATACTCTGTTTACGTAAAACATTCGGGTCTGTAACAGTGCAGCATGGGGAAGTTTCGGTAAGTCCCCATCCCTCATAAATAGGGATATTACGTTTTTCAAAAGTATCAGAAATATTTTTGGGAAGAGGAGCTGCGGCTGTAAAAATAAACCGAAGGTCTTTATGAAAAAATTGTTTTTCAATCTCTTGGTTTTGCATACAACAGGTCATAATTTCCTGATAGATTTTTGGTACCGAAAAGAATGTAGTCGGTTTCACTTTATTCCAGTTTTCTAACAAGAGGTCGATATTTTTACCAAAGCTATGCTCCAATGACAGCACAGCACCATTTACGATAGCAGAATACTTTTCATATATCCCACCGAAACTGTGATGCCATGGCAGATATGATAAAAACCGGTCGTCAGAATTTAAGCTCCATAAAGATTTCATCGCTGCCTGTTGCGAAAGGATATTATCATGTGTCAGCATAACACATTTCGGTTTTCCCATTGTTCCGGAAGTGTACATCATAAGTGATAGAGAGTCGGGTGCGACCTGCTCCCCTTGAATGTCATATGATGCGGGTGATGTTTCTAATAATGATTTAAATGAAACACAATTAGCATTTTGGTTATTATCTATTTCATCAAAATGTATTATTCTGTCAAAATCTTTTGGGGATTCTAGTTTTTGAAACTGGTTATTGTCAGAGACAACTACAAATTTAGGTTCGCAAAACCTGACTAATCTATTTGTCTGTTCCGCAGGATAGCCCGGGAAAATCGGAATGTATACTGCTCCCATAGACATTACGGCTAATTCAAGTAATAACATCTCTTCTCTGTTTCGAGAACTTATCGCAAGATGGTCTCCTTTGCCAAACCCTAAATCTTGTAGTGAAGATTGAATAGCGGAGATTTTTTTTTGTAATTGATACCAAGAAAGAGGAACATATTTATTATCCCTAACTTCCTGATAAACAGGTTTATCGGAAAACTGTTCCGCATTATGATTAAGCATTAAAGACAAATTATTATGATAAAACGGAAGTTCTCCAGCCCCATGTCTTACCTTGTCACTCATTGAGCAACCTCAAGCAGTTTATAATGCCTGTATCCACCCCATAGTGCGGCACCGATAGCACCGTTGGCATAACAATTTTTCGTAGCGAAAATTTCTAAACTCAGATTACGCTCGTCAGCAAGTTGTTTGATAACTTCGACCAAACCGACATCCTGTGACATCCCACCTGACAAAGCAACAGGAGATTCAACTTTTAATTTACTTAAGAGACTTACAATCCGCCGAGCAATCGACTCATGGATACCTTTGATAATATCTGAGGTCGCAATGCCTTGTGAAACCATATTTATAACATCGGTTTCGGCAAGTACCGCACAGATACCGCTCAGCTTGGCAGGTTCTTTTGATTCCAAAGAAAGAGGTCCTACTTCGTCTATTGTAACGCCAAGATAACGGGTGATATTTTCCAAAAATTGACCGGATCCCGAGGCACATTGACCTGTCATCGCATAATTTTTAACCCGTGAACCTGATTCCAAAGACATCACTCTGCAAAACAAAGCACCCATATCTACTACGGTTTTTGTCTCGGGATGGAAATGAAAAGCACCCTTTGCGTGGGTTGTCATTGAATAAAAATGCCCTCGTTTACGTTCTACAAGTTCACCTTCACCAGTAGATGCAACATAAAGGAGTTCTTCATATTTTAAATTATGTCGTTCTAACAAATCATTGACTGCTTTATTTATGAGTATAGTCGGATTTCTTTTTCTGATTTTTTCATTAGTAATTTCAATAATTTTCGGATTGTCGCTGTATTCTATTAATGCTATTTTTATAAAGCTACTGCCGACATCTATTCCAAGGGTATATTCCATTTGTCTATTTCCTCCGTGAACTAAAGAGAGCCGCACCGAGAGCTCCCATAAAGATTGAATCGGTGTGACAATTGATTTTTATTTTACCGTAATTTTGTTCAACCATCTGTGATACATATTTCACAACTGCCTGATTACGGGCAACACCGCCGGTAAATGTAAATTCATTTCGGACACCGCCTGAACGTGCTAACAAAGCAAATGCTCTTTGCACTATAGCTTTATGTAAGCCGGCTAAAACATTTTCTTTTTTCTCACCTAAATTAAGGTACTCGCGAAGTTCAGCCCCGGCAAACACTGTACAGGTAGAACATATATTTGCTTCATAATCGGCGTTCATAGCAAGAGGTCCTAATTCACCGACCGAAATACTCATTTCATCGGCGATATATCCCAAATACCTTCCGCACCCCGCAGCACATCTATCATTCATTTGAAAGCTGGTAACTAATCCGTACTTGTCAACCTGAATTGCTTTTGTGTCCTGTCCGCCTATATCTAAAACAGTTCTTGTACCCGGAAAAACAGCATGAGCACCCATCGCATGACAGAGGATTTCTGACTTGATATGTTTTTCTTCAAACGGAAGTAACTGCCGTCCATAACCTGTTCCGATATAGTCGGTCGGTTCTAACGAAAGCAATTCAACTTCATCTAAATTTTTTCTAAAATCAGTATCTTCCTGAAACGATTTTTCAGGAAGCAATTCTATTGCTTCTTCTGCTAACTGAGCAAAATCAAAATTGAGTTTTTCATTTTCAACAGGCGTAATAGAACGGTCATACAGAGCGACCAGTTGGTCGTAATAACTTTTATCTTCATCTTGTATAGCTTGCATATAACCTGTGGAAAAAATATCACGGAAAAAATCGGATGATAACGAAATTGCTCCATTCAAAAATTTTTCTTCAACATCAATAAGCATATCATCTTGAATTTTTTTCAGGAGCGTTGTTACTTTTCCAGAAAGTTCTTTGTTTTCTAATAGAGCTGCATTTTCAAACATTACTTCAATCAGACGATAAAACCGATACCGATACTGCAAGTAGTGAAAACGGTTCTCGAGTTGACTTATAATGTCACCCCAATCAAAAGAACCGTTAGAGTCGGTTTTAAGTCTTCTGTGTAAGAGAGTAAAGCGTGAATTAAACTCTGCCTCGTTCTGAGCAATCTGAGCAGCAACTTCATAGTTGGAGCGGGTGTTCGTAATCCCACGACCAATGATATGTCCGTCTTTATCAACGATAACTGCTTTAGATGTTGTCGAACCTAAATCTATACCAAGGAAAACGTTCATTTATTTCCTCATTTAACTTATTGTTATGTTCTCTTATGTTAATACATCATCCGGTACAATATCATCACCGATATTAAATGACTGTCGTTGGTCAAGCATCTGAAAAAATGAATCTAAACGGTTTTTAATATTTGAATACGAATAATAGCGAGGATCAACCAAATCAGTTTCAATAAACCCGACCGGTATTTCAAGCCGTTCTTCTAAATCCCGCATCATAACCAATTGCCCTGCGGAAAAAGAGTTACAGCTTTTAATTGAATTCACTAAAAATCCGTTGGCTTTATATTTTGTTATAAATGATTCTATCAAGTCTATACGCTGAGGGATATTTCGGTTCGTATAACAACCCAGACAATACTCCGCCATACTTTTTATTGAGTCGTTTGAACTATGTCTGAACCCGTCATCATATACGCCACCTACTCTTGTATATGTAGAGCCGACAAAAACTGCTCCCATATCATAGAACAGTTTCCAAAAACCTCTAAAATGAGTCCAGTTTGGAGGACCTTCTACAACAAGACGGAATTTTTCTTCCTTCATGTATCCTTCAGGCGTTATCGGCCCAAGTTTATTGGCAACACGATAATTAACTTCTTTTAAAAGCTCTTGATAATACTCAAGACAATCTTCACTTCCGCGGAATGCGGTAAAAATCGGTCCGATGTAATAAACTCCTCCGAAGTATGCATCAATAGGAGAAGGAGTGTTCTCCGCAGAGTCAAAAATTTCAATTAATAGTTCTTCAGCTTTTGCTGAAAGGTCCATCTTTTCGCCAAGTTTATCGTTATCAAATTTTTGACCGCTAACTTTTTCAAAAGTTGGAATAACTTCATTAATAAGCTGGTCTTTAATATATTTTACGGCGTTTGCTTCTATTTTTCCCGACTCCTGATAAGGAATATGAAGCATGGCTATTTCGGCATTTGGATACAGTTGTTTTAAATTTTCAAACCATTTCATAAAGACAAAACAACCGGTGTAACTCAATAAAAGAATATCAGGATTGGGAAGCTGTTGACCGGTAGGTCCTATATTTCCCTGAAGCATCATTCCGATATCACATTTTACGTAGGAACAGACATCTTCTGAGTATCCCATATCTTCCGCTTCCTGGATATACTCTTTCGATTTCTGACGCATCCCCGACTGCAGAGAATTAATTTCGGGATAAACAGGAAGCATATCAAAAGCATAAATCAACTCTGTAAGGTTTCCCGGTACAAACGTATATACAACTTTCTTCCCTGTTTCTTTTACTTGGGATAATTCAATAAACTGTTCAGCAAGCATATGCTTCTGTTTAATCATACTATTTTCTTTTTGAATATCCATAGTCTACTCCCAAAGCTTTATCATATCGGCGAAAGTGCCGGCTTGTTCTTTAATAACATGAAACTGCCCGAGATTTTCGTGGTATTGAAAGTTTGAATGTTTTATGTGGTGTCTATCCATAGCTTTTTCAAGCAATGGTCTGTCTAATAAGGCAGGGTCGCAGAAACTTGGGGCACAAAAAATAACACCGTCTGCCTTGAGTTCTTTCACTCTGTTTGCCAAGAGATCACCTTTTGGTTTGTCACCCTCATACACAGCCGATGAATAAGTGCTGTCATTGAGATAACTATCAACCAAAGAACCGATAGGGTCATCTGTTTTATAATTAATATCTTTAGAGTGCCATCTATGGCCAAGTTGAAAATCATCTTCAACAATATAACATCCGGCATTCTCAATCGTTTTTATCAGTCCGATAGGAGGTTGTTCACAAAAAGAACCTGAAACAACAACTCGAATTTTATCTTCTTTTTCAAAATTACTATCTTGTAAAAGAGGTAGAAGTTTTTTGAGATAATCATTATGGTCTTCAACCGACATAACATTTCCTGCCCGCTGTACTAAGTAAAAGTCAACTGCAGGTATTTTATAAGGGTCTGTATTCCGAATTAATTCAAGTTCCTGCATCAATCTTCTGTTTTCATTATATAAAACAATTGATGCGTTCAGCTTTTCGGGAGTAACTTTAATTCCGTTCATTTTTTCAAAATCTGTTATTAATCTTTCAAGTTCTGAACGATAAAAGACACCGCCGATTGACTCTTCAAAATTTTGAGGAAAATCAAGATAGCGAACAAACTTATCTTTTATTTTAAGTTGAAAAATACCGGAGAGATTTCTGATAACATCACAAATAGACGGAAATATAAACCCGTCAAAATCATCAAAATTACCGTTTAAGACAAGTTCAATTACGGTGCGAGGAAGATGGCAGATATAAGATTGAAAATATGCATCCCCCTTGATGACCGGAATACGGTCACCTGCCCCAAAAATTCCTACCGGAAGCATTCCGGCTGCGTGGATTATTTCTTTGGGGATATAAATCGGCAAAAAACCTATTATTTTTCGAGACTCACCTTTTTTTTTCCATTCACCCGGATATGAAAAACTCAGATCTTCAAATAGTTCTCTTGCCGTTTTTATTGTTTCTAAATAACTCGTATTTCCCACGGAGTCCTTTCCAGTCAACAATACCGATGTCAAAACGAACCATAATAGATTCAAATAATCAGCATTAAATCAATTATTCACGTACTATATTAACGATAAATAATATATCAGAACGGACAGCAAAGCAAGAGGTTTCGCTCTTTTTTATGTCATATTGTTTACTAATTTGTATACATTTATCATAGGTAAATCTATTACCTATTCCATTTATAACTATACATTTAATACTTTGCTTGCTTCAGTCCCAATCACACCACGCTGACAATCTTTTGAACTCATAAATGAAGCTGAATGTTTTGCCTGAACAACTATAGCATCAGACAATGATGCACTACAAGCTTCGCTTACACATTCCATAATTGCTTTTCTTGCAGAGACAACAACCGGGTCAGATGAATCAGGAGGTTGCAAAGTAGCCGACAGATTTTGTAAACCTTCAGTCGCTACTTATCTTTTTGTCAGTCCATGATTGTCACCCGACGCAGTTTTCCATGCCATCTTAATTGCATCTTCTTCTGTACCTGCAAAATCAATAAGCCACCCGACCGCACCAGATGCTTTTACCGCTTGACCGGTAAATAGTAAGTCGGAAATTTTTGACCAGTCTTCTTTTTTTGCTTTCCGAAATGACCAATGACACCCTTCCATACCCGGTATTACCGGCAATGTAACCTCCGGCATTCCAACCTGACAATCATTTGTTGCAATAAGATAATGACAATGCATCATCAATTCCAGCATACCGCCTAAGCATCGTTTACCGTTCAAGAATCCAACTGAAACTTTGAACTCATCATGCAGCCTTCTTGCCGTTGTTGACCAATTTAATGATATGTCGTATCCTTTGTCAGCATCTTCTAAGGCAGGATAAAAATCAGATGTATCGGCACCGACTAATTGTGTCGAGAAATGGAAATCACCTGACAAAATTACTCGTTCAATATTTTCAGATTTTAACCAGTTTATCGCACAGTTTAATTCAATATCTACATCTTTATTATATGATTCACGATTAATAGTAATCAGCCCGACACTGCCGTCATGTTCAGCATTTACATAGAGCTGCTGCCATTCAGGGTCATTGATTTTTTCAAACACTTCAGGAT
Organism: Candidatus Zixiibacteriota bacterium; assembly: GCA_024276275.1. Lineage (GTDB taxonomy): Bacteria > Zixibacteria > MSB-5A5 > GN15 > FEB-12 > QQUK01. The sequence goes on from JAJRXM010000072.1 coordinate 24,775, forward strand.
ACCAACAACTTGATGCTGACTGTGGATCTAGTTTATGATATTCCTCAACAAGTTTGATTGATTTTTCCGTACCGAGTTGTCTGATTGTTGCCAATATACCTGAACGGAATTGTGCACATATTTCACAGATAGCATTAATATGAGAAAGATGTCCCCTGTTTTCATGAAGCATAAGCGATGTCATTTGAATCATTGGACCTAAAATCCATTTGTTCATTTCGTCCAATTCATCATCAGACAATGTCCAATTCACTACAGGTCGGAAATGATTAAGAGGATACCAATTTTGACCGCTTTCTTTTCTATATTCCAAGTCAAATGTCGGTTTGAATAAGTTACCGTACGTTTCACTCAAATGATACAGACAAGACCAAGTTAAGAAATTGGCACCTTTAGCTCCTATAGCATCGTGAGCACGGAACGGATTCGGGCCGAGTAATTTTCTAATTAGCTTATCAATTTTCCAGTACGGCATGTTTGATGCCTGCCTATATCGTAATCCTGCCGACATTAAGCCGCAGAACAAAACATCTAATACAAATGACCAATGATCAGAAACCGGTACAGGAATCAGACCTACTGCCCATAAAAGTTTTGTAATGTCTGAAGGTGTATCTTCTACCGTTTCCCACATTTTGTTAATTTGGTGAGGAAATGCTGGATGAGCAATGCCTACACCTAGTTCAGAACTTGGAAACCCTGATGTAACCGAACGAATTGCAATCCCCGGGAATGTCTCCCGAAAAACCTTATAGTGATTCTTTTTAATATCTAATATTTCAGGGATAGCTTCTAAGAGGAAACGGGGATTAAAATCTTTTAACTGAGATGGTAGTTTTTTGCCGTCATAATTAAAACGTATGACATTCGCCATTATTTCATCAGCTTGTTTTTGTCCAAACGAGCCTTTGAGCCCTTGGTACTGCATACCGATACCGTCGGGTGCTCCCGGAAAATCAAGAGCAATAATAGGGATATTATATTTTTGCAAACGTGACCCAAGCTGCATTGTTTTTCCCGCACCCACAATTCCATTTGCTCCTGAAATAACAATTGCACCTCTATTGGATGAGTCTCCAAAGATTGTGTCTACTAAACTGTCAGCATTAACAGGTAATTTTCCGTTTTTAAAAATATCAAGGACGTTACCAAGTCCGAAAGTATCAAGTGTCGGTTGTCTGAGTGTTTTCATATTATTTAGCTCCATCAGTTACTTTGAGAATTGCAGCAATACCGACATCGCCGGCGGCACATCCAAATATTAATACATATCCTCCGCCCAAAGCAACAGCTTCCTCAAGTGCTTCTATAATCACTCTGGTAAGTGTAGGACCCTGAGGATGTCCCCACACTAGCGGACAACCGGTATTGTTTATTTTATGCCAATCATAGTTAAGCAGTTTTGAGAAAATGACATCATTGACCGCAAATGGATTATGGTTTTTAACAACCGTCATATCATCCATTGTTAATCCGGTTTTTTTCAAAAGTTTTTGAACTGCCATGGCAGGTGATTCCTGCATAAGAGACGGATAGGTTCGCATTTCGGTTTTACCGACAAATGAAATATCAATCTCAGGTCGAGAGCTGAGTTCCTGTGCTTTTTCTTTAGTAGTAACCAATAAAGTTGCCATACCGTCAGATGCGTGGGTTTGAGTTCCACCGGTGACACAATCGTCAAGTTCGGGCATTACCTGAAGCATATCATAGGTTAGTTTACGGACACCCTTATCAGAGTCAATCATACCTAACGGTTTTCCCTGGACGTTTAATACTTCAAGAGGTACAAGTACATTATCCAATAAACCGGAATCTTTAGCGTTGAAATACTGTTCGTACCGATACATTGTTAATTCATCAACTTCACGTCGGTCGGTTTTATGTTTTCTTGCCGCAAATCCGGCACAAGAGAGCATCGCATTGCCTGTAGCAGGGTCAAAACCTAAGTTATCCCATACATCGGCGAGTGCCATTGTCCGCTCATGAGCTCTTCTTTCGGGAAATACTCCAACCGGAGAGTCAGATGTTCTGTCAAAAGTCAAAACCCCTACAACATCGTTGGCATTGCTGTGTACTTCCGATGCTGCTACAATAACAGCTTGTAGTCCGGTGGCACATGCTTGTTCAAGATGAAAACCCGGAATACGATGGTCAACACAGCTTGCAATCATCGGTGCTGTCCAAAATTTCCAATGCCATGGAATTGTAGAGCCTAAAATTAAATAATCTAATGAAGTAGTGGGAACTTTTCGTAAACTGAGAATTCTATTCATTGCTTCGCCAGCAAATTGTCCGATATTTACTTCAGCCAAAGCTGATGTCTGCCATGCGGGGAAAAAACTAGACCCCCAGGTGCCGTATGGAATCCTTGCCCGTGAAAACATTTCTCTGGTGCTCGTCATTTATGATCTCCTATCTGATAAACCAGCATATAATACCTTTTTTACCATAATAGTTTATCAAAATATTTCTGAAAATGCAACTGAATATGATTTATAGTTTGTTAAAAAGAACAATTTTAAAAAATACGATAGAAAATGATATTTTATTGATAGTTTTTGATGTACTTTTATAACCTTCTTAATTAGTACCGATAGGACATTGCCCTTTCTATAAGTGACAGACCTCAAAATCGAGACCTGACCTGCAAAACTTAAAAGCTCCATTTTTCAATGGAGCTTTTTATATGATTTTATCTAAACCAAACGAGATAAGTGAACACTTTAGATTTTTTAAAAACGTAAGTATACGACTATGTAGATTAGTTTGTTAAAACATTTAATCATCACTATCATCAGTAGTTCGTAATATTGTGCCATAGCTTCCAACTGCTGTTCCATTGTTGGCATCAATGTAACTGACACCATAAAGGTAGTTTGTTGTATAACTTGTTTGAGTCTGCCAAGATGCACCGCCATTTGAAGTTCGTAAGATTGTACCACTCGCTCCAACTACTACCCCATCGTTAGTATCAATGAAACTGATTCCATAAAGTGATGAAAATAAACCACTTGATTGCCTCACCCAGTTTGCTCCACCATCTGTTGTCCGTAAGATTGTTCCACCGGCCCCAACTGCTGTCCCATTGTTGGCATCAATAGAGCTGACTCCTTGGAGATGACTCGTTGTGTTACTTGTTTGACTCACCCAGGTCACCCCACCATCAGTTGTTCGTAAGATTGTACCACCGGTTCCAACTGCTATCCCAATGTTGGCATTAATGAAACTGATTCCTTGGAGATGACTCGTTGTGCCACTTGTTTGACTCTGCCAGGATGCACCGCCATTTGAAGTTCGTAAGATTGTACCACTCGCTCCAACTGCTGTCCCATTGTTGGTATCAATAAAACTGACTCCTTGGAGATGACTCGTTGTTCCACTTGTTTGACTCCCCCAGGTTGCTCCACCATCTTTTGTTCGTAAGATTGTGCCATTCGCTCCAACTGCTACCCCATTGTTGGCATCAATGAAGCTGACTCCATTAAGTGAGGAAGCTGTACCACTTGTTTGCCTCAGCCAGGTTGCTCCACCATTAGTAGTTCGTAATATTGTGCCATTCGCTCCAACTACTGCCCCAATATTAGTATCAATGAAACTGGCTCCATTAAGTGAGGAAGTAGTAACCCCTGGTTGACTCAACAAGATTGCTCCACTATCAGTAATTCGTAAGATTGTGCCATTATCTCCTACCGCTGTACCATGATTAGCATCAATAAAACTAACACCAAAGAGCCAATTAGTTATGCCACTTGATTGACTCACCCAGGTTGCTCCACCATCTGTAGTTCGTAAGACTTGTACCTGTTAATCCAACTGCTACCCCATTGTTGGCACCAAAAAAGCTGACTCCCATGAGAGCAATAGTTGTGCCACTTGATTGACTCACCCAGGTTGCTCCACCATCTGTTGTTCGTAAGATTGTACCACCGGTTCCAACTGCTATCCCAATGTTGGCATCAATGAAACTGACATCCCTGAGATGATGGCCTTGCGGTAGAGGATTCTGCCAGATCCATTCGGAAGGTCCTGTTTGAACAGTTCCCGGATTAGTAGGATTGGATTTTGAACAAGATAAAGACAATAATATTAACAGTATTATTACGAAAGACAAATTTGACTTATAAAAATTATGCGAAAAAAACATATTTTCTCCCAATAGATATTTATTATAATATTCTATTCTACTTAAACATCGATACTACACTTAGCTACATGGTGTTCTTACACTTTAATGATACAGCTACTATACTGAATAGTAAAGTTTTTTTGTTTTTGATTTAAGTGCGTTGTCAGGAACCCTTTCATGACAACAATACTTAGCCCGAAGTCAGGTCTCGGAGAGACTTGACCTACGAAAATTAAACACAAAACTACTTACCTGCGGACGCAGGTATCCAACACTTCCTTAAGTGTAAATATGACAGACCTCAAAATCGAGACCTGACCTGCAAAACTAATAAAACCCGGTAGTGTGAGCGTATCACAATTTACCGGGCTTGTCTAATGCCGCAGCTGCAGCATCGGGTCGTCCCCCTCGGAGCGAGTATATCTATCTAATTTCAATAACAACTTCTTCTTTGTTCAGTGAAACTGTCAGTATTTATTCTATACAATTAATAACCGACAACAATTTCTTTACTATCCCACAAGAGAAAGTATCTACTCAAGTCAGAACAAACATCTCAACTGAATTAGAAAACAAGATTATTGTTTTATCATATCACTTGTTCATTACCGTATCGTTACAGTTTACTCCAACCATAAACATCTATATCAACATCCATGCCAAACAGACCTAATATTGCATTCCCTTAAACCGAAACACGTTACAGAGAATAGTCATATCACTCTAACGACAAATGTAACTAATCAACACGTTCTGAGATGATTTTAGCGTGAAAATTCAACACGATAATTTAGAGAACACCTATATTTGAACCGATGTTTGACATTTATAGATTCTTTCATATATTATTAACATGCTCAGAACCTTAATCATTTTTTTTACCTTGTTTTGTTGTACAACTACAACCGTTACTGCTGAAATTGAACAATTTATAATCAAATCAGATTTGGATTCAGCATATCTCCCTTATAGTTTCGAAATACTACGTACTGATTCTTTACATTCATTATCTCACCCCACAAGTAAAATGATAAAAATCTTACAACCTGCTTATTCTGAAAATGACAGCACTTATTTTGTAATGCTTAATAATCCGGCAATCGCAACAAGTTCAAATTCCTGGTTTTCTGAATTAGCATACCCTGCTTATAAGACTATTGATGATGATCAAGTTAGATCCTTAGTAGAAGACTGGTCTACTTATTATGATTCTTTATTGGCAGATAATATCGTTGTCGGGGTTGGCCGTTATAATAATTCTCTTGAATTATTTAAAAGTCCAATTCGCAAAGAAATACCCGCTGATAATATTACATTATTCGTAAATAAAACTGACAGAAAGCTAACTGGTACTTCTACTGTTTGCCTGATTGAAGATTACGATTATGACGGAAACTTAGAAATATTTGTTTATCTGAATTATAACGCAATCACCAGAACACTCTACTGTATTGACCTTACTGAACTAAAAATTGAGTGGGAATTAGAAGTATCTAGTCCGATAAATTACAATTCATTTTTTTCTTGTAATAACAAAGAAAACCCCTCAGTTATTTTTACGACAATAAATCCGGGGAACGGAAAAAACGATGCTAATTACAATGACAGCTATTCGTACTTATCAATTGTTAATCAATACGGTAAAGTAATATATAATAAATTATCAGGGAATTATTCGTACTGCACTCCTTTGTTATATCCAGACAGCTTAGATAATACGTTTTATTTCACTCATATTGAAAATGCTGAAGATATAGGAAATGGGAATTCTACTATTGCTCTTAGAAAATTGTCTAAGATTGATAACACAGGTAAAATCTTAAACTCAATTCCGGTTTCAGAAAAACTTAAGTCCATAAGTATTGCTGATTTTTGTTCTCAAACTAATAAATCTTTATTCGTAAATTATGACCATAAATACTATGAAGTTTATGACAGAAATTTACAATTAATAGCTGTTTCAGACACAACATCAAGACAAACTATATTATTAGCCGTTATCAATATCTCCACAGAAAACAAACCTGTTTATCTCATTATGGATGGGCTGTATAATTATGATTTTGAAAAGATTTTACAATTCCCTTTTAATTGTAGCTCGTTTGAGATTACACGATTTGATTCACTTGACAATACTGTAGAGTTACTAATTAATGCCAGAAACAAATCTTACATAGGAAGAATTAGCAAGAAAACTAATTTAGAACTTTTATCAGTATTTTATCACAATAACCAACTTTACATCCTTATGGCTTTCTCAGGTCTGCTGGTAGGACTTGTTATCACAAGTATTTACCAAAGAAAAACAAAGAATAATCTAAACCTTATTACAACACAAAAATTTGAACTTGAAGAGACTCATCAACAATTAAAAGATACACAGCAGAAACTGATAGAAGCTGAAAAATATAAACAGGCCAAAGATATCGCCGGAGGGTTCGCCCATGAAATTCGCAACGCACTATTCCCCGTTGACGGTTCTTTAAATAAATTATTTAGATTAAATTACTCTGAACAATATAATAGAGATACTTTTGATAAATATTTTGAAAAAATAAAAAAATCTACAAACAGAGCTATCAGCATGACTGAATTAATTTCTCAATGCACAAAACTTGATTCTCAATATTTTCCAGAACAAGTAAATATCTTAAAAGTAATCAATGAAGTTTTAGAAGCTAATCAAACAAGCATAGATGAACAGCAAGTAGAAATAATTATTGAAGGCGATTCAGATATTACCGTTGATTCTAATTATCAACAACTATTCATAGTTATCAATAACCTTATGCTCAATAGTTTAGATGCTTTGACTAATAGAGAAAGTTGTCATATATTAATAAAATGGTGGGTTAACGCCGATAAATTACGTCTTATTTTTGAAGATAACGGAGTAGGGATTAACTCTAAGAATATAAACCAAATTTTTAATACTTTTTTCTCTACTAAACCATCAAAGGGAACAGGAATTGGGTTAAGTATTGTTAAAAAAATTGTCGAAATGTATAATGGAACAATTAAAGTTTCAAGCATAGAAAATAAAAAAACAACATTTGAAATAATGTGTAAAATACATAAACATATATTAAAACCTTATGATAAAAAATAAAATACTCCTTGTTGATGACGACTCTCAGGTGCTTGAGATTCTTGAAGATTTATTTTCAGATGATTACGAATGCATATTGGCGTCATCCGGTAAACAAGCAATTCAACTTTTTATAGAAAACCATGATATTGCAGTTGTAGTCATGGATATCAAAATGCCTATCATGGATGGTATTTCAGCTGGTAGGGCTATCAAACAAGAGAACTCCAATATCCCTATTATTTTTCATACTGGATACCCCGGAGATTATGACGAAGATAAGCTTGAGCGTGATGAACAACCTTTTGATTATATTCAAAAAGGGAACTCATCCACGAGGTTAATTCGTTCTGTAAATAATGCTGTTGATAACTACACGGTAAAACAAAATCAATTTGAGATAGTAACTCACGCAGAACAAACTTATGGTATAATCGGCAGGTCAGAAAAAATGCTTGAAGTTTTCAGACTGATTAAGAAAGTATCTGCTTCTAGTACAAAAATTATGATTTTAGGTGAAACCGGAACTGGTAAAGAACTGGTTGCCAGAGCTATTCACAACAATAGCGATAGAAAAAACAATCGTTTATGTATCTTTCATTGTAATCACAAATCTCCTGACATTATTGAATCAGAACTATTCGGCCATACTAAAGGTGCTTTCACCGGAGCTGTTTCTGATACGATAGGTGTATTTGAATACGGAGACAATGGAACCATCTTTTTAGATGAAATCGGTGATTTAGATGTTACAACTCAAGCAAAACTGCTACGTGTTCTTGAAACAGGTGAATATCAAAAAGTAGGTTCACCCCAAATGAAGAAAACAAATGTCAGAGTGCTTTGTGCCACCCATAAAAATCTGCAAAATATGGTTGATAAAAATAAATTTAGAGAAGATCTATTTTTCAGATTAAAAGGAATTACAATTCTTTTACCTCCTCTTCGAAATAAAAAAGAAGACATTCCAATACTAATAGAAAGATTCAAGAATAAACTTACAATAGAAAAGGGATTATCTCCTATAGTATTTGATAACTCTGCTATCAATATGCTCCTCGAATATGATTGGCCTGGTAATGTTAGACAATTATACGATACTATTGAGTCAGTAATTGTTCTATCCGACTCAGATCTAATTGTCAAAGAAGATATTGAAAAGTATTTGAACCAAGAACCTTCAACTGTAGCAAAACTAAAACTTTCAGACCGTTTAAAGGAACTAGAAAGAACTTTGATAGTTGAAGCACTAGTTGAAACAAATTTTAATATTAGTAAAGCAGCACAACTGCTTGAGATAGAGCGTGCTAACTTAAGTAAAAAAATAAGAAATCATAATATAGATATATCTCTTTTAAAAAACTAATTTCTAAAATTATTTTTATAGTTATTATAGTACAAGTATTTAATTTTAATCTAAAATTATCTTCACTCCCCGAAAATGAGTCAATTTATTATATAGATATAACTTTAAGAATTATATATTTTTATAAATAATAGCGGCGCAGGGACTTGAACCCCGGACACTCGGATTATGATTCCGATGCTCTAACCAGCTGAGCTACGCCGCCATGTTATAAGAATTTTTAATGTAGGAATTATTTCGGTTCTGTCAAGTAAATAGTATAACAACGCCTATAGTATAAAAAAGCAAAGGAGTTCCCCTCACTGAGAACTCCTTTGCCCACCTCTTAAAATACCCTATACCGCTATAGAATCTATGTAAAAAACAAACTTCACATTGTTATATAACAGATTTCATGCCAAACATCCGAAACAAATTAGAACCAGCGATATAACCCGCAACCAATAAGCTACTTAGCTATTGTTTGAGTAGGTCTTCTCATCACTTTTAATTTTGTTCAATTACGCACGCTGTGCGGTAGAATAATTGATTCTTCGTTAGAATTGTTCGTATCTTGTTGGGAGACAAAAAAATAACCGCCCGCATCTATTGCGGACGGTTTTATCGTATAGAGCAGAATCTACTTCTTTTTCGGCTGATGCACCGACATATTATGAACATCATGTGCCGCTTCCATCACCGATTCGGAAATCACAGGATGCCCAAAAATTATCGAACCTAATTGTTTAGCGGTCAACCCCTGATTTATAGCTACTACGGCAGAATGAATTATTTCAGTTGCATGGACACCGACCGCATGCACACCCAACACTTTGTCTGTTTTTTTATCAGCTATAACTTTGACTTCACCGGCTATTTCATTTTCAGCATGTGCTTTTCCTAAAGCACGGAGAGGAAATTTTCCGATAGCAAGTTCATATTTTTCCGATGCTTCCGCCTCACGCATACCGACTGAGGCTACCTCGGGATGAGTAAAAATAACCGATGGAACCCCTAGATAGTTTTTCTTAACTTTTTCACCCAAAGCATTATCAACAGCTATAGTACCGTCATGTGTAGCAGTATAAGCCAGCAATATTTCACCTCGAACATCACCGATTGCAAATATATTCTTTATATTTGTACGCATATCCGCAGTAGTTTTAATCGAACCATTCTTGTTCATATTAATACCGATTTTTTCAAGACCGATATCCTCCGTATTGAAAGCCCGACCGATTGATACAAGCACTTGATTTACATCGACCGTTTTACCGCCGGATAAGTGAGCAACAACTCCGTCAGAACCCGGAATCAGTTTTTCTACTTTTGTTTTGGTATCTAAACTAATTTTCATTTTCTTAAGTTCACGCTCGAATAACTTTGATGAGTCAACATCTTCCAACGGCAAAGCATGGTCCAGCATTTCAACCATTGTTACTTCAACATCCAGCATCGAAAGCATACATGCCCATTCACAACCGATAACACCTGCCCCAATAATCAAAATAGATTTTGGAAGGTTTTCCAGTTGAAGTAAATGGTCGGATGTAAGAATTCGTTTACCGTCGATTGGAAAACTTGGAATAGATGCTGCTCGTGAGCCGGTAGCAACTATGATATTATCTGTCTTAATTTTTGTCTCTTGGCCGTCTTCATCAGTAACAGTAACTTCGTTTTTACCTGTTATTTTACCTGCTCCGATAATATGGTCAACACCGTGAGATTTAAAAAGTCCACCGATACCGCCTACTAAACCGTTCACTATCTTGTCTTTTCTGGCAAGCATTCTATTCCAATCATACACAGGCGGTGTTGTGAGATTGACTCCAAATGCAGCAGCATTTTTCATTTTATTATACTGTTCGGCAGATGCTATCAACGCTTTTGACGTAATACATCCCTTATTTAGACATACACCTCCAAGCTTATCCATTTCGACAACAGCAACTTTTGCACCCTTTAAGGCAGCACGAATACCCGCGGTATAACCTCCGGGTCCGCCACCGATGATTACTATATTATATTTAGCTATGATACAACTCCTTTATATACTTTTATCTGACGACCTAATGTATACCTAAATACGTTTTATGGCAAGAATTTGCTAATAAAAAAACCGCTCTTCTTACAAAGAACGGTTTACAATTGTCGGTCTATAATATCTATTACGTTTCAGAGGCATTTACGGTAATAATTACACGAATAGAATCAATTGTACCACCATTGCCGTTTTGCCCTCCGGCACCATATCCGTAGAAATTAAATGACCCGTCAAAAACCATTTGTTTAATTTCATCAAGATTCTGGATATACTGAAATGATTCGGCATAACTTACAATCTTGGTAGAACTTGTTTCAGAGGCTGCCGGAATAGTCAGTGTATCAAATACTAGGAATTTAGTTGTACTTGCATTAGCACATGATTCAGTTGTACAGTTAGAATCAAAATTATCCATATATGCCCAAAACGACCATTCTACAGGTTCATTGTTTGTAACCCATAACTCAAAACCGACAACTTCGACCTTATCTAATTTATCGCGATGATCTTCCCAATCAGCATTATTAGTAAGATTAATTGAAGTGGAATAAAATCCCGACTGCAAAGTAACATTAACTGTTTCAACTATAACAAATGTACCTGAAACAAGTAAACAACCGCTCACCAATAACGTCATAAGAAATAAGGAGCCGGATAAAATTAAATTCTTCTTTTTCATATCTCATTACTCCTTAGTAACCAAAATAGTAATTTATTCCGGCAGATGCCGAAGCTGATTTTTTTGACCCGCCGCCTTCAGATGTAATAACATTAAGCTTTACTCTGGCATCTAATGAAAATGCTGACCCCATTCCGAGTTCAAACCCTAATCCTCCCGAAAAACCTAGCCTGGTTTCATCTTGCAAAGTCATATCACGTTTGGAATTATAGTATCCGGCTCCTGCAAGTAGATATGGATGTAAACCGGTTCCACCTCCGCCTCCTAAAATAGCATCAACACCATACGAGGTTATTTTTGACCCCTCAAATCCATCATAAATTCCGTTTATTCCTGATACATTGGAAGTCGGATTTCCGTATTTTAAAAAAGAGATATTAGGTTCTACTGTGAGTAAACTCCCAAGAGAATAGATAACTTTTAACCCTATAATTGTACCGTTACCCTGGTCATCTTGCACAATCGGATAAGCCAAACCGGCGTTGACACCGACACCAAAAGTAACAGTTTGAGCAATACTACTTCCTGCAAAACCTAACAAACAGAAAAGAAATAGTAATTTTTTCATAGTGCTTCCTCTATTTTATAGTTAATTCATCAAAGATATGTAATTTCAAATACCTGCAATTAAGATATACAATTTTCTCTATTTATCGCAAGTTCTAATTTGCAAAAAACTGAAAAATAGCTATTGACAACTGGAATTTTTTTAGTATCATAATCCGCTTTTACTAAACTTATTGATACACTATACTAAACTTTTGAACTTGGAATTATTGGCATAATATGAATTTTAATATCGGAAACAAGATTAAATCATTGCGATTAACATCAGATTTGACCCAGGAAGAGCTCGCCAATAGAGCGAAGCTGACCAAGGGGTTTATCTCTCAAGTCGAAAGTGAACATTTTGAAACTTCTATCTCATTAGAATCTCTTTCCGATATTTTAGATGCTCTCGGTATTTCTCTTTCTGATTTTTTCAAAACAACCCAGGAAGCTCAGATAGTGTACTCCAAAAAAGAAAGAATTCCTGTAGATAATACCGGAGCCAGTCGTTTTGAATTATTAGTCCCCGGTTCTACAAACTACGAAATGGACCCTATATATATTGAACTGTTACCTAAGGAAAAACTTGAAAAAGCTAATCCTCACCCGGGCGAACAGTTTGGCTTTGTTTTAAAAGGTTCTATTACTTTAATAAAAAATAATATCGAATATCTGATTTCTAAAAATAATTGTTTTTATTTCACCTCAGACCAACGACATCAGATTTTAAACAAAAGTAATAAGCCGGCAGCATTCATATGGGTTTTGACTCCCCCACAAATGTAATATTTTTTTATAGATTGTTTTAGAAAGCGAGAAGATAGTATGAAAATTTTAGGAAGACACTTAATTGTAGAATATGCTGAGTGTAATTGCGAACTTCTAAATGACAAAACATTGCTGGAGCAGTACCTAAACGAATCGGTACGAAAATCAGGAGCAACAATTGTCAGTTCAAAATTCCACAACTATAATCCTCAAGGTGTTTCAGGTGTCGTCGTTATTGCTGAATCACATCTCTCTATTCACACTTGGCCGGAATACGGTTACGCAGCCGTTGATTTCTTTACCTGTGGTGATTCTGTTGACCCGTACAAAGCGTTTGAATATATGAAAGAGATGCTGCAATCAAAAACAGCTTCTGTAAAAGAACTCAAACGGGGCATCCCTTCTGATAAAGATGAAATTATCGCCCATAAACCTGCAGCACAATCTGTTTAGGATTTAGTATGACTCATTCTGTTACATTTTCCGAAGTAGAGAAAAAAGCTCACAAACGTGGAATGAACTTTAAAGAAATTAAAGAGCTTTTCTACAAAAAAGAGAATACAACTCCGACTCTTTTACTTTCTAAATCAGAAATTAGAAGAAACTACGATGCTTTAATTGCGGCACTTCCCCGTGTTAGAATTCACTATGCTGTTAAACCTAACGCACATGATGCAATTATCTCAGAAGTATATAATAGAGGTGGGAATTTTGATGTATGCTCAGCAGGTGAAATCGAAAAGGTTTTAAAAACAGGAATTGATCCAAAAACTCTCATACATTCGCATCCGATAAAATCTATTCCCGAATTTGATTTTGCCATTGATAAAGGACTGGAACTATTCGTTATTGACAACCCGACTGAAGTTGAAAAACTTACAAGATATAACAAAAAGTTGAAAATTATTATCCGTTTTCGAATAAACACAAATTCTACCGCTGTTGTTAATTTACAATATAAATTCGGATGTCAGCTTGAAGATGTTCTCCCTCTTGCTCAAAAAATAAAAGAAACAGGACATGATTTTTACGGTCTTTGTTTCCATATCGGCTCACAATGCACCTATTCGGAGAACTATGTCAAAGCTATCGAATCTGCTCACTCTTTAATCACACAACTTGATACAGACGGGTTCAACACTCGCCTGTTAGATATCGGTGGTGGTTTTCCTGTTGAATATACCGAACCGATTATCCCTATCAATGAATTTTGTAAACCGATTGCTGATGCTATCGACTATCATATCAGACCGGGGATACAAATAATCTCAGAACCCGGCCGTTATATTGCGGCAACACCGACCACCCTTATCTGTTCTATTATCGGTAAGGCTCAGCGTGACGGTAAAATGTGGTACTACTTAGATGACGGACTTTACTCAACATTCTCAGGTATTTTATATGACCAATGTCAATACCCGGTTGTCTCTAATATTACCGGTGAACATAAACTCTCTGTTCTTGCCGGACCGACTTGCGATTCATTTGATGTTATGTATGACGGTCTTATGATACCCGAACATAATATCGGAGATAAACTGCTGTTTACATCTACCGGAGCTTATTGCGAGGTTTCCGGTTCTAACTTTAATTCACTACGTAGACCCGACTATCTTGTCATTGACTAGGAGTTACAATGCAATTTGATAATAAAATAAAAAAAGATTATATTTCAGAAGATAGTATGACCGACCTTTGGAATGTTTGGTATTCAGAACTACATGACGGTCTTTCCGGCTTGACTATCAAAGTAGATAGTATCATAGAATCTACAAAATCTGAATTCCAGCGTATTGATGTTATCGACACAAAAGATTTTGGCAAGATGCTTGTACTCTATGGTTCTCTTATGGTATGCGACAATGACAACAACGCTTATAATGAAATAATAACACACATACCACTTTTTTCACATCCATCACCTAAAAATGTTCTTATTATAGGCGGAGGTGATTGCGGTGCCTTAACCGAGGTTCTCAAACATCCCGAAGTTGAGCAATGTACTATGTGCGAAATTGACAAAGAAGTTGTCGAAGTGTCCAAACGTCATTTCCCTTATCTCACCGAAGGATTGTCTGACTCACGAGCTAAACTTCTGTTTGCCGACGGAAAAAAATTCATCGAAGAAACAGATGAGAAGTTTGATATTATTATTCTAGACCTCTCCGACCCTGTCGGTCCGGCTGCTGATTTATTTCAAAAAGAGTTTCACCAAAAAGTGTATGACTGCTTAAACAATGACGGTATCATGGTTGCTCAAACAGAGTCCCCTTTTTATAATAAGAAAACGGTCAACTCGCTTTTTACAAATTTTTCTGATATATTCCCAATAACTAAAATGTTTACCTGCTTTATGCCGATATACCCCTCATCTTTTTGGTCATTTGGGTTCTGCTCAAAAAAGTATGACCCCTTAAAAGATTTTGACCAAGAACGATATGAGGACTTAAAATTATCAACAAAATATTACAACAGCGATATACACTACGGTGCTTTTGCATTACCTCAATTCGTTAAAGAACTTTTGCCCTAACTTTATGATAAAATTTTCGTGCAAATAAAATATATTATACCGACAGGGCATTGCCCTGTCTTCTTACAAAGCTAAATAATATGAAACCGATTCTTATAATACAAAACTGCAAAATTGAATCTGCAGGAACAATTCTTGATTACTTTAATCAAAAAGGAATATCGTACACACTATTTCATGCGTATACTAATTCCGAATTCCCTGACTTAGAAAACTTTGATGCTGTTATCAGTCTCGGCTGCCCTCATTCAGTTACCTCGTATCGGCAACATCAGTTCTTGCTAAAATTATATGCTTATGTAGTCCAAATTGTCAGAATAAACAAACCTTATTTAGGTATCTGTTTCGGAGCGCAAATTCTTGCCAAAGTACTCGGGGCTTCTGTTGAACCTAACGAGGTTAAAGAAATCGGGACATACAATATGACTCTTACTGAAGATGGAAAAAAAGATTATATATTTAATAATATCAAAGATAATTTTTCAGCCTTTCAATGGCATGGAGACAAATTTAAAATTCCTTTCGGAGCAACTTTACTAGCCACATCAGCAGATTGCACTAATCAAGCATTCAGAAAAAACAATGCAGTCGGAATACAGTTTCATTTTGAGGCTGACATTAACGAGATTCCTTCCTGGTGTGACACTTATGCCGATGAACTTTCAGAGTTTGGCAAAACAAAAGAAGAAATCATAACTGCCTATCAGAAAAAATTTGAAAAAATTAAAACTGACAATTTCCGATTGCTTGAAAATTTCCTATCGACAAAGGGCAGTAGCAGTAGGTCGGGTTCACGAAGCCACCGATAGGCGGATATAGAACCGACAGATTTTGAACTAATTTTGAAAAACAACAATTTTGGTTTATTTTATTCTGTTCCTGCTTCTCAAAATCAGGATTGTAATAACATACATTAAGACGATAGCAAATGGTATCGCTACAAATCTGTGTTCAGGGAGTAGGTACCATAGAAGAAGCACTAATACTGTTCTTACGACTGCATGGAAAACCCCGACCCAGTGCTTAACCATCCAAGAAAACGGCATCCACATCGTTCCTGTCAGGATTCCGATTGTCATAGGCAAAGAAGTGTAATCAATAAGAAAAAAAGGAATTGCAATAGAGTAAACTAAAACCGCTTGCCCGACAGCAAATAAGAATAGATTGTCAAATGTGTTTTTTGGTTTCGTTTTATCGAGAAAGTTTTCCCCTGTAAATCGTGATATAAACAAACCTAAATATACAATACTGCCTGTACCGATAAATAGAACCCAAACTGTTATTTTTGGCGGATAGATTAGTCCGGCGATTCCAATAAGTAGCCAAACTATTAATCCAGCTAAAGGTGTAGCAAGAAATTTTCTATTTGAAAATTCAACTCTTTGTTCTTCTAAAGTTCTGTCAATATATTCCACCGAATACAGTTACCAACCCAAGATTTGTTCGAGATTTTTATTCAGCTTTTCGATTCGTTCCTGATAGTCCTCTTTTTTAGCTTTTTCTTTAGCAATAACATCATCGGGAGCATTTGCTAAAAAGTCAGGATTAGCAAGTTTACGAGAAACTTTTTCAAGTTGATTTTTCAAATTGGTTAAATCTTTTTCAAGTCGTGATTTTTCAACTTCAATATCTATAAGTCCTTCGAGCGGAATAAATATCTCGGCACCTGAAATAATTGCCGATGCGGCCAGTTGAGGTTTTTGTGTATCTGTACCAACAAAAAGATTTTCAACTTTTATTAAAGAACGGAAATAGCCTATATGATTTTCTAAAAGTTTGGCAAACTCAGCATCTTTTACTTTTATATACAAGTCGGATTTTTTACCCGGAGGAACATTCAACTCAGCTCGTACCGAACGAACGGCAGTTACAACTGCCTGAATTTGTTCAAGCGATTCTTCTAGCTGTTCATCAATAAAAGAACCGTCAGACTTTGTCCATTCAGCGAACAAAATAGTATCTGAAGAACCCTCAATCATCGTGTGCAGTTCTTTATAAATATTTTCAGTTACAAACGGTGTAAATGGATGCATCAATATTAAAATCTGATTGAGAACATAAGCCGCAACATTGAGTGAGCCTTCTCGTATCTCTTACCCTTGTTTATCCGGTTTCATAAGTTCAACATACCAGGAACAGAAGTCATTCCATACAAAGTTATAAACTGTCTTTGAGGCAGTCGATAGTCGATATTCATCCATAGATTTATTAACCGACTCAACCGCCCGTTGTAATCTTGAAAGAATCCATCGGTCAAAAATAACTAAATCATCAGCATTTACAGAATTAAGGTCTGGTTTTTTATCGCCTATCCGCATCATTACAAATCGCGATACCTGGTGTAACTTATTTATAAAATTCCTACCGACTTCAAAAGTATTTTTAGAAAGCCATGGGTCTTGACCGTCAGGTGTTGAAAGGACCATAGAAATTCTTAAAGCATCGGCACCGTATTTATCAATAATTTCTAATGGATCAATTCCGTTACCGAGAGATTTTGACATCTTCACACCGTTGGCATCACGAACCGTTCCGTGAATATAGACATCGGTAAACGGAAGCCCGCCCACAAATTCGTATCCTGCCATTACCATTCTGGCAACCCACAGAAAAATAATTTCTGAACCGGTACTCAGAACTTTTGTCGGATAAAACGCCTTTAGGTCTTCTTCATTGTTCGGCCAGCCCAATGTAGAGAACGGCCATAGCCATGAGGAAAACCAAGTGTCTAAAACATCTTCATCTTGTACTAAAGACTCAGGGTCGTAACCTTTACATTGTTCGGCTGTCGGTCTGCCGACAGAAATAAACATAGTACCGTCTTCAGCATACCAAACCGGAATACGATGTCCCCACCAAAGTTGACGGGAGATACACCAATCACGGATATTTTCCATCCAATGCAGATATGTTTTTGACCAGTAGTCAGGATGGAATTTTATTTCGCCGTTTTTAACAGCATCAATAGCCGGTTTGGCAAGTTCGGACATTTTTACAAACCATTGGTCAGAAAGATACGGCTCTACAATATTATGACATCTATAACAGGTTCCTGCTGAAAGGTCGTAATCTTCGATTTTATCCAGATGACCTTTTTCTTCTAATTCTTTCACAAGCTGTTTCCGGCAGTCATATCTTTTGAGCCCTTTGAATTTTCCGCCGTTCTCGTTGATAGTACCGTCGATATTTAGAATATTGATTTCTTCCAAATCATGTCGCCGTCCGATTTCAAAATCGTTAGGATCATGAGCAGGAGTTACTTTAACAACACCGGTACCAAATTCAGGGTCTACATAGCTATCGGCAACAATCGGAATTTCACGTTCTAAAATCGGAAGTATAACTTTTTTACCAACATACTTTTTAAATCTTGAATCTTTAGGTGAAACCGCCAAAGCAGTATCGCCAAGCATTGTTTCCGGTCTTGTTGTAGCAACGGTAAGGTAATCGTCGGAGCCTTTTAGCTTATATTTTATATACCATAAATGGCTTTTGGAATCTTCATGTTCGACTTCATCATCAGATAAAGATGTCTGGCACGAGATACACCAATTTACAATACGATGCCCTCGGTATATGTAACCTTTTTCATACAAATGTTTGAATACCTGTTCAACAGCAGAAGTAAGACCGTCATCAAGTGTATATGCTGTGCGACTCCAATCGCAAGAACATCCCATTTTTTCCAGTTGGTGTAAAATTTTACCTTTATTTAATTCTGCCCAATTTTGGGTACGTTCAACAAACTTTTCACGTCCGATTTCACGACGAGTGGAACCTTCCTGTATTAATTGTTTTTCAA
The DNA here is from genome assembly GCA_024276275.1 of Candidatus Zixiibacteriota bacterium. Lineage (GTDB taxonomy): Bacteria > Zixibacteria > MSB-5A5 > GN15 > FEB-12 > QQUK01. The sequence goes on from JAJRXM010000072.1 coordinate 43,709, forward strand.
CAATAACCTGTGTAGCAATACCGGTATGGTCGACACCGGGAATCCAGGTAGTTTCATACCCCTGCATGCGATGTTTTCGTATGAGGATATCCTGAATAGTATTATTTAAGGCGTGTCCTAAATGTAAAACCGATGTAACATTCGGAGGAGGTATAACTAATGAATACGGATTTTTTTTCGACTTATTATCTGCCGTGAAGTAATTATTATCGAGCCAGTCCTGATATATTTTTGGTTCTATTTCAGATGCTTGATAGGCACCTGATTTAATTTCTTTATTTTCGTTTTGCTTGCTCATTATCTCGTTATTTCTTATATATGTGCCGTTCTCTTTTCAAGATTACGACAGGTTAATTTAGAACGACCAATGTAGGCGGATTATCCGATTTTGTCAAGATAGATTACTTTTTCCACTTACAAGTCAAATAATATATCGGATTTATTTTTAATTACGATGTTAAACCCATAAAGGTTACTATCGACAGATATGAATGATACTAAAAGTAAAGTTTTTAACAAAAAAATCCCTCCTTTTGAGCGTTTAGTAGCTATTTTTGAGGTTTTACGTTCTGAAAAAGGATGTGCATGGGATAGAAAACAAACTCATAAAAGTCTGCTGCCTTATTTAATAGAAGAGGCATACGAAGTATATGAAGCAATTGAAAATGAAGACTATAATGAGCTAAAGGAAGAATTAGGTGATTTAGTTTGTCAGGCAGTTTTTCACGCACAACTTGCTAAAGAACGAGGTGATTTTGATATTGACGATTCACTGACTCATATAGTTGAAAAGCTGATTAGACGGCATCCGCACATTTTTGCTGATGAAAAAAAACTCAATCCGCAAGAGGTAAGAGACCAGTGGGAAAAGATAAAAGTACAGTCGGGTGAAAAAAAAGATGTACTTTCGGGACTTCCAAAAGCAATGCCTGCTCTGACTATGGCATTTCGAATCGGAGAAAAAGCTGGCGGTATCGGTTTTGACTGGGAAAAATCTTCCGATGTCTTAGATAAAATAGATGAAGAATTAAAAGAACTAAAAGCAGAAATAATTTCCGGCAACAAAGATGCGATTGAAGATGAAATCGGTGATTTACTCTTTGCCGTCGCCTCATTAGCTCGTAAAGTAGAAATTGACCCTGAAGTAGCTCTAAAAAGAGCACTTGATAAATTTAAAAAGAGATTTTCTAAATTAGAAGAAACAATACGCTCTGAAGGAAAATCTTATGATGAGTATTCGCTGAGCCAACTTGAAAATATCTGGCAAAAAATAAAAAAAATTTAATTGACAGTTGAATTGATTTGTTGTTTTATCTCAAATGCTAAAAGATAAAGACTTTTATTTATATAATTTTTTTGTTGTTTTTTGTTTTAAACAAAAGTAGTTTTCTTGTCAGCATGAAAAAAAATTCATGATGTGAAACTTTTTTTGAACAAATTAGTATAGTAAATGTTACGGATTGACATAGATGTTTTAAACATTAAGAAAATGTGATGTTTTAAACTTTTAACTAAAGGAGAAAAGAAAAGAAACACCGATTTATTAAATGTTTGTAATTTTTTAGTTTAAAATTTAATGGAGAAAAAAATGAAAAAATTTATAATAATTACTTTTGTATTTGTAATGTTGCTTAGCATCAATGCTATGGCTACTGAAACCCGTGTTATGACAATGGGTGATAATAATAATGTATTACTTGATGATGCCAATATTTGGTTGTATCCAAGTCGTATTCTTGATTACCCAAATTTAGCAACTGCTGAACTTGGTTATTGGTCAAATCAGTTTGATAATTTTGGTGTAAACTGGAAATTTGACGGTTCCACAGAAAGAGTAATCGTAACTTATTTTTCTACTCGTAATTCAATGAGCTACAATATACCTAACTTTAATATGTCTCTTCCTAATCGTAGGATTGATTTATTTTACGGTCAAAATTTAGGCGGAAATAAATTTGGTGTACATGTTAACTACAACCAAAGCAGCAATAAATATGAAAACAATACCTCTTTCGGTAATTCAGAAGAAGCATTAAGCAAAGTTGATATCTCTGTAGGTTTAACTGAAGCATCGGATAAATGGGATGTTGCTCTTGACTTCGGATTTGGTTCATTTACAAACAAAGATAATGCCGGTCTTGATGAAAACGAAGCAGATGGATTTAATAACATAGGTTTTATGGGTCGTTACTTCATTCAAAGAAATCCTAATTATACAATGATTCCTCATGCAGCTATTTATACTGATAAATTTGGAGTTAAAGATGCTTCCGGATCAAATATCGATAAATTAGTTATGATTGACGTAGGTTGGGGTATGAATTTTACTCCTTCAAATCATGTATTAGGTGTTTTTGACTTTGGTGTTATGTATTCCAAAACAACTATGGAATTTCAACCGATCTCAGGCACATCAACTGAAACAACTACAAAAAATACAGCCTTACCTTATTTCAAAATGGGTATTGACGGTGATGTATTCAAATGGTTAGATGTCCGTTTTGGTGCAACTTCCTATTGGAATAGTTACAAATATGAAGCTGCTACAGTTTCTCAGACTCAAAAATATGCTTCTAACAGAACTTACTTTGGTTTAGGTTTCAAATGGGGTCACCTCAATGTTGATACCGAAGCTAATCCGGGTTTCTTCTTAGACGGTCCTGATTTCCTTTCAGGTGCTGACCAAGATATGTCTTGGAGACTTTCAGCAACTTACGCTATGTAATAAACTGATTTAATAGATTTATTTAAAGCCCGCTTTTGGCGGGTTTTTTTTATGTTTTAATGTCATTTCCACTAACTTATATAGGTCGCAGTTCAGATTCTATAAAATAGAATAGTGAGAAACCCAACATCTTTTTCAGCAGGAATCAGGTCCTAACAAGGTTGAGTTTTTTAATAGTTTCAGAATTCTTTTCTTTAAAATCTGATTATTTCAAACCAACGAAATGCCGACCTACTATTTTGTTTTGTGGCGACTTTATACGAATCACCACTACAAAAACCGTCTATCGCTATAGAATATAATTACAACGATATTAATAGTGTCAAAAATTAGTTGCTAATCCGGTGATAATCCGCTATAAAAACAGCACAATTAGAGAGAAAAAATATGAATGAACCGATACCGTTATTTGATTTAACATTACACTATTTGGCTCCGGTCGGAGCCGTTATGCTTTTGGGGCTATTAGGCGGCAATATAGCCAAACTAATTAAATTGCCTAAAGTAACAGGCTACCTGTTAACCGGTCTTTTAATTGGTCCTTCGGTATTGCAGCTTATTTCAACAGAGGTTGTCGAATCTTTATCCCTTCTTAATGACATCGCTCTTGGATTAATTATGTTTTCAATCGGAGGTGTATTTGAAATACATCACATACGTGCTATAGGCAAAAAAATTCTTTGGCTCACAATCGGTCAATCTATTGGGGCTGTTCTGTTGACATCAATCGTTTTACGGCTCGTAGGGCTTGACTGGTACCCTGCAATTCTTTTGGGTACAATAGGTATCGCTACAGCACCGGCAGCCACTATTTTGGTCATCAGAGAATTTCAGGCAAAAGGTGAATTTACAGACACTTTGTTAACAGTAGTGGCAACATCAAATATTATCTGTATCCTTACATTTCAACTTGTTTATGCATTCGGAAATTTAGGATCAACTGAAAACATAATGTTGGCAATTCTAAGTCCGGTTTATGAACTGGGTGGTTCGTTAATAATCGGCTTTGCGGTTGGATTTATTATCTCTAAGTGGGAACAGCGTGTACACGACCAGGCAGAGCTTCTTATGATTATTATAGCCGGTGTAATGCTTGTCTCAGGGTTAGCACATACTTTAAACCTACAGCCCCTCTTTGCGACTCTTATAATGGGTGCTGTAACTACCAACCTCTCCCTCATGCATCGACTCGTATATATCGAACTGCGTCAGATTGAACAACCCTTGTATATAGCATTTTTTGTATTGGCAGGTGCTTCGCTTCATATCGACCTGCTTCCTGCTTTAGGTCTTGCGGGAATTTGTTTCTTTTTATTCAGAGTAGCAGGTAAAATACTAGGTATTGTTATTGTCTCAAAATGGTTAAAACTAAAAGATTCTATCAGAAAATATCTAGGTTTGGGAATGATTGTTCAAGCCGGAGTAGCAATCGGGTTGATTGACCTTATAAATCGAGATAATCCTGAACTGGGTAAAATAATTACACCTATCGTACTTGCTACTGTATTACTCTATGAAACAGTCGGTCCCCCGATTATTAAATATGTCCTATTTAAGACTAAAGAAGCGGTCGAGCCGGATTAAAAAAAATGAAGATCGCTCGGAGGGGTTGAACGATCTTCAATGGGAATGGGAGGTAAAAAAAAAGAATGGTTAATTATATTGACCTGAAAAATCAGTCAAAAAATCTTTTATAGTTTTCATCCCAGCAGCATCTGGATACGATGCCATCTCTGGGGCAACTGTGTCTACATGTATATCTGTATTAAATGAGTCAAGACATGCCTGAACTACTGAAGAAATTCTTCTTGAGGCAATCTCTGCCCCTTGTCTATTTGTTTCAGGTAGTAATAATGCTATTTTATCTGATGCCAGCAATGATACATCATCAATAGCTCGTACCGCTTTAGCAACGGCTTGTAAAATTTTATTTTGCAATGAATCATCATCTGACTTAATTGAGGAAAGAAATGATAAATCATACACTAGTAATGAGACAAAAATCTGATATCTTTGTGCTCTTTTTAGTTCAACATCTACCCTATGAACAAATGGACTACTGGCTAGGCTTTGTGATACTGAGTTTTCCATTCTGTTACCCATCACAAAAAATTGTTAATCCCCCTTACTGTACTTTTTTTATACAGCAATAATTGTTCCATAATTCAATTATTATCAAATTGATTAAATTATGTCTTTTTTATTAAGAATTAGACGGATAAAAAAGCTGTATTTATCATCTTTTCCAATGAGTTAGCAGAAATACCACGTTTATTAATTGACAATAGGGATTTGCAAACAAGTAGTGACATTTGCAATAAATTGCGTATTATTTGCACAGCAATTCATGTCTTCTGTTTTGATTATTTTGTAGAATTTAGAGAATAGTCTTTGATTTTATATAACAGAGATCTATAGGAGATTTCTAAAAGTTCTGCTGCTTTCCGTCTGTTCCAATTTGTTTTATGCAGAACTTCTGAAATGAGCTTTTTCTCTTCAAATGCAATTTTCTCTCCGATAATTGTTTTTAAAGAATATGAATCCGGCTGAGAATTATCTGCAACTTGTGGAATAGAAAATGTTGAAACAGTATTTGAACTGTTAGAAGAAAGTACCTGATTACCTGATGAGGCAAGCAGGTCAGCAATAATGGTCTCATCTTCACGTACGACAACCTGTTTCATCATATTTTCTAATTGGCGAACATTTCCAGGCCAACCATAGGATACGAGCTGATTCATCACCTCTTGAGAAATAGGAACTATTTCTTTTTTATATGACTCTTCATATTTTTTTACAAAATGATTTACCAAAAGAGGGATATCTTCTTTCCGAACCCGTAAAGATGGAAGAAGCAGAGTAATTTCGTTGAGACGGTAAAAAAGGTCATCACGGAATTCTTTGTTCACTATTGCCTGTTCTAAATTTTTATTTGTAGCACCTATAATACGAACATCAACATGGATATTCTGAACTCCACCTACACGGACAAACTCTTGTTGTTCTAAGACTTGTAATAGTTTTGATTGCAGTTCCAAAGGCATATCACCGATTTCATCCAAGAACATAGTACCTTTGTGGGCAACTTCAAAACGACCCTGTTTCATCTTATGAGCACCGGTAAAAGCACCCTTTTCATATCCAAAAAGTTCTGCTTCAAGCAAATCTCTTGGAATTGCCGCACAGTTTACTTTGACAAACGGTTCACCGGAACGAGAAGAAAGATTATGTAGAAGTCTTGCCACGATTTCTTTACCTGTACCTGATTCGCCGCGAATTAAAACGGTTAATTCTGAATCTGAAACTTGTTCTATCACAGATTTAACTTTTTGCATTGCTACAGAGTCATCGATAAAAGTATCATAACTATGTTTAACTTCTAATTTTGTTTTAAGCTCGCTTACTTCTTTCTTCAGTTCTGTTTTTTCTAATACTGTATTGATATGAATTTCAATTTCGTTGACATCAAACGGTTTATTAATGAATTCAGCGGCACCAAGTTTAACAGAATCAACAACATACTGAGTTTCTCCATGACCTGAAACCATAATAATTTCCGGACGGTCTTCCAGTTTGTTCAACTTCTCTAAAACTTCAATACCGTTCATTCCCGGCATTTTAATATCTAACAAAACTAAGTCCGGCTTTTCTGTGGAAACCATCTGGATTCCTTCTATGCCGTCACGTGCCGATACAAACTCAAACTTTTTAGATAATCCCTCAGATAAAATCCATGAAACTTTCGGATCATCATCAATAACCAGTATTTTTATTTTATTTTTTGCCATATCTATTATATCGTCAAATTATTTTATAAATCAAGAGGTTGCTTAACAATTTTGCGAATTTTTAGCAAATAAATGCACTTTAGTTCTCCAACATCGGTAAATAAATAGTAAATGTTGTACCTTTACCATATTCAGAGCTTACAGATAGAGTACCGTCATGAGCTGAAATAATCCGTTCTACGACAGCCAAGCCTAATCCGGTACCGGTAGATTTTGTAGTAAAGTATCTGTCAAATATTTTGGAAATATTTTCCTTTTTTATACCTTCACCGGTATCAGAAACTTTTAAAGCTAGGTAATCGACTTTTTTATGTTCAGGGCGTTCGATAAGACCTTTCACGACAATTTTACCGCCATCAGGCATCACATCTATCGCATTAATAAACAGATTTAGAAAAACTTCCAATATTTGATTTTTATTTATAATAACTTTCCAGTCAGCCTCTTCAAATTGAGTTTCAAACTTAATATTTTTTCTTTCTAAATCCTGTTGAACTAAATGGGCTGCCTTTTTAATAAGAGATTTCAGATTTACTTTTTCCGTTTCATATTTGTTTGGATTTGAAAAATCAACCAGTTCACGGACTAATTCATTCATTCGTATAACTTCATCTTCAACCGTTTTAAACAGTTCGGAGTCGTTGGAATCTTTTGCCCATCGCCCTCTGATGACCTGCAAACCTCCTTTGATAGTCGTCAACGGTCTTCGTAAGTCATGAGAAATCTCTGAAATCATGTTGCCCATTGTTAATAGTCTGGTAGCATTTAGTAGTGCTTTTTCTTTTTCAAATAAGAGTGCTGATTGAGAAATAACTAACTTCGCCAATGATACGTCATCTTCATTATAAAAATGGTCTGAAAACGAGCCGATAAATGCGACAAATATCAAGTCACCGTTTCTAAAAATCGGTACCGCCAGAGATGCTTCCAATGGATTAGGGAGAATTGAGTTTTGTCGAATTTCTTTTGTAAGAATCTCGGTAATTTTTTTAATATCATGTTGATCTATCAAATCAATTTCCGGTGAATTTATAACAAGTGATTCCCAATCAATTTTAGACAGGTCAATTTTTCCGCTCGAGGTAAGAGGTATATTTTTTACACCTGACACCGACTCTATGACAAAAATTTTATTTTCGTTGTCCCAGCTTAGCCAGATAGAATAATCAATAGGAAAAACCCGTTCTAATTTAGTAAAAAGAATATCTCGGAAATCTTTTAATGAATTTACACCCTGCATCTCTTTTGTCATTTCATGAAGGATTTCAAATTCAATTAACCGACGACGTTTCTTTTCAAACTGATTAGCATCATCAACCGCAATAGCAGCTTGTGCTGCAAATGTTGTAAGCATTCGCAAATCATTTGAGGTGAACTTTTCATTCCCCTCTTTGTTTGCCATATTTATAACACCGATAACTTTGTTTTTAATTTTTAACGGAGCACATAATAGCGATGCTGAGCCATATCTTTCTTTACTTACTCTTTTAAACTGGGAATGTTCTTCCACATTTTCAATGATCAACGGCTCACCTTTTAAAGCGACAGAACCGGCAATTGATTCACCGATAGCAAGATGTGTTGATTCAATAATCTCTTTACTTAAACCGCTTGCTGCCTCGATAGTAAGATACTTATTTCGCTCATCCAGTAACATAATAGAACCGACCTTTGCATCTGTAACATTCGACGCTAAGGCGACAATTTGTCTGAGTAAATCTTTTAGATTCGATGTTGAACCGATAGATTTTCCTGCTTCATAAAGAGCATTTATTTCGCCGATTCTTCTGTTCAATATCAAGTTTGATATTTTTAGTTCTTCCAATAAGGTAAATCGTGCTAAATCTGAGCGTCTTTTGTCTAGAGCTCTTTTGACAGCTAAAACAAGTTTGGTAAATTCAATCGGCTTCATTAAATAATCATACGCCCCGGATGATATTGCTTCTAAGGCAGTATCTAACGATGCATATCCGGTCAGCAGAATAACCGGAATATCAGAATCAACTGATTTTACCGTTTTTAAAAGATCAAGCCCGTTTTGGTCAGGCATTTTTATATCAGTAATTACTAAATCAACTTTATTCTGTTTGATAGATTCGGCTGCTTCCAGCGAATTTTGGAATGATTCTACCTGATATCCCTCACCCTCAAGCAAGGCAGAGAGAGATTCACACATTCTTTGTTCATCATCAACAACAATTATTTTTTCAGATATTGGGCTCATATTTCCTATCTTTATTTATCAACGGCAGCCTAATTTCAAAACAACCGCCACTTTCCTCATTATGAAAAGTTATCGACCCATTATGCTTTTTTATTATACCGTAACAGACAGAAAGTCCGAGACCGGTACCTTTTGAAGGTTCTTTTGTTGTGAAAAACGGTTCAAATATTCTTGGAACCAGTTCAGGAGGAATACCCGGACCGGTATCAGAAAAACAAATAGAGATTTCATCACCGACCGTTGTAATAGCTATCCGTACCTGCCCGCCGTCAGGCATAGCGTCATAGGAGTTGATTATGAGATTTAAAAAGACCTGTTTTATGCCTTCAGGGGATATTTCTATTTCAGGAATATTCGGGTCAAATCGTTTTTCAATGATGACCTTATTTTTTTCAAACTGCCTGCTCATGAGAGAAATAACCGATGTCGCCAGTTTGGCAATGTCAACTCTTTGGAATTCAAATCCTCGGGGGCGATGAAAATCAAGAAGTTCAGAAACAATTTTTGCTATTCTATCTATTTCGTTATCTACAATATCTAAATACTCAATTGATTTTTTGTTATCCACTACTAATTTATTCGTTAAGAGTAAATAGTTTTTTATAATTCCTAACGGGTTATTGATTTCATGGGCAACTTTTGCTGACATTTCTCCCAAAGCCGCCAATCGTTCAGAATGAACTAATTGTTGTTGAGTTTCACGCAGTTGTTTGGTCGCTTTTTTTTCTGCTTCGTATAGCCATGTATTTTCAATTGCTACAGAGATTTGGTTACCTAAAATTGAAAGAAACTCCAGGTCATCCTCGGTAAATTCTCTTGAGGATATTTTATCGCTGATAATAAATAATCCGCTTAACTCCGATTGATACATAAGCGGAATAATTAAACCGTTTTCAAAAAATGAGAGAATTTTTTTTTCTTTCTTATTAGCAGTAGTTTCCAGAAGTTCAATTATTTTTGACGGTCTGTTTATTTTTGCCAGATTCAAAAGCATTTTTGAACCGTCTTCAAAAACATTCTCAACTGAAGGAAATTTACCCGAGCCTTTAAATTTTGTTAAGATAAATTTCTTATCATCAGAATGAGTTTAAAGATAGAAAGCTGCTTTCATAGAACCGACTTGGGCAAGTGATGTAAAAATAAATGTGTCCAGAAGTTGTTGATAGTCCAAAAGAGTGTTAAAATTACGACTGATTTCAAAAATTGTATACAAATCAAAAATCTTACGCTTATGTACTCTGTTCAGTTCCGTTAGTGAGCGAACTTTACTCTCCATTGCTTTAATCGTTTCTTGCAGTTCTGCTTTAGTTGGAGTTTTAGAGACTGACAGATTTTCTACCGTTTTCTTTTTATTCGTATTCTTTTTTGAATTAGCCGATTTCTTATTTTGTTTCATCTGATTTTATACTTCTCAAAAAATTCACCTACCAAATAATGGGACCCTATTACTATAATAATATCGGTAGAGTTTGTCATTTTTAAAATAGCATTATAACCGCTTTCAATTTTTGCAAACCTTTTTAAGAGCACCGATTTAAAATCTATTTGCTTAATCATTTCCGATACATCTGTCGACCTTTTCGTAGAAAGCGGAACTAATGCATAATAAAACGAGATTTTAGAAAGAAGATTAAATATTTTCTGATGTTCTTTGCGTTTTACAAATCCGGTTAAAACATACGCTTTTTTATTTGGAAATTTCATTTGAAATGATTCAACAAAAGATTCAACACCTTTGACATTATGACTGACATCAAAAATATGTGTCGGTTTATTCTTATATCTTTTTATCTGAAATCTTCCCGGCCAATTTGCTTGTTCAATTCCGTCTTTTATTGATTTTTTAGAAATACGAATTCCCTGTGTGCGTAGGATTTCAGATGCTTTTACCGCTAAGGCGGCATTTTGCAATTGGTAAGTACCGACTAATGCAGGTGTTATTTTTTCTATCTGTAATAATTTACTCTTGAATTTAAAAGAAAATCTGTCTCTGTTAATTATAGTCTCAGATTTTTTTAATTTATACAAACGAATTTTTTGTTTCTTACATTTTTCTTTTATTATATGTACTGCTTTATCGGGAAGAAAACCAATCAAATGCGGACAGTCAGATTTTATTATACCTGCTTTTTCTTTAGCAATTTTCGGTATTGTCTTGCCGAGAATCTCGACATGGTCTAAACTGATACTGGTTGTAAGAGTTAAAGTCGGAGAAAGTACATTGGTAGCATCAAGCCTACCTCCCAACCCTGTTTCAATAACTGCAATATCAACTTTACTTCGGGCAAAATACTCAAAAGCCATGGCAGCACATAGTTCAAAAAAAGAGAGTTTTCTTTTGGTGAGTTCTTTTCGGTTTCTGTCTACAAAAGAGGTTAAGGCTTGCTTTGATATTTTACTTCCGTTTACTTTCATTCTTTCTCTGAAAGATATCAGATGCGGTGATGTAAACAGTCCGACTTTGTATCCCTGTGATTGTAAAATAGAGGAAAGCATTGCTGCCGTTGACCCTTTACCGTTTGTTCCAGCTATATGAATAGTTTTATATTTGTCCTGTGGAGTCCCTAAAGAATCTAGAAATGTTCGGATATTTTCCAATCCAAGTTTCATCCCGAAAAACTCTCTAGAAAGAATAAATTTTTCTGCTGATTGATATGTATGCTTCGGCATTAATTGCTCCACATAAAACGCAGCAGAGAAGTAACTGTTGAGCGAAGATCCTTACGGTTGACTATTTTATCAACAAAACCTTTTTCTAAAAAGAATTCGGTAGATTGAAATCCTTCAGGTAAATCCTGACCGATAGTTTGCTGAATTACACGAGGTCCGGCAAAGCCTAACAATGCTTTTGGTTCGGCTATAATAACATCACCTAAAGATGCATACGATGCCATTACCCCAGCAGTAGTCGGATTTGTGAGTATGGAGATATATGGAATTTTCTTTTCGGCAAGCACCGCAAGAAGAGCCGATGTTTTTGCCATCTGCATGAGAGATAAAATACCCTCCTGCATTCTAGCCCCACCGGAACAGGATATTATGATAAGCGGAAGTTCCATCTCAATAGCTCTTTCAATCGCACGGGCAATTTTTTCGCCTACAACAGAACCCATCGAACCACCGATAAATTCAAAATTCATTATCGCAAAAGAAACCCGAATATCATTTATAGAACTAATACCTGCAATCACACCCTCTTTTTTTCCGGTTTTTAACTGAGCAGCTTTTATACGGTCGGGATATTTTTTTGAATCTTTGAATTTAAGCGGGTCTTTTGATGTTAAGTTGATATCGTACTCTTCAAGTTTACCGTCATCTAATAATAATTCTATATATCTTTGGGATGCTATCCTGAAATGATAATCACAATTTGGACATACCCACAGAAGTTCTTCCATTTTTTTCCCATAGACAACTTCACCACAAGATTTACATTTTGTCCATAGACCTTCGGGGATATTCTTTTTTTCTTGTTGGGCTAAACCTGACTTATCTTTGCGAAACCATGCCATAATTTATTCTTCCCTGTTATAATCAAAATAATGTACCATCACCAAGGCATCTTCAAGCGGATTATGGTAGTACCTTGGGCGTTGATACAAAAGTTTAAAGTCATATTTTTCATAAAAAGCAATAGCCTCTTTATTGCTCGGCCTTACTTCAAGTAAAAGAAATTCACATCTGAATTCTTGTACAATGTTAAAGATATTATCCAAAAGCAGTTTCGCAACTGATTTTCTACGAAATTCTTCGGCTACAGCGATATTAGTCAAATGCGACTCAGACGCGGCAATATAGTAACAGGCGTAACCTATTATCTCTCTTTCGGTTTCAGCAACAAACCCGCCCCAGCCGTCATCTTCGACCTGTTCTTTAAAAGAATTATAAGACCAAGGATCAGGGAAAACATCATGCTCCAATACGACGACTTTTTCCAAATCGGCGAACTGCATTTCCCGAACGGATATTTTTTCATTTTTGATTTTTGAGGTCAAAATTTATCTCCGCCTGAGATTTTTGTATATATAACGGCTCTAAAGTATTAATGTTTTCAAACATCTGTTGTTCAATTTTTTTCTTCCCGATAGTATTCAGATCCGACGCATCGTAGATAAGTCTATCTGAGCAATCAAATTCTGTAATATCGGAGAAATAGGATTGCAAATCTATACCAAATGCGGCAATTTTCTTTTCAGAACAAATATCCATAAAGTTTTTTAATGTAACTGTTTGTAACTTAGATAAATCATACTTATCCTCACAGACAGGGACAACAAAAAACTCATCTTTTTTAAACGGAACGACAATAAGAATTTCCTCTATCTCATTCTGTAATTTATAAGCAGCGAGTTCAAAAAGATTGACCGATATAATTTTAATCCCTAATGCAACAGCTATACCTTTGGCAACAGCAATACCGATACGCAGTCCGGTAAAAGAACCCGGCCCTGTAGATACAATAATAGCATGTAAATCTGTTTTGGAGATTTCTGAAGAATTAAACAGCTCATCAATTTTTTTTATTATAATTTGTCCATGCGACTGTTCGGCCGGTTCTTCCGATTTAACTAAACGATCACTACCAAAGGAAAGTGCAAGTTTCAGTATGTTTGAAGAAGAATCTATTGTTAATATATTTTGATATACATCACTCATTTATAATTAACGAGATAACAATTTCCCGTTCCTTTTCATTCATCATTGAAAATGTAATTTTATAATATCTGTTTGGAAGGAATTCATCAGCCCGTTCACCCCATTCGACTACTACTAACCCATTTTTGTTCAGATAATCATCCCAACCGATTTCAATCAGCTCAGAACTATCGCCTAAGCGATATAAATCAAAATGATACATCGGACGATTGCCTGGATATTCATTAACAATTGTATATGAAGGCGAGTTGACTATCATTTCATCAATACCCAAACCTCGTGCAAGCCCCCGAACAAAAACAGTTTTGCCTGTACCTAATTCTCCCGTTAAGACTAATAAGTCATCCGGGGTCAAGAGGCTTATAATCTTTTCCGCTAAAGCAAGCGTCTCCTCTTCAGAATGTGAAATAATTTGTAGTACTTTTGTCATACTTATTTCTTAGGTTTTAATACCGCAACAGGTACGACCATTTCCTCTAGTGATAGACCGCCATGCTGAAATGAATTATGAAAATATCTGACCATTTCATTATAGTTATTCGGATAGACAAAATAATAATCTTCTTTTGCTATAATATAGGTTGTTGCGAGTCCTAATTTCGGTAGCCGCCACTCTTCAGGATTTTTTATTAAAATAGAATCTTTTGGATCAGATTTCAAATTATCACCATACTTATATCGTAAATTTGTAGATGTTGACTTTTTACCATGAGCTTTGGTTCCTCTTTTACAAAGAGTGGAACCGTGGTCTGATGTCATTACAATAGTATAATCTTCTGAGGCAAATGCTTTTAGTATTGAAAATAAAGACGAGTGTATAAACCATGATTTCATCAACCCTCGAAAAGCAGCTTCTGTACCTGCGATTTCTTTTAGAATCACATTATTAGAACGTCCATGTACAAGTATATCTAAAAAGTTAAAAACAATTGAAACAAGAGGAGTTCCAAACAGGTCAGAAACTTTTTTATAAAGCACTTCCCCTTCGGTATTCACATTTATTTTTAAATATTTCGGTGGACGTTCTGTGCGAACTCCATGACGGGCTAAATTATCGGCAATAAATTTTTCTTCAAATCGATTTAATGACCCTTCGTCTGATTCATTATATGTATTATGGTAAGTTTGATGTATTTCATCAGGGAAAAGTCCTGAAAAAATAGCATTTCGGGCAAAAGGTGTCGCTGTCGGCAGTAGTGAAAAATAACTATGTCTCTGTATAGAATAAAATTCAGCAATCAACGGTTCTATCAACATCCATTGGTCAAGCCTCATACAGTCAACAACAACAAATAAAACTTTCTTTCCTTTTTTCATTTCAGGTACAACAAATTTTTCTACAATATCAGTTGAGACCATCGGTCGGTCATCACTTCCCAGCCACTCTTTATAGTTTTTTTCAATATATTTGGTAAATTCGATATTCCATTCTTTGTGGGTACCTTCAAGCATCTCCCTGATACCTTGGTCTTGGTTTTCATCAACTTCAAGATTCCATTCAGCTAGAATTTGGGCAGCATCCAGCCAATCGTTTGGTTCCAAAGAACCGTAAAGTTTCTGATTAAACTGATTGATATCGGAGATATATCTTTTCATCGACGAGGAGCTGATAATTTTTTTTGAATCAAGCTGTCTTTTTATCACCATTAATATCTGTGAAGGGTTCACCGGTTTTACTAAATAGTCATCTATTTTTTGACCAAGAGCATCCTCCATAAGTGATTCTTCTTCGGACTTTGTAACCATGACAACCGGAAGATGCGGCGAGATATCTTTTATTTCTTCAAGAGTTGTCAAACCGTCCTTGCCGGGCATCATTTCATCAAGTAAAATTAAATCAAATTGTTATTTTGAGACCATTTCGACGGCATCATCACCGGATATAGCTGTTTTTAAAGTGTATCCCTTTTTTTCAAGGAATAAAATATGCGGTTTTAACGAATCTATTTCATCGTCAACCCATAATATTTTTTGAGATTTATCCATGCTTTTCCTATGAGTCAGTTACCGGAAACTGAATTTCAAAAACAGTTTCACCCGGCTTTGACCTTTTGAGTGCTATTTTTCCACCATGATATTCTTCAATAATTCTTTTTACAAGCGTCAGTCCCAGTCCCCATCCACGTTTCTTTGTTGTAAAACCCGCTCTAAATATTTTTCTGGCAGCGGCACTTGTTATTCCAATACCGTTATCTACAATTTCAAGCATTACACAATGAGCCTGCGTAGGTTTTGAAGTTGTTATACTTATAATCCCTGTTTTAGGGTCTACGGATTGTAGTGCATTCTTGATTAAGTTTTCCAAAGCCCATCCAAGAAGTTCTCGGTTGAGATTTACTAAAGGGATCTCGTTCTTTTGAAATAATATTTTAATTCCTTTACCCTCAAAAGGTAATCTTCTACAATAATAATCAACCGCATCTTGCACTAAATCATTCAAAGAGTACGGACTAAGTTCCGGGATAGAACCAATTTTACCAAACCTATTGGCAACTTTTTCTAATCTGTCCACATCGGTTTCCATGTTCGACATAGTTTCATCAAACAGTTGTTCATCTTTTGTTGAAAGAGAACCAGTTTCTTTTTCAGTTTTCAATATTTCCAACCATCCCATAAGTGAAGATATCGGAGTGCCTAACTGATGTGCTGTTTCTTTTGCCATACCGACCCAAATAAGCCGTTCTTCCGATTTACGAATGTTTTGAAAACCGATCATAGCAACAATCATAAATGTTAGAATAATCCCTATTTGAATAAAAGGCATTATCTTTAGTTCGTTAATGATTTCGGAATCACCATAGCAAAAGTAATAAAGGATACTGTCATTTTCGTTGGTATAGATAATGAGCGGAAAGTCACCGTTTTGCTTGACCATTTCATCGGCTGCTGCCTTGAGAGTTGCCATTGCTTCAGGAGAATAATCGTCTTCTGCAATATTCTCAATATTCCTCCGATGTATAGGAACTCTCTCTTCGTTAAGAACTATAATTGGGAAATTAGCTTTAACAATAACTTCATCAAAGATAAACTGAAGAACAGAACTTGAAATATTAGAATTGGCAGCCAACTGCCAGAGTTTCATATTATTTTCAACTTGCGAACGGGTATCATCTTTGAGTTCATCAATAACATTAAAAGTATACCAGATAAATAGTCCGGAAATAATCGCAACTCCACCCAAGAGAAAAATTTTGAAAATTGTAGATTTACCTACATAAAGCGAATCAACAGTTTTTCTTTTAAATTCTGTGTTTGCCATTATCCGATTTTTTCTATACCACCCATATACGGAACCAAGACATCCGGTATTGTAACTGTTCCGTATTCATTTTGATAATTTTCTAAAATTGCCGGTATCAACCGAGCCAAAGCAACACCGGAACCGTTTAATGTATGCGGAAATTGTATTTTCTTTTCATCATCGCGGAACCGACAGTTCATGCGTCGGGTTTGGAAAGATTCAAAATTTGATACAGAAGATATTTCAAGATACTTATCAACACCTGCTGCCCAAAGTTCGATATCATAACATTTTGCGGCAGCAAATGAAAGGTCACCTGTTGCTAAAGTACCGACACGGTATGGAATTTTGAGACCTTGCAGAATTTTTTCTGCCTGAGCAACCAAAGTTTCTAATTCATCATAAGATTTATCCGGATGTACAATTTTTACCATTTCAACTTTGTCAAACTGATGTACCCGAATCATTCCCCTGGTATCTTTACCGGCTGCTCCTGCTTCACGGCGAAAGCAGGGAGAATATCCGACCATCTTGATAGGCAAATCATTACCGTTTATAATTTCTTTTTTATATACATTAGTAATAGAAACTTCAGCAGTCGGAATAAGATACATACCGTCTTCTGTCGTTTTATACATATCCTCTTCCATTTTCGGAAGCTGCCCTGTACCGAACATTGTCTCTTCTGTTACAAGATACGGTGCCGTGACTTCTTCAAATCCGTCAGCAGAGTGTGTGTCAAGCATATAGCTTACCAATGCACGTTGTAATCTGCCCCCTAACCCACGCAAAAGATAAAACCCTGCACCCGATATTTTTGTGGCAGCATCTAAATCTAGAATTCCAAGTTTTTCTCCGATTTCCCAATGAGGCAGCACTTTAAAAGACGGTTTCACTATATCACCCCATTCGCGGACAATAACCATATCATCCTCTCCCCCGACCGGGACAGATTCGTGGGGAAGGTTAGGAATCCAGGTGCTGATACTTTTAATTTGTGCGTCAAATCCTCGAAGCTGACCATCTAAAACAGAAATTTTTTCACCGACTTTTTTCATTTCAGCGATAGCATCATCGGCAGACTCACCTGCTTTTTTCTTTTTTGCAATTTCCGATGATGCTTGATTTCTTTTTGCTTTTAAATCTTCGACTTCGTGGATTATATCTCTTCGATTATTATCTAACGACAAAAGTTTATCTATATCGACATCTGTTTTCTTTTTTGCGATAGCTTCTTTTACAAAATCCGGGTTTTCACGGATAAATTTCATATCTAACATTATAATTCCTTGTTTTTGCTGCTTTTTCTATAAAACCTGCTTAAAATAGTTCCAATTTGTTTTTAACAATTATAAGATAATCAATAGGTTAAGTCAATGAGAAGAAGCTCCTCTATAGAACTTCTAAGGCTTTGATATAAAACAATTTATAAATTTCAGAAGATTATACTTGCCTTTTATTTATAAATTGATAAATTAAGAGACTTTTTTAATTAAGGAGCTTAACTAGTTATGGCTAAAATGTGTGACATTTGTGGCAAGAAACCATCCGCAGGGAATAACGTTTCTCATGCCCATAATATTACGAAAAGACGTTTTTTACCAAATTTACAAAATGTGAGAGCATTGGTAAACGGTACACCAAAACGTTTGTCTGTCTGTACTTCCTGTATTAAAGCAGGAAAAGTTATTAAGAATGTACGTAAGAACAAACCTGTTCAACCGTCTGCTTAATCGACAGAACTAATTCGTATTAAAATTTGAAACCGTCTCATGGCGAACAAACCGCCTTCAGGCGGTTTTTCTGTTGCAAAACTATCGGATTATTAATCTAAAAAAAACCGTCGGGTGGAGCAGACCCGACGGTACGTACAAATTGCTATCCTATAGCAATAGGGAGGGTAAAAAAAAATCTATTTATTACCAAACAACGATAAAACAGTTCTTGAAGTAATTCTAAAATGAGCTAACATGGCAGACCCTACATCTACTCGAAATTGTTCAGCAAGAAAAGATGAAAACTCTCTGGCAAAATCAACAGCCCGAAGGCTTGACTCAGCCGCTATCAGGTTTTCTCGTGAAATTTTCATTGTTGCTATACTTGATTCCAGCTCGTTTTTCTGAGTTGCTCCGACATCAACTACGACAGCGTCTATCTCGGCAATTTTACTGTCAATTATTACTATAGATGCATTGGCAGCATCAGCAGTAGTAAGGTCTACCCCTGATAAATCATTTAAAGATGCCAACGACCCTTTGGACCCGTCAAAAAGTACAGCACCGTTATAAACTGCTTTGTTGAGAGTAACATTAAAATTGGATTCTACAAGTGATGCCGAATCGGCATACGCCTTTTGGGCAGCCTCGGAATTTCCACCTTCATTTGCAGCACCGATTGCCAAGGTTCTTATTTCTGTTAATTGTGAACGCATCTCAGATAAAGTTGAAGAAGCCGTGTTGTATTTTCCAATTTGCATTGAGGTATTCTCAATTTGCTGATTCAAAGTTGCTATTTGTGTGCGAAATTTTTCTGAGATCATCAATTGTGCCGGACCGTCAACTGCTGAATTAATCTTCATACCTGAACTCAATTTTTCTAGAGATTTATACATCCCAAAAAGTGCTGAATTTAAGTTCCCTGTAAACATTAGCATAGACGAATTATTAAAAATTGATTGAATCACTCCTCCTCCTTCCTTTCATTGATTGGAGGTTGCAAATTATATAAAGCAGGAGACGTGCCAAAGCCTGCAACTACTTGTTATATCGTTACTGCTAAATAGATTACGAAAAACATAAGACTGGTTATTTTGAGTAAAAAAAGATAAAATCTATAGGTCTATTTCAATAAGATATTGGTTTCGATATTTAAGTCCTGTATACAAATTCAACAGTTCAATATTATAATTATCTTGACAAGAAAGACTTTTTAAGTACATTTTAGTATACAATTACCGAATACTTATCTAACTAGTACTTATTAGTTTTAAAATATGAAACAAATTACAATTAAATATCTAAGGAGTTTTGCATGAAACAACACCACCGACTTTTTAACAATTGCATCCTTCAGGCAAATAAAGTTTTGCTTTTTCTTTTTCTCAGCATAGGAATTTTTTTATCACCACAAATTGTTGATGCTGCCGGTGTTTTCGGCAACGGCATCGACGGACCTCTAGTTGTTTCAGGTACGTTTAATATAACTGCCGACAGAGAATATACTGACTTAACTATTAACTCCGGGGCTACCTTGGAAACTCACGGATTTATCATTAGAGTATCAGGGACTCTTCTGAATAACGGTACAATAACAGATTCTAATTCCGGTGGTAATGGAGGCGGACCCAGTGCAGGTGGAAACGGTGGAATCGGTGCATCGGGACATAATCCTCCAGATGTAGGTTTACCCGGAAATTGCGGCAATGGACCGTCAGTAGTCGGTGGTGGAATAGGTGGTAATAGTGGAGCAGGTGGCGGTGGCGGCGGTGCTGCCTGGGATGTTAACGAAAACAGATGGGGTCAAGGCGGTAAAGGTGGTAATGGCGGAGCAGGAGGTAAAGGCGGAGGTGTAGTTACTATCTATGCTCAAAATTTAAATAATAACGGAACAATACATGCAAATGGACAAAACGGTTTAAGCGGTGAATTCGGAGCTTTAGGTACAATAGATTCATGGACAATATTTGTTTCCAACTATGATTTAGCCGGTGGTGGCGGCGGAGGTGGTGCCGGTGGTAGCGGTGGTGACGGTGGAACAGTACAAATATTTTATGGCAATCTCACCAATGCAGGTTCTATCTTAGCTCTAGGCGGTAACGGTGGAGCCGGTCGTGCAGGCGGAGCAGGTATAAATACTTCCTTTACTTCTACATCAGGTCAATTTGAAGAAAATGGAGCACAATCTATTTTCACAGCCTGTACCGAAGGAATCGGTGGAACAGGCGGTCGAGGTGAAATGGGTTCTGCCTCAAGCAACAGTGGCTCTCCCGGTCAAAACGGTTTTTCGGTAAGCAACGGAACAACGTCTTTGACAACAACTATCATTTGCTATATTGATTTTGATAACGACGGATTTGGCGACGCAGGCGATGCCGGTACTCCCTCAACTAGTTGTGGTGTAGGATTCTCTACTAACAATACAGATTGTGATGATAACGATAATACAGTATTCCCCGGAGCAACTGAAATTCCTGACAACGGCATAGATGAAGATTGTAACGGTGCCGATGCTGTCACTTGCTATGCCGATTTTGATTCTGATATGTTTGGTGACCCAAACAACACTACCATAGACCCTTCAGGCACTTGCACCTCTCCGTTTATCCTAGACAATACTGATTGTGATGATAACAACTTAAATATTAATCCTGCAGCTTTTGATATTCCTGACAACGGAATAGATGAAGATTGTAACGGTGCCGATGCTGTCACCTGCTATGCCGATTTTGATTCTGATATGTTCGGTGACCCAAACAACACTACCATAGACCCTTCAGGCACTTGCACCTCTCCGTTTATCTTAGATAATACTGATTGTGATGATAACAACTTAAATATTAATCCTGCAGCTTTTGATATTCCTGACAACGGAATAGATGAAGATTGTAGCGGAGCTGACGCATCTTGTTGTATTGCCGATAGAGGTAATGTCAACGGTGGTCCTGATGATGGTACTTTCTCAGGTTCGGTAGATATTTCTGATTTAGTCTATTTAGTAGCATTTGCTTTCTCTGGAGGACCTGCCCCACCATGTGCTGCCGAAGCAGACGTCGATGCGTCGGGTGGAACAATTCCTATTGACATAAGTGATGTTGTTGCGTTAGTAGCTTACATGTTCTCAGGTGGAGTTCAACCTGCACCTTGTATATAGTCACTATATATAACTAATAAATTAAACAGGTTCTTAACTATGAAGAACCTGTTTTTTTATAATATTCTTTTCAAAAGTAATAAATAAAAAAATGCCGTTGGTAGGGTAGTTTAACCGACGGCATTAGTGGAGGAACCAAACGAGAGCGTCATAACCGCTCTTTGTTAGGTTAATTGGTGGTTTTTATATACAAAATAAATATTAACGCTATTATTCTTCGCCAAGTCTCCTGATATATGCAGGTATCGAGGTATCCTCGGCAGAAAACATCGGAACTCTGTTACGTCCGGAATTACCGCTGTTTTGTTTTTGTTCTACTTCTTTTTGTGTTTCGTTTATTTCCATTCTTGCACGGTTTACTACTGCCTCTTGAGGAGCAACTTGCTGTTGATGCTGTGGAATTGATTGTCCGGGAGTAGGAGCATGTTGTTCAGAAGTCTGAGGAGTAATAATTTGATCATCGAAAAGTGAAATAGGTTTACCCGGTTTTGAATCATCGATTGTTTCTTCTTTTACAGGCTTAATTACTTCTTCTTGATCTCCGTTAAAACCGGTGGCTATAACAGTAACCCTCATTTGATCCTGCATTTCAGGGTCTATTACTGCACCAAAAATGATATTAGCATCATCACCGGCGGCTTCATAAATAAGAGATGTCGCAGTATTAACATCAAACAATGCCATATCTTCACCTCCGGTTACATTTATCAAAACACCCTTAGCACCTGAGATTGAAATATTTTCTAATAGTGGAGATGATATTGCAGCTTGGGCAGCATCAATAGCTTTTTCTTCCCCTTTACCGTAACCGGTACCCATAATAGCATCGCCTCGTTCAAGCATTACTGTCCGAACATCAGCAAAGTCACAGTTAATTAAACCCGGAATTGTGATTAGGTCAGAGATACCTTTGGTAGCCTGATAAAGAACTTCATCAGCAGTTGCGAAGGCATCGGTAAGAGTTGTTTTTTTATCGACAATCTCTAAAAGTCTTTCGTTAGGAATAGTAATAAGTGTATCAACTTTAGAGCGTAGTTCTTTTAACCCGTCAATGGCACGGTCGACACGTTTTTTTCCTTCAAACCTAAAAGGCTTTGTAACGATAGCAACAGTTAAAGCACCTGCTTCTTTTGCCAGTTCGGCAACTTCCGGAGCTGCTCCTGTTCCGGTTCCGCCCCCCATACCTGCAGTTATAAATACTAAGTTCGGTTTTCCGATTGCCTCAATAAGTTCTGCTTTACTTTCCTCTACAGCTTTTTTACCGACACCCGGATTTGCACCGGCACCGAGCCCATTGGTAATTTCTCTGCCAATCTGTACTTTAGATTCAGCTTTATTTTGGTCTAATACCTGAGCATCTGTATTAGTTGCTACAAAATCAACACCCTTTAATTGGGCGTCGATCATACGGTTTAAAGCATTTCCGCCACCACCGCCAACACCGATTACTTTTATTTTGGCATAACCGATAAAATCTTCGGCGAAATCAAATTTGTGTTTCTCTGTCATTATAGTTCCTCCTGAACTTAAAATTGTTTTGTTATCCAATCTTCGAATCTCTTTAACAACCCTTTCATATTGCCGCTTGTTGTTCCTTTAACAGGTTCGTTATGAAAACCATAGAAGAGCAATCCATGAGCAGCTGCATAACGAGTGTTATCGAGTTCGTCTGGTATATGTTCTATATTTTTTATTTTTTCTATTCTTACAGGCATATCAAAAATCTGTTCGGCAAGCTCAACAACTCCTAAAAGCATTGAACCTCCTCCGGTAAGCAGTATACCTCCCGCGGGAATATCTCTGATTCCGGCTTTCCGTATTTCTTTTGCTACAAGCGAAAATATTTCTTCCATCCTCGGTTCAATTATAGAAGAAAGTACATTGCGGGAAATTTCTTTGCCGGGACGGTTCATCAGTCCGTCGATTATTATCATTTCTTCGGGATCTACCATCGATGCCAGTGCGGCACCATGGGCAAGTTTCAAAGTTTCCGCTTGCTCTACAGATGTTCGTAATCCGATAGCAATATCATTGGTTACATTTTTTCCGCCAAGCGAGACAACCGATGTAAAACGAATAGCACCATTATAGAAGACTGAGATATTAGTAATATCACCTCCGATATCAATCAAAATAATACCGTCTTCTTTTTCATCATCTGTAACCAAAACATTTGAAAGTGCCAAAGATTCTAAAACTATATGGTCAACTCCTAAACGACATCGTTCTAAGGCACGCATAATATTTTTTGCCGATGTAATAGATGCTGTCACTATATGTGCTTCTACTTCAAGTCTCACTCCAGACATACCTACCGGATCTTTGATACCTTCGGTGTCATCAACAGAATACTCTTGCGGTATAACATGGATAATTTCACGGTCAACAGGAATAGCAACTGCTTTGGCAGCCGCAATAGCTTTCTCAACATCATGCGAACTAATCTCCTGATCCGAACGAGAGACCGCTACAACTCCGTTGCTATTGATAGAACGAATATGCTCGCCTGCAATACCGACAGTCACTCGGTCAATCTCGGTTCCAGAAACCATCTGGGCATCATCAACCGCTTTCCGAATAGACTTGACAGTTTTTTCCATATCAACAACTATACCACGACGAAGACCTTCGGAGTTACTGATTCCATGTCCGATAACATAAATACCTCCGGCATCATCCATCTCGGCGACAACACAAACTATTTTTGTTGTTCCAATATCTAAGGCGGCTATTATATTCTCTGTTGCCATTTATTTCTTTCCTTGTGAGCAGACAATCATTTCATCATATCGTAAATCAAGTAGCGTAATGTTTTCCAAATTTGGGTCAAACCGACTGACAAAACGAATGAATTTATCAACATCATCCAATAAATAATTATATCGGACTTTCAAACGGTATGGGAGTCCATCAATAGAGACTTTTAAAAATCCTGAATTGCCAAAATCGATTTCATCAATCAGACCATACAAATCTCTATTCTTTTTTTTAAACTTTTGTAATGCTTGTACGACCTGTTTCACTCTATGATCAAGGCAAAAGCCGTACGGCTTTGAAATAGTCAAAGATGTCAGCACAGGATTATTCCAGCTATAGTCAGAATTTTCCAGCAAGACAACTCTTGAATCTGAGTCCAATCCGTATATTTTTTTTGTCCGTCTATCAAGTACAAAACAAACCGGTTTATAATTGTTTGTTTTAATCTCGATTTTGTTTGGAAGAGCGTAATCAATATCAACTTTATAAATTGATTTCTTTTTCATAAGAGCTGATGCCAACGAATCTAGCGGCTGATGCATAAGCGGAGTACCTTCTAACAGACTATATTTGTCAGACCAATTATCTAAATTCGCAGCATTAACAGAAACTATTTCCAGAGCGAAATAGTCGGTAAAATTTAGAACCGACAACAAAGTTGTTCCAAAGAGAACAAAGAAAATCAATGATAATTTTATTTTTTTCGGTAACATCATCTTATTTTTTTAAAGCCTCAAGTATTTGTTTTTTTATCAACGTAATCGACCCGGCACCCATAGTAATCACAAGGTCATTCGGTTTAGCAATCTGAGCAATTTTTTCAATCGCATTTTCTTTAGGACCAAGATATTCAAAATTTTTATAGCCTAATTTTTGGGCATCCTGCACAATGACTTCAGAACTTATCCCCTCGATAGGTTCTTCACGTGCAGGATATATATCTACAAGGAATGTCTTATCGGCAATTGCCAATGTATGTGCAAACTGGTCTCTGAAGTCTCTGGTTCGACTATACAGATGAGGTTGAAAAACAACTATAACACGTCGGTCGTATACTTTTTGAGCAGTTTCAAGAGTTGCTTGTATTTCTGTCGGATGATGTGCGTAGTCATCAATAACTAAAACATCATTTTCTTCGCCGATAATTTCAAACCGTCTGCCGACACCGTTAAAAGACATAAGTCCATCGGCAATCGTTTCAAACGGTACATCTAGTTCAAAACAAGAAGCTATCGATGCCAAGGCATTTAATACATTAAACTCACCGGGAACTCTTAAAATTATATCGCCTAGTAAGTCACCTTCTTTATAAACAGAAAAAGTAGTACGTCCTGCTTCCATTTTGAGATTTAAAGCTCTATAGTCAGCATCGATTGAAAAGCCGAAAGTTTTGTAAGGACGACTGATACGGTGGCGAATGTTTTTCAAATTATCATCATCGGCAGAAATTATAACCTGCCCATAAAACGGAACCCGGTTCATATACATAACAAATGAATTAATTAAATCCTCTACCCCGTCATAACAATCTAGATGGTCTGCTTCTAAATTTGTGATAACAGCCATCGACGGAAACATTGAGAGAAATGATTTATCATATTCGTCTGCTTCAGCAACCAGATAGTCACCTGACCCAAGTGCGGCACCGGTACCTAATCCGGCAACAATACCACCGACTATGAGAGTCGGTTGATATTTACCTTTTTGTAAAATAGTACCAATCATAGAGGTTGTAGTTGTTTTACCGTGTGTACCCGAAACACCGATTGAGAATTTCAGACGCATCAGTTCCCCAAGCATTTCTGCTCTTTTAATAACAGGAACGCCAATACGGCGTGCTTCGACAACTTCAGGGTTTTCTTCACCGACAGCAGATGTTATAACTACAACGTCAACATCTTTTAGGTTGGATGCCTTATGTTCAGTAAAGATGTTGATACCCAAGTTTTTGAGATACTCCGTAATTTCACTCGGCGTTGAATCTGAGCCTTTTATTTCATAACCGAGATTAAATAAAATTTCTGCAATACCTGACATCCCGGCTCCGCCTATACCGACAAAGAATAATTTTTTTATTTTTCCGAACATAATTTTATCTCTTTTAAAAGACGTTTCCGTTTTCAATCGTACATCGCTGTTATACACTCATGCTCCTATGCTACCGCTTGCAAAACTTTCATATCTTCAAGTTGGCTTACTATATCCATAGCTATCAAATCAACAGCAGGTTTTTTATTTTCTGTTTCTTTCTGTATAGATGCTTTCATGTTTTCATATTCATTGCTGTCACACAATGAAATTGCTTTATCTATAATATCTATTTCATCAATTTTATCTTCTGAAATCAGAACAGCCATATTTCTGTCTACATAGTCAATCGCATTTTTCTTTTGATGGTCTCCGGCAGCAAATGGAAACGGAATAAGTATCGAAGGCAACCCGCAACTAATAATTTCCGCTAATGTCAAAGCTCCTGCTCTGGCTATTACTATATCTGCAGCGGCATATAACTGTGCCATATTTTCGGCAAACGGGAAAAGAGAAGAGTCTGACACCTTTTTCTCTACTTGCATAGCTACATCCTTGTAGTCTCTTTTTCCGGTTTGCCATAAAAGCTGATATTTATCTGATAAATCTTTTTTCTGTAAACTTTTTATAACTGCATTATTTATTGCTCTTGCTCCCTGAGAACCACCTAAAATCAAAATTGTTTTTTTGTTACCGTCGAGTTGTAATGCATTAATAGCATCCTCTTTGGAAACAGATTGCATTTCAGAACGTACCGGATTTCCCGTTGTAATTATTTCCGCATCGGTATGTAAAAACTCTTTTGCTTTATCAAATCCGAGATAGATTTTTTTTGCTTTAGGTGCTAACTGACGGGTTGTAACTCCCGGGAAAGAATTTTGTTCCTGCAAAAGAGTCCTGATATTTTTCCATGATGCCGATTTTAGAATCGGCCAGGAAACATACCCACCGGTACCGATAACAATATGCGGTTTAAATGATTTGAGTAGCAGCAACGATTTCACCAATGCCGTTACCACAATAAACGGAACCAAAAGATTTTTCAGTGATAAAGACCGTACAATCCCACGCATATTAATAATATGCAGCGGATAGCCGAGTGAATCTTTGAGTCGGTATTCGATACCTCGCGTTGTACCTATGAAAATAATTTCTACTTTAACTCTCTGTTCAAGAAGTTCTTTCAGTTTGTCGGCTATTGCCAATGCGGGGTACAAATGTCCGCCGGTACCGCCGCCTGCAAAAATCAGTCTTACACTTTTCATGCCTTGACCCTTCTCTTTGAAAGGTTCAGCAATACAGCAATAGCGGCAGATGAAACTAGCAATGATGAACCGCCATACGATAAAAACGGTAAAGCCAAACCGGTTACAGGAATCAAAGCAGTTACTACTCCCAGATTAATACCGATATTTAAGAAAAGTGAAAGAGTTATTCCCGATGCGAGCAGATAGCTAAATCTGTCAGGCTGTTGTGAGGCAATTTTTAGTCCTCTGAAAATTATATAGAAAAAGAGTGATAAGATAATAAACAATCCGATTATACCGACCTCTTCTCCGATAGCAGCAAAGATAAAGTCAGTATGCGGGTATGGAAGGAAAAATAATTTTTGACGACCTTCACCTAAACCCATCCCGAAAAATCCACCTGAGCCGAGAGTCAACGCAGCCTGTTGCACTTGGTAACTTCCCTGTAACGGGTCAGAAATAGATGCTATGTAATCAATAATTCGTGCTTTTTTATAACCCAATCCGAAGACAACAAAAGAACCGACAGCAGCAATCGGTAACAACCCATAAGATAGATGTTTTATTCTGGCTCCCGCTAAAAAGAATATCCCCAATGCTGAAAGAGCAATTACTATAGTTGTGCCTAAATCAGGCTCCAATAGAATTAGCATAAGGCCGACACCAATAAGCGGTAGATACGGAAAGAGAAGTTCTTTTAATTTTGTTATATCTCTTTTCGGATTTGATAATGAAAATGCCAAATAGACAATCATCACAAATTTAAAAAGTTCTGACGGTTGGATATTTATAATTCCGAGCATTAACCATCGTTGGGCACCGTTTACAGAAGGCATTAAAAATACCAAAGAAAGCATAAGCAGAATAACAAAAAGTGCAGGTGCGGAATATATTGCCAGTCGTTGTATATTTATTTTTACAATAATAAAAACAGCAATCGCAGAAAGAATTGTCCATTTCAATTGGTTCTTTAGAAAGAACAAATTAGAACCAAATTTTTTCTCGGCAATTATTGATGATGTCGAATAAATCATCACCAGACCGACAATGACAAGGATGATATATGCCAACAACAGGCCTTCATCAATAGATTTATTTTTGGCTGAGTGTCTCATTCTCATTCTTCCCGTTTTTTAATCCGCTGACCGCATTTTTAAATTCTCTTCCACGTTTTTCAAAATTCTCAAACATATCAAAACTGGCACATCCCGGAGACAACAGAACTGTCTCCCCCGGTATTGCCAAAGTAAATGCTTTTTGTACTGCTTCTTGAAGGGTAGCAGCAAATTGTACTCTGAATTCTTTCCCGAGTTGTGCAAATATTTTTTCTTTTGCTTCACCGATAGCAATGATAGATTTTATTTTATCTTTACCGTACGGAATAATCTCTTTAAAATCGGCACCTTTGTCTCTACCACCTGCTATAAGATAGAGCTGAGTTTTTACAGACCGTAAAGCGAATGTCACCGAATCTATATTTGTAGCTTTTGAGTCATTGATAAAGTTCACTCCGGCAACAGCACCTATTTGTTCCATACGATGTTCTACCGGCTGGAATGATTTGAGAACCTTGGCAAGTATATCTATCGGAATATCAAACACTGATGCAACCGTAACCGCGGCAGCAGCATTTTGTAAGTTATGCGGTCCGAGGATAGCAATATTATCTGCCGCGATAACCTTTTCAGTATGCAAAGTTAAAACATCATTTTGTACAAAAGCATCTGTACCGCTTGTATCAAGATTTGAGAAATAATGTATCTCTGCTTTTGTTGATACATTGTATTTTTTTATTTCTGTATCATCAGCGTTTAAAACTAAGTTATCTTTTTCAGATTGATTTTCCGTAATACGGAATTTAGTTTTGATATAATTCTCAAAACTACCGTGTCTATCAATATGGTCGGGAGTAAGATTTAGTATAACGGCAACATCCGGTTTAAAATCGGAAATTGTCTCAAGCTGAAAATTTGAGACCTCAATGACAGCAATACCATTTGAAGGAATTTTCTCAACTATTTCAGAAAACGGTAGACCTATATTTCCTGCCACAAAAGTATCATATCCTGCCGATGAAAATATCTCACCCAGAAGAGACGTTGTAGTTGTCTTTCCGTTTGAACCGGTGATAGCTATAATTTTCCCTTTACAACACCATGAAGCAAATTCGATTTCAGAAAATATCGGTATCCCCTTTGACTGAGCTTTTTTAATAATGTCAATCGTCAAAGGGACCCCAGGTGAGACAACTATAAAATCAGCAGTGAGTAATTTATCCGTATGACCGCCGACTTCAAACGGAATACCTGCTGATTCCAGACGAGCGATTTCAATCTGTAGGTTATCAGCTGAATTGATATCTGAAACAAACGGTTTCCCGCCAAAGCTATCAGCAAGAACAGCAGCAGCAACACCGGAACGTGCCATTCCGACTATACCTATTTTTCTATTTTTTATTTTCTGTTCTGTTGTCATCGTATTTTCAATGTTGCTAAAGTTAGTAACGCACACAATGCACCTATAATCCAAAACCGTATCACAACTTTTGACTCTGCCCATCCTGCGAGTTCAAAATGATGATGAATCGGTGCCATTCTAAAAATTCGTTTTTTATTTCTAAACTTATAAGACAATACTTGTAAAATCACCGAGAGTGCCTCAACAACAAAAACACCACCGACGATGACAAGCAATAATTCCTGTTTTAATAAAATTGATATTGCTCCCAAAGCTCCGCCCAATGCAAGCGAACCGGTATCTCCCATAAACACTTCAGCCGGGTGTGCATTAAACCACAAGAACCCTAACGCCGAACCGATAGCTGCTCCGCAATAAATTGTCAATTCCCCTGCTCCGGGCATATAATCCAATTGTAAATATGAGGAGTAATCAAGTCGACCGGTGACATAGGCAATGCCTCCAAATGCAATAAAACAGAGAGCAGATAAACCGATTGCAAGTCCATCGAGACCGTCCGTTAGATTAACTGCATTGGATGCTCCCGTTATCACAACTATTATAAACGGAATATATAAAATTCCTAAATTCAGAATAAAGTTCTTGAAAAATGGAATATTTGTCATACCGTCATAGTTCGGAGACAAATATGTAATGCCTAATCCGAAAAGCAGACCTAAAATAATCTGACCAACCAGTTTCTTTTTTCCTACCAAACCTTTCGGTTCTTTTTTAATAGCCTTCAGGTAGTCATCCATAAAACCAAGCATACCGAGCCAAATTGTAACTATCAAAACTGATTGCACATAAAAGTTTGTCAGGTTTGCCCATAATAGTGTCGGGATAATTATTCCACTTAGAATTATCAGCCCACCCATAGTAGGTGTCCCTGCTTTTTTCTGATGCGATTCCGGACCCTCTGCCCGAATAGATTCTTTCACCTGCATTCTTTGCAGTAACCGAATAAAGAACGGACCTAAGATAAGACAAATAATCAAGGCAGTAATTGTAGCCCCTGCCGCACGGAAAGTTATGTATCTAAAAAGATTAAATCCGCTGAAATAATCAGTCAATGGGTATAAAAAATGATAAAACATCAGGTTTCCTCCCCGGATGTTTGTAGTTTTTGCAGTACCATCTCAAGCTGAACTCCACGAGAACCTTTTATAAAGATAAAATCGTTCTCTTTGACATAAGATAAAATATCTGTCGAGAGATCCTTGCTGTTTGTATATTCTACTTTCTTTATACCGTTTGCGTTGCAACTTTTATTAATTTCTTTTGCTAGTTCACCGCCTGTAAGTAGTAAATCAAATTTCTTATCAGTAAGAAACTCTCCGATTTCTCTATGATATTTCTCGGCATCATCTCCTAATTCAAGCATGTCACCTAAAATCAGAACTCGACGATTATCAGTTTTGAGTTCAAAAAATGCCTGTAAACTTGCTTGCATCGAATCAGGGTTTGCATTATAACAGTCAGAAACTATTTTCATACCGGAGATATTAAGAATTTGTCCACGCATTGGAGCTGTTTCAAATTGTATCTGCTCTGTATCAATTCCGTCAAACGAATATCCTAATGCTTTCACCGAAGCGTACGCCGCTAACAAATTGGAAATCTGATGTTTCCCTATTAGTGGTAGATAGAACTTGTGAGAATCAATTGTAATCTTGTTACCGCCGTCGACATGAGGAGTTATCTTTTGAATCGTAAAATCTGCATCATTATCAATTGAAAAAGTTATAAACTTATCCCGTACTTTTTTAGCCTCTTCAACAAGCACTAAATCATCGGCATTGATTATAAGCGGTACATCAGGAGAGGCGTTTTTAATCAGTTCCAGTTTTGCCCGGGCAACATCCTGTACTGTAGATAGAAATTCAAGATGCGAAACACCTGCATTAGTGATGACTACAACTTCAGGATGAACTATCTCGGCAAGTCTCGGCATTTCATTTGCGGTTGAGATACCGAGCTCTAAAACGGCAGCATTACAATTTTTATCTATAGCAAAAAGCGTAAGAGGAACACCAAATAGATTATTTAAATTTCCCGGTGTTTTAAAAACATTTTTTTCTACCGCTTGCAAGAGTGAGAAAATTAATTCTTTTGTTGTTGTTTTTCCATTAGAGCCGGTAACAGCGATTATTTTCGTTTTCAACAAATTGCGATACTCTTTTGCAAGTTCTAACATGGCATGATGCGAATCAGTTACAACTACAACCGGGATATTCTCTGCGATCTCAGAAATTTTCTGATATGAACTTTCCGCAAGAATTCCACCGGCACCTTTGGTGATAGCCTGATTTATATACTGATGCCCGTCATGCAGTTCTCCCTTAATAGCAATAAATAACTCTTGCTCTTTAAGAGTTCTGCTGTCAATAGAGACTCCCTGAAACATTTCAGCAGAAGCTGTAATGTTTGTCAGTCTGCCTTGGCAGTAATCGGCTAATTGGTCAAAACGCAATTGTATCAATTATCCTGCTTATCCTCAGATTTTGTATACCCAAGTTCTTGTAAAAATTTCAGGGCGACATCCTTGTCGCTAAATGGAGACTTCACTCCCTTGATTTCCTGATAGTTTTCATCACCTTTACCTGCTAAAAGAACAACATCGGTTTCTTTAGCGAGTCCGAGAATTTTTTTGATAGCTTCTTCACGATCAATACAAATTTCATAATTATTACCCACCAATCCGAGTTTAATATCTTCTACGATTGCAGCAGCATCTTCAGAACGGGGATTATCCGATGTTACTATCACATAGTCAGAATTCAAAGTTGCTGCCTGCCCCATAAGAGATCTTTTTCCTTTGTCTCTATCTCCACCGCATCCAAAAAGTGTAAAAACTTTTCCATCACTAATTTCACGAGCCGACATAATCAGTCTTTCGATAGCATCGGGAGTATGAGCATAATCGACATAAACAGCAAACGGTTGTCCCTGCTCTATATAGTTAAATCTTCCGGGAATCGGTTCCGCAGATTCAAGACCCCGCACAACAGAATCGATATCAACTCCACAAGCCATTCCACCACCAACAGCAGCGATAGCATTCATCAAATTAAATTTACCTGAAAGCTTATAGTCTATAGTTCTGTTACCCATAGGAGTCACGATGTCAAAAATCGTTCCATTCGGATTTATTTGATAATTCGAGCAATAGATATCGGCATCCGGATTTTCTAAAGAATAAGAAATATATGATGAGGCAAAGTTGCCAAACAGCTCTCTAAATGCAGGTACATCCAGATTGATAACCGCATAACTTAGCGGACCTTTAAGTTTTTTTATCAAAAGAGTTTTAGCAGCCAGATATTCTTCCATTGTTTTATGAAAATCCAAATGGTCTCTAGTTAAATTAGTATATACTGCTACGCGAAAATCTATATTGTCAACACGATGTAAAGCAAGTGCATGCGAAGAGACCTCGATAACAGCATTGACACAATAGTTCTTCTTCATCAAAAAGAGAAGCCGTTGTAAATCAAGAGACTCAGGCGTTGTGCGGTCTGCTTCGAATAATTCTTTACCGGTGTCATAAACCTGAGATGTCACCAAACCAACTTTTTTATTTCTCGCTTCAAGAATTTTTTTAATTAAGAAACAGGTCGTTGTCTTGCCGTTTGTACCGGTTACACCACAAGTTTTTATCTTAAGTCCGGGATGACCATAAAACATAGCAGCAATTTCTGGCATCGCTTTACGTATATCAGAAACCTGTATATATGCTGGAGCATTTTCACAAGACTCGTTTTCACCGACAACAGCCACGGCACCGTTGGCAACGGCATCATCAACAAATATAAACCCGTCTACCTGATATCCGTTAACGGCTATAAAAAGTCCGTTCGGTTTTATCAAGCGGGAATCATATTCTATATTGTCTATCTCTACATCAGGGTTACCGATTATTTCCTTATGTTCTAACCCTGAAACCAAGTCCTTGAGTTTAATGATCTGCTCCTATATCGGTCTGCACTCTATTTCACAATTACTTTCTATTTGAACTATTTCACCCGGTTTCACAGACTGACGAAACACTTTACCGTTTCCGACAACCGAATACTCTAATCCTATATGCTGCATATATGCTGAAACCTCTCGTACTGTTAGTCCGGTAAGGTCAGCCATCTTTTGTTTTTGATTATTATCAGATTCAACAACTACCAGTATCTCATCTTCTTCAAATATCAACCTGTCTGCCGGTGGATACTGCCATACAACAAACCCGCTGTCAGCAGTCGGTCGAATTTTTAGCATTTTATCTGTTGCGGTCTGTTGTGCATTAGCAAGCAACTGTCCGGTAAAATTTGGGACAACTTGTGTGTTTTTAATTTTATCAGAATTTTCTGCAATCATTCTGGTCGGCACTGTAAACAAATCAGGATGTATGATTGTATATCGTTCGGCAATTTTTCTGAATGTAACACCCGATGTATGCCCGCCGTAATGTATCGGTTGCGGGTTTTTCATAACTACAATTCCGGTTACCAAAGGATTCTCAGACGGAAAGAACCCTGCAAAACTTGCCATATATTTGCTGTGTGAATATCTTTTACGCTCTCTGTCGTAAATTTGAGCCGTTCCTGTTTTACCTGCGATTGTAACAATCTGTGAGTTTACCATATCGGCAGTACCCCGTTCAACAACTCCCCGCAAGAAAGACCGTAAAGTATCAGCTGTTTTTTGACTCATCAATTCTGCTATAACTTTTGTCGAATTTTTATTTATCGGATTCCCTTTTTCATCTACATCACAAAGGACCAGTTTTGATTGATAGAGAGTTCCGCCGTTTGCAACAACTGCCATAGCATTTGCCATTTGTAAAGCATTCACCGCCACGGCATGACCGATTGAAAGAGATGCGACATTAAAATCAGACCATCTTTTCGGTTTTTTTATATAACCTGATTGTTCACCAGGCCATCCCGCAAGTGCTTTTTCTCCGATACCAAACTTATGGGACAACTGATACAATTCTTCGCCCCCATATTCAGCAGCATACTTACCGATATCAATATTACTGGAAAGCTCTATGATAGATCTAAAATTAAGCCATTCATGTTTTTTGTCATCACGAAGCCTGTTACGACCCATTTTCCAAAGCCCGTTTTCACAGTAGATTGTATCATCAATATTCATGACGGAATCTTCAAGCAACCCGGCAGCAGCAATAATTTTATAGACAGAACCAGGCTCAAACAAATCTGTCAGCACCCGAAGTTTTTGCGGTTTGTTTCTGTTCTTTTCATTCGGGTCATAATGTGCCATAGCAATAATTTCACCGTTCAGGTTATTGAGAAAAACTGCCATCCCTAATTCAGCATTAAACTTTGTAACTCCGGCTTTTAATTCTTCTTCTAATATCTCCTGCAGCTGCCAATCAATTGTCAAAACTTTAGACTGACCGGGAACAGGTTGTCTAATCGCCTGCTCTTTGATACGAAACCGATTACGGTTCCCGTCACGTCGATATGCGGCAACTCCTGATTTTCCGGCTAATTCGGTATTATACCAAAGCTCAAACCCTGCCTGCCCTTTATTGTCTATATTGGTAAATCCGGAAATTTGTTTTCCTACCTCACCAAACGGATACGACCGTTCGATTTCATCCTGCAAATGCAACCCCGACGGTCTTTGTATATCGATTTCTTCTGCTATTTCATCGGTAAGTTTTCTTTTGATCCACGAGAATTTCTGTGGAGCTAAATTATATTTTTTTACCGCAGACCCTTTAGGCAGTTCAAAGAACTCTTCTAAAAATATAGCTATATTTTTTACTTCCTGTTTATTTTTAGGCCAAGCCGAAAGAGATTGTAGTTCAATATTATTGGCAACAATCATCCCGTTGCGGTCATATATCAATCCTCTTGTTGCAGGTATCTTTTGTTGCCCCGAAGATTGACGTTTTACTTTTTTACTGTATTCAGGAGAAAGAAATACTTGCAGATGCACAAGTCTTGCCAATACTGAAACAAACACAAAACAGACTAAAAAGAAAATCCATCCGAGCCTGATATTTTTTTTCTTTTTTAGTTTCATTTGCCACCCCAACCGTTTACCGATGAGTCAACCTTGATATCTTCTACGGCACCGGCTTTGGCTCTTGTTGCTTCAAT
Organism: Candidatus Zixiibacteriota bacterium; assembly: GCA_024276275.1. Classification (GTDB taxonomy): domain Bacteria; phylum Zixibacteria; class MSB-5A5; order GN15; family FEB-12; genus QQUK01. The sequence continues at coordinate 79,829 of JAJRXM010000072.1, forward strand.
AACAGGCAAAAATTCAGCGACTCTTTTGATAGCAGTAAGCATCTGCTCTAATTCATCAGGTTGTGACGGAATAGCTTTTAGTGGAACGAGCGTCAACATCCGATCAGCATCAACTAATCGCAATCCAAGAGAATCAAAGGCGTAGCGTTCGATACGTGACGATGTAGACAATGATGCGATATCTGAATATAGTTTTTTCTTACTGTCTAAAAGAACATCATTTTCTTTTTTGAGATGGGAAATATCTTTTACCAATGCTACAACAGTTGCCTGCTGCCAAATATGCAGACAAGCTACGACCAACAAGCTAAAGAAAAGCAAAGAGACAGAAAAATACTTATGAGACTTCAACTTGTTAATTGTTGAGGAATTTATCTCGACTGTTTCTTTGAACTTTCGGACAGCTTGTTTCATTCTATAATTTCTCTGCTACACGTAATTTGGCAGACCTTGCTCTGGGGTTAGTTTCTATTTCTGTTGCAGATGGGATTAGTGCTTTTTTTGTCAGTATTTTAAATGACGGATCGATACCGCAAACACAAACAGCAAAATCATGAGGACAGACACATCCTTTTTGCATTTGCTGAAAAAACCGTTTTACAATTCTATCTTCTAAAGAATGATAACTTAAAACTGCTAGCCGACCGGATTGATTTAAGAGTGAGACTAATTTGGGCAAGACAGTTTTTAGCTCATCAAGTTCTCCGTTTAAGGCAATTCGAATCGACTGAAAAACCCGAGCTAATGTTTTGTTTTGATACGGTGGGAATATAACAGAATTAATAATCTGTTTTAATTGCGTTGTAGTTTCTAATACAGCCGTCTGTCTTTCCATGACAATTGCTTTTGCTATCCTTCTTGCTTGTTTTTCTTCACCATAAGTAAAGAAAATATCAACTAACTCTTTTTCGCTGCTCTCGTTTAACAGATTCCCTGCGGTTCGTCCGTCCAACTGTGGGTCAAACCTCATGTCAAGAGGTCCTTCACCCTGAAATGAAAATCCTCGATTACTATCATCGATTTGAAGCGATGATAAACCTAAATCAAGAAGTATACCGTCAAACGAATTAACAGAAAATTCCGACAGAATTTTATCTATGGTAGAATAAGGTGCTTCAGCAATCTCTATCTGCTGGGGACAATCTGCTAATTTTTCTTTTGCTATTTTTATCGCTGCCCTATCGCGGTCAACACCAAATAATTTTGCCTCTTTAGACAAATTTTCAGAAAATGCTTTTAAATGACCACCCAAGCCGGCTGTTAAATCTATATATGAACCATCATTTTTGCAGAGTAAGAAAAGAAACAATCTCATTAACCATTACCGGAAGATGGCTATATTCATTCATCCTGATTTCCGTCACCGGTGAACAATCTCTCGGCTACATCTTCATAACTGCCGGAATACTGCTCAAGGTAATACTGATACCTAATCGGATCCCAAATCTCTATCCAATTATTCACACCGATAACCATGAGATCTTTTTTTAATTGCCCTTCGGCGACCAAATGCGACGGAATCAGTATGCGACCATTTTTATCAGGAGTAACAATACCTGCCGACGAATAAAAACGACGACTAAATAATCGGGAATCTTTTTTGGTGAAATTTAATGAGGATAAACGTGATTTGATACTTTCCCATTCAACCTTTGGATACAAAGAAAGACAACCTTCTAATCCCTTGGTAATAGTCAAATCACCTTCTAAAAGCGGTTTTTCGTCATCACCGACAACTGAACGTAACTTAGCCGGAAGTGCAAACCGCCCTTTGATGTCCATTGTTGTTTGATATTGACCTAAAAACCCGCTCACGCAAATCCCACTTTCAACCTTTTTATTCCAATTATATCTATATGTATCACTTTTATCCCACAAAAGTCAAGCTAATTTTCCCAATTCCAAAAAGAAAAAATAAAAAATCTTAATCTCTTAAATATGTATCTGACAATAAGTAATGAAGATGATTTTATTGATTTTTTTGTAAGTTATTTGAGTGAAACCAAATTCGGAGGAATATATTTCTCTTGACTTAAAACTCAACAGTTTTAAAAGGCTATAATATATAGGTTTAACCCAATATTTTTTATTATTCAAACCTAAAATAATCGGACATCCGCCTGAAAGACACCCTTCTTACCTATTGCTATTCAATTAGTTACGCTACGATTGTACGCCCAAATAGACCGACGGCTGTCAACTTGCTCTTTAATTGATGTATTCAACATGAAACAGGAGCCGAAAATGAAAAATCTTATCTTTACAATAATATTTCTACTATACAGCTACTCAAGTGCCTTAGCCTCAAATGAGGTAATCAAGTTTGATGGTCAAAATCTGACTATTTCTGACAAAACTATCCGATACGACAATTTCGATAACATATTGCTGCCTAACGGATTATCTCTCCCTTTTCAGACTATATATCTCCCTCTGGCAGAATTTAACCAAACTGCACAAATATCCGTGAATTTTGTAGAGAAAGAAATAGTAACAACATTTACTGATATCAGTCTTAAAGATATCCCGACCACATCTGATAAAAATCGATACAAAGATATTGTCCCCTCAGTTTCTTTTGACCGATTAGGCTACAACCAAATAGAAATAGTCGAAAAGGTAACAATTTCAAATACTGACTATCTGAAATGTATGATATTCCCGGTTACAATAGATTCAACAGGGATTGCAGTTTTTCATAATTCATCTGAATTTCAAATCGGTTCAACATATATTTCAGAAAATCAATTATTGACTAAATCTGAAGTAAGCGGTTTTGAAAACAATAAAAATCAACTTTTCAATCGTTCTTTATCTCAGACAACACAATACGTTATTATTACAAACCAAAATCTAAAAGATTCGTTTGCAAAACTTGCTTCATACAAAAATGAAACCGGTATCTCAACCGAGATAAAACTTATCGAAGATATACTTGCTGAATATACCGGACGTGATGATGCCGAAAAGTTAAGAGAATATCTAAAAGTTTTTTATGCCGACGGTGGACAGTTTGTTTTATTCGGCGGCGATGAAACAGTTTTACCTATCAGATATACTTATCACAACATCGCCTACGGTGCAATTCCCCTTGAGAATCAACAGGTCTCAGATTTATACTTTGGAGATCTAACCGGAGATTGGAATGCCGATAATGATTCAGTATGGGGAGAGAAATATACAGACTCTGTAGATTTAACACCCGAACTGTTTGTTGGTCGGTTGCCGTTCAACAAAGTTTCAGAAGTTACAGATTATATTTCTAAATTGATACAATACGAAACAAACCAAAAACAGATTGATCTTTCTTACTTAGAAAAATCATTTTTCTTTTCATCAGACCAAATGAGAGACTACGGTTCTGTCGGTCAACATGGCCTTATTGCCGATGCTCTCCCCAACTATTTTATTGTAGACACAACCAATGGTGTCGAACAATCAGCAGGCAATGATTTAAATCCTACTAATGCAAGCTCCAAAGCATTAGAATCTGTTATATCAGAAGGGTTCGGAATTGTAAATATAATAGCTCACGGAAGCAGTATGACTTTCGAGGTACGTACTTCAAATTATAACGAATGGCCAAAATCATATTTTACCACAGATACAAGTTTAACAGGAAGCGGTATTGTGAGCAACTTTGAGGCAAACGATAAAGTTTCACTATATATTTCTCTCGGTTGTGATAACGGAGCTTTTGATTTAGATCAGCCTCCGTACAATCATCCAAACCCAAACATGGTGCAGACTCTGCTTGCTCAAAAAAACAGCGGAGCTGTAGGGTTTGTCGCAAATACAAGATGGGGATGGGTTAGTTCTTCTCACCTCCTCCAAAAAAGATTTTTAGAATACCTATTTGCCAATGAAAATCAACCTGCGGTTCTGTCACTCTATCAGATGAGAGATGATTACTATTACTATCGAGACTTAGTTTACGGCATCAACTACTTTGGCGACCCCACTATGATTGTTTACACTAAAAAACCTGAACAGATAGAACTGTCTATTCAACTACAGCAAACCGGAATGAGCGTTAATACAACTACCGGCAATACCGGTTTGGAAAATACGATAATTCTTTTAAGTGAAAACAGTACAGTAGTCGGAGAATATAGTACCGATAACAACGGAAATGCTGTTATTGATTACCAATTTGATATAACATCTAACTACAAATTTTCTGCTGTCAAAGATGGATATACAATTAGTCAAAAAGAATTCATCCCCTCAATTGCCACAGATATAGAAGATGAAAATAATCTGTCTCTTCCTACTTCGTTTTCTTTAGGACAGAACTATCCGAATCCGTTTAACCCAAGCACCCGTATAACACTGTCATTGCCTAAAAGAATTGAATTGACTCTGCAAATTTTTAATGTACTTGGACAAAACGTCAAAACTCTTGCCGACGGTTCCTATAGTGCGGGGACACATACGTTTGAATGGGATGGTAAAGATAAGTTCGGTAACCATTCAGCTACCGGAATATATTTTTATCGTATAGAGACTTCTGAGTACAATGAAGTAAAGAAAATGCTGCTCTTACAATAATTATTTTTTTAGTAGGATAGTAGTTTCTACAAGTGACTTACAAATTTTCTTTACAGAGTTTATCTGCTTTTAGTCAATCAAAGAACCGTCATCAGCAAATGCACTCCCGGCATTCCCTAAGCCGTACTGCCCTGTGATTACATGCATTTGTAAATTACTTAATAAATGCCTGACATGAGGAAGAACCCGAATACCTCCAAGTCCACCCGGTGATGCCGCCATAAGTCCTGCTGTTTTATATTGAAAACATTCAAGCGGCGGATACCCCTCGACCATTCGAGAAAGCCAATCAATTGTATTTTTAAACAAACCTGAGAAAAAACCGTTATATTCAGGTGATGCAATCAAGAACCCGTCAGCTGAAATAAATATATCTTTTAACTCACGCACCAGCGGAGGAAGTCCATCGGAAGCCTCGGTATCTTCATCAAAAACTGGCAAATCATATTCTTTTAAATCAAGAAACAGCACATCAGCACCGAACTCTTCAAGATACGGAATTGATGCCCGTATCAGTTTTTTATTATATGAACCTTCTCGACTACTTCCGGCAAATGCGACTATTTTAATTTTTTCAGACATTTATCACCTCGTATTATTTGAAACTATTTCTTTAATCAAGACAGCAAATTGCTCAGCCATCATATTTGAACTATACGGTAAAATTGACGAAGGTATTGGATTTATTTTTTTACTGCCATCGTTAAAACCGAGTATTTCTTGTAGTAAAAAATCTTTAGCTGTTGAGATACTTGCCTGTGAGAAACAGCATGAATCGGGAACATCTTGCAATAGTCGGAAAAGTCGGAAAATTTCAGAATGTTCAGAAACAGCAGCCAGTATCGACCGTCCCGATGCTATCATATCAAAAATTCTGGTAGTCACAATACCGTCTTCATATTTTTGATTTAAACCAAGATACATCATAGAGGTTTTGTTTAATAATTCAATTGTTTTAATTCTACCTTTTTGGTTATTTATTTCAAACATCTCTGTCAGATTATACTTTTCCAAAGTTTCATAAAACAGAGGATCGTTTATATTACCGACCTGTACAACCCGAACTTTCTTAAAAGTTTCAACGTCCGTCTTACGAATTTCATCAAGCAGTTGACAGAGCGGTTCCACCGGACAAAGTTTATCCAAAGTTCCTAAAAGACCTATATAAAATGAGAACTATCAGGTTTTGAATTCCAAAGCAAAGCACGTTTTTCATCATAAGAATTATATATTACTTTCCCATTAGATAGATATTTCTGAATCGGTTTGCTAACAGTTGTTACTTCATCTGCTGCAACACAAATTTCTGAAAGAAGTTTTTTTGCTTTTTTAATTTCTTTTTCATTTGTATACCAATTTTCAGGTTTATAAGAAGTCCAGTAATCACGAAAATCGGTAATATACGGTAGTTTAAACTCTTTGCTTAACTTTTTTCCTACAAGATGCGTAGAGATTGGTGGGGAAGTAGAAATAATCAAATCATATTTTTTATTTTCAGCAAGAACCCGTCCTGTTTTTAAAGCCTGCTTGACCCATCCGATTTTTGAATCAGGAAAAAAATTATCAATAAGTGAACGACCTTTGCTGATTGTTTTTTCTTTTACTTTTCGCATTCCTAATAGATATAAAATTCTCTGCGGGTCTAATGAACCGGTGCGGTAAATTTTACTTTTATCCAAACCTTCCAGCAACTCCGGTTCATACGTTCTGTATGCAATACTTTTTACTGTTAAAACATCAACATCGATTTCATGTTCAGGTAGTTTTGTAAAAAGAGCTAAAGGTCGTGAAACTCCGGCTCCTCCCAGAGGTGGAAAATAATATGAGATAAGCAAAACTTTCAGACGTTTCATTTTACCTTTTCTATCATATTTTTAAATATAGCTAACTGGTCTGCAATATTATTTTCAAAAAGAGCCGACTGCTTTACTTTCTCTTTATTCTGTTCTCTCAGTTTTATAAAATCATCACTACTGTTAAGCAAGTTTTCCACAACCATAGAAAGAGATTTTTCTTCATTTTCAAACATAAAACCGTTTTCGTTTGACACCCATTCTTTCACCCCATCAATTCGCATAACTACCGGAATCAATCCAAGTGCCATAGATTCTATGAGAGAAACAGGTGATGAATCAGAAAGCGAGGCTGACAAATAGACATCATGCGTTGAAGCAAGTTTCAAAAAATTATTTCTCTCAGCCTTTGCATAATACTTTATTTTTTCCCCGACCATACTTGCAGCTGCCTCTTTAAACGCTTCATACTGTGATCCAAATGCAGGAAAAGTTATCTGTATCTTGTCTGATTTTATCAAATCCTGTAAAGCATTTACTATAAATAAATTATTATACACATGTTCATGTGCTCGCGGCACAATAATTTTTAACGGTTTTGATAATATAAAATCTTGTTTATACAGGTCAAATATCTCATTCTCAACTCCCCACGGAAACACAGAACTATTTGAGAAAGGAAATATCTTTTTCGCTTCATCAATCAAGTACTGTGAGTCGGCAAAAACATATTGTGCATTTTTCAAGGCATACTTAGTTTTATATCTGTGCAGCATAGATTTTTTTGGAACTATCAAAATATCAGAGCCCCATAAATTTAACGCAAGAGGTGTAAATTTGTTTTTTGCCAAAGCTGCGATATGCCCGTATCCCGATGCAAAGTGAGCAGAAATAATATCGGGATTAAACGTCTTAATCAATGATCTTATCTGAGGAACAGCAAACCTATAATAGAACTGTTGAATAAATCCTTTTTTCTGAAGTGTAACAGCATCGACAATTCCTTTTTCAAGCGATGCTAAAAGAACCTCGCACCCTTGCTTCTGCAATTCAGCATAAAACCGTTCGGTATGAAATGATGCCGCGTCAGCAAGCAGTAAAATTTTCATCCTATCATGTTTCAAAAGATTTTCCCTAACAATGACTTCTTATAGTAACAGATATACTCTTTTGTAATGCCGCCCCATTTCTTTTTATATTCAGAAAGGGTCGGAGTGTCAATAGGGCTTGCTCCCAGATTAAGATACTGAACATTATTTTCTTGTGCTGATTTAGCTAAATCAAAAAGCATTTTTTGATTTGCTTTTAAAAATGAAAACTGCTTGTCAAAATATACCTGCCAATTTAGTATCTGATTTTGTTCTTTAAAATTAATATGAGAACTGACCGCTTCCCCCTCATGCTCACACCAATTCCAAATTATTCTGTTATCTGTCTCTGCTAATTCGGCCAAAGCCGAAAAAAATGATTCATTGTATTTCGGTTTACGGTTATGACGTTTTTCCGTTTGATACATAAGCTCAAGAAACGAACTACAATGTTTTTCTTTATCAAATTTTTCAACAACTATATTTTCCCGTTCTGATTTTCGAATTTCCGATTGCAGTTTTTTATCAGGAGGTTGCCAATTAAGAGAACTAACATCCACAAGAGTTGTTTGGCATTGTAAAACATCGTATCTGTCAGCTTCTATAATTGAATCATAATAATCATAAATGAACAGTTTTTCATATCCGTAAGATACAACTGCTTGAAGTAATTCTCTTTTATATTTATCAACTTGTACATTCTCATTGGTAAAAACAGAGCTATAACACCCGTCAGGACCAGCTTGTAGTCTCTTTAATTTGCCCTTACCAAACTCTACTGCGGGAAGTAAAGCAACAATTTTGTCATTATCTTCAACAATCCAGAATACAGCTTCTCCTCCCATTGTTTCCCATAGATTTAGAAAACCTACAGAAGCAAAAAAAGAATCACCTGAGAGTGATTCAATTGATATCAACTGTTTTTCTGAAATATCCTGAAAAGTTATTCGGTTTATCTGCATTAGTTTCGTACCAATAAAATTTTACCTTTGCCTATGTCTCCGTTTTCATCTTTTACAATAAAAAGATAAACACCCGATGCGACATTATTCCCTCTGTCATTTTTACCGTCCCAAGCATTATTTGCCGACATAGTAATTATATGTTCGCCTGCCGAACTAAAAATAGTTACATCGACCGTTCGTCCAAAATTAAATCTTAATTTATCAGATGAAGAATTAATAACGAACGGATTTGGAAAGGCAATGACTTTGGATACTTCAAAAACAGGTTTCCCTATTAGTGAATTGATTACTGAAAGTCCCTTATCGGTCGCTATATATATTTTACCTGTATACTTATCAAAAGTTATATTTTGTATATTATCTGAGACCAATCCTGAATTAAATGTTGTAAACACTTCAAAGGAACCGTCATCTAGATTTCTAAGTGCCAGCCCTTTTCGTGTTCCAATCCATAAATTCCCACGGGAATCAAATTCTATAGTAGTAATGTCTGAGCTGAGATTTTCAGGTAAAATTATATCTTTGAAAAAGTCTTTTTCATTTTCAAAATCTGATATCCCCGAATCATAGCGTGAAAGTCCAAAATTTGTTGCAACCCACAGTTCACCGTTTTGTGCGTAAGCAACGTCTCTGATTGTGTTCGAAATCAAAAGAGAGTTCTCTTTTGATAATTTTCTACATTTCTTGTCAGTTATAAACGGATTATCTCCTATAGTACATACATAGACACCGTCAGACTCTGTACCTACAGCAATTTTACCGTTATCGTAATCCAATGAAGTTAAAAAATGATTTGTCAACCCATGAATAGTCCCTACAGAATCCCATCCGCTTAGAGAATTTAGATTTACCATATCACCTATAGCTATAGGATAGTTACCGGAATCACTTTCATTGGCACGATAAGAAGTAAAAAAAACATATCTTCCGTCGGTGTCCATACCGGTTGTATAGACCCACCTTAAGCCGTCCGGGAAGTCATCAGAATTTCCCCTGAGAGTAGAATTGGTTTCATCATAATTGATAAGTGAATCATTATCCAGTAACCAGACACCATTCCCCCAAGTTCCCATCCAAACTCTATCAAGCGAGTCAAGCATGCTTACTGTCGCACTCTGGCCGACAGAAAAATTAAAATCATCCCAAAAAGAATCGGTTAACTGAGCAAAGGTTCGGTTATTAAAACCACCATACTTGGTTCCCTTGCTGTCAACGGCTATATCAGAAACATTATTATCCGGCAGACCACCCAAAATAAAATCTGAAACAACTGTATTCTCTATAGTCACTACACCGTTTTTATCACTGCCGACCCATTGCCTATTATCAAAAAGAACTTCATCAGACGGTGATATATTTCCTACCGACGAAGTAAACAACAGAACATCCGACAAAACATAATACAATGTTCCGACAAAAGGGTTCTTCGCCATTACTACCATTGTATCAGCATGCATAGATATTTTTTGAAATGATGCTGAGTTCGACAATTGTATTTCTGAAAGAGAAACAACACCAAAGTTATCAACAGTAATTTTATATAAGCCTGTTTTATTTAACGCATACATAGAAGAACCGACCTGTTTAATACTGACAAACTCATTGTTATCAAGCAGGCTGAAGTTTCGGTTGCTAATTGTTGTCCAATTTGACGGTGACTTCAACAACGCCGGGTTACTATAGTCTGCAAACGCTACACCGTCGGATGTTGCTATCCAAATTGTATCGTTACGCAGAAGAATATCATGCACTATCGGATTAGGATTTAAATCTCCAAACAGAGGATAGCTGTCTTCAATTTGCCCACCGTCGTTTATTTTTGAAAAAAGGACCAAGCCCAAAGAAGAACCGATCCATATAAAGTTATTGTCATCAACTAGAGTATGCAGTTGAAAAAGATTATTATTCAAATTATCAAAAAAGAGAAACTGTTCAAATGAATCATTTGACCATTTTATCAGTCTGCCAAATCCGGTTATCCATTTATCTTCGTTTGCATCTTTCATTATGTCGGTAATATTATTAGTTCCTAATCCGTCTAGTTTGTGAAATGAAATGGGTGATGTATCGAATGACGACAAGACAACCAACCCGCCCGATGTAGCGATATATAAGCTGTCATCAATAACTTTTAAATTTTTTACTTCTTGAAAGGAAGTATAGTTTTCCCATTCGACCGCTTGTACGGAAAGCGGCAAAATAAAAGCGAGAATAATAATTCTAAGAAGACTTATTTTATAATTTTTCGTATAATCCATTGTAATATAAACATACACAATAAAATGAGAGTTATCAACCAAGAGATATATCCAATTATATCTCCATATTTTGTAAAAATAGTTTTTTCGTATAGTAAGTTAACTTTACTTTGTAAAGCGGCGACCTCAAAAAGTTCCAATCTATCCCGAATTCGCCCATACCCGTCAACAACATACGTATGCCCCGAATTTGCAACCCGCACACCCCATGAACGGTTTTCAATTGCCCGAGTGAGAAAAATACGGGCATGCATTTCAATACCGACAGATGACCCAAACCAGGTATCGTTCGTAATACCTACCAGAAAATTAGCACCTTTTAGAATAGCTTCACGTGAAAACTCAGGAAACGTAGATTCAAAGCAAATTAAAACTGCATAGCTATAATCCGGCAGTTCAAAAAGTTTTATTGAATCACCCGGATAAAAATCCGACCACCATTGGACATTGTATGTCTTTATGAATGTCAGATATTTTTCGACAAAATCTTTTTGTAACAAAGGGAAATAATCCTGATAAGGTACATGTTCTGAATATGGCACTAATTTTACTTTATCATATCTTTGTTCAAGCTCTCCTTGCGGATTAAACTGATAGACTGAATTAAAATATCTTTGTTTATTTTTTTATTTCCAGCCCCTAATGCTCCGACCAAGTGGTAGCCTCCCGATTGTATCGCTATTTGTCCGACAACTTTGCGATATTCGGCATTATGAGACAAATATGTAGGAGCAGATGTTTCCGGCCAAATAAATAATTTAGGTATAGTATCAGAGGCAGTCTGTGCTAAAGAGTCATACAACTTAAAAGAATGCCACTCGTTTCCTTTTGCCCATTTCACATCTATCGGTACAGAACCTTGCAACAGGACAACATCAACTTTACCCGGTACCGGATATTTCGGAATAACAATCCACCCGTACGAAACCAAACCGCCGATAATAACGATAGAAACTAAAAACGATGTAAGTTTTCTCTCCGTTTTTACTTCTTTTCTTAATATTTGCCATAGTAAGATATTTACAATAATGATTAATAAAGAAAGACCGTGAACCGAGGTTACCGAAACAATTTGCATAATTTTCAAATAGAATGATTGTGTATAACCGATATCTGACCAGGGAAATGAAAACTCGGTCAAGGTTCTGAAATACTCAAGCCCGACCCAGAGAAACGGAAACAGCACTATCCCATATATCGGTTTTATATGATACGTTTTACTAAACAACCAAAAAAGGATTGAGATATAAAATGCCAACAGAAATACAGCACCAAAAAGCCCGGGAACAGTTACCATCGAAATCCAGTAGATTAAAAACAAGTTTAGAAAAAATCCGTAAAACAGACCTGTCTTAAAAGCTTCTTTGGTTGTAAGTTTAGAAAATATCGCTATCGGTCGAACCAAGGCAATCCATGCTAAAAATCCAAAGTACTCAGGATAGTATGAGAGTGATAATAAAAATGCCCAAAAGATTAACTCCAATCGGTAGTTCCGAATAGCTTTATCTTTGGGTACAAATAAATAAATTATTTTTTGAAATATCGCTTTCAGATCAATTCCCTTTTTTTATGAGAGATTTCCCTGTCATTTCAGTCGGTTGTGTTAGTCTAAGAATTTCAAGAATAGTCGGAGCAACATCGGCTAAAATACCACCGTCTCGAAGTGTTACTTTTTCAAGTGAAGTTGATGGGTCAAAAAGAACAAACGGAACCAAGTTAGTCGTGTGAGCAGTCCACGGTCCGCCGGTTTCCGGGTTTATCATCATTTCGGCATTACCGTGGTCGGCGGTTATGAGTGCTACCGCTTTTTGTTCTGTAATTGCATCTATAATTTCACCGAGACCTTTGTCAACTGCTTCAACCGCTTTTTTAGCTGCCTCAAAATCTCCGGTATGTCCGACCATATCACAGTTCGCAAAATTTATTAAAATAAAATTAAACTGATTTGATTTAATTCTTTTGACAACCCGCGATGTAACCTCTGGAGCAGACATTTCCGGTTGTAAATCGTAGGTTGCTACTTTTGGTGATGCAATCATATCACGAACTTCACCCTCAAATGGTTTTTCAACTCCACCGTTAAAAAAGAATGTAACATGTGCATATTTTTCTGTTTCAGCTGTGCGAATCTGTTTCATATTCTTAGCTTCCAAAACAGCACCTAAAATATTTTCATGTTTTATTTTACCATACGCTACTATTGCTTCGGTTAATGAAATATCATAATTGGTCATTGTAACAAGATTGATTTTGGGATGTTCCCGTTTTTCATAACCCTCAACATCGTGACCGGTCAGCATATACGACAACTGCCTGGCTCTGTCTGCACGAAAATTAAACATGATACAAAGGTCATTCTCTTTAATAGTTCCGTCAGTATCCAGCAAAACAGGTTCTATAAATTCATCAGTTATATTATTATCATATGATGCCTGAATTGCCGCTATAGGGTCATCAGCTTTAGCACCTTTTCCATTTACAAAAGAATCAAACGCTTTGTCCATCCGCTCCCAACGTTTGTCGCGGTCCATACCGTAATAGCGGCCGCCGAGTGAGGCAACTTTTCCAAGCCCTATCTCATCAAACTGTTTAAGCGTTTCACGCATATACTTGATACCGTTCGTCGGAGAAGTATCGCGACCGTCCATAAAGGCATGCAAATATAATTTTTTGATATTTTTTTGTTTGGCAAGTTTCACCAATGCATACAGATGGTCTAATGATGAATGTACTTTACCGTCGGATAGAAGTCCGAACAGATGCACCGCGGTACCGCTTGCGGCAGCTTTTTCCATCGGAATTGTAAACGCTTTGTTTTCAAAAAAGTCACCGTCTGAAATTGATTTATCTATGCGGGTTATATCTTGATAGACAACTCTACCGGCACCTAAATTCAGATGCCCGACTTCCGAGTTTCCCATCTGTCCCTCAGGTAATCCTACCGACAAACCGGAACCGTCAATCAATGTATGTGGATAGGTAGCGAGTAGTTTATCAAAATTTGGAGTATGTGCAGCAGCAACAGCATTATCAGGTAGTGCTTCACGATACCCAAAACCGTCTAAAATACAAAGGAGTACCATAGATGTTAAACTAGCTTCACAGTTTTATCACCTTTAGTGATAGTTCCGATATTATAAACATCTTCACCGACAGCTTTAATATCTGCTGTTATAGCATCAGCATCATTTTTATCAACTACTAAAATATATCCGATACCCATATTAAAGGCGGAATAAATATCAACAGGGTCAATATTACCAATCTCTTTTAAATAATTGAACAGTGGATTTATCTCACCCCAACTGTTTTTTTCGATAACGGCTGTCATATTTTCAGGAAGGATTCTTTTTAAGTTCCCCGGTATACCACCGCCTGTAATATGTGCCATCCCTTGGATATCATGTTTATCAAGCAGCGGATGTATAAGCGAACTGTAACATTTATGAACCGACAAGAGTGCATCGCCGATTGTCATGCCGAGTTGGTCAACATGATCAGACGGTTTCAGTCCGCCGATATCAAAGACTGCTTTGCGGGCAAGTGTATATCCGTTGGTGTGCAGTCCTGTTGACGGAAGCCCGAGACAAACATCACCCTCTTTGATAGTCGAACCGTTGACTATTTTATCTTTGTCAACCATACCGACAACAAAGCCGACTAAATCATATTCGCCCTCTTGATAAAACTCAGGAAGTTCCGCCATTTCACCGCCGATTAGTGCTGTATTATTTTGTTTGCAGGCAAAAGCCAGCCCTTCCAAAATTTTAGCAACTGTATTTTGGTTGAGTTTTCCGACACCGATATAGTCTAAAAAGAACATCGGTTTGGCAGCATGCACCAAAATATCATTGATGCAATGATTCACTAAACATTGTCCGATAGTGTCATGTTTGTTAGTCATAAATGCGACTTTGAGTTTTGTACCGACAGAGTCTGTTGATGAAAGCAGAACCGGATTTTTAATGTTTGAAATATCTGGTTGGAAAAACCCGCCAAAGGCCCCTAACCCCTGAAGTACCTGCGAGTTAAAGGTCGAACTTGCCAGTGTTTTTATACGGTTGACCGCCTCTTCACCGGCTTTTACGTCTACGCCTGATTCGGCGTACGTTATCTTTGTATCTGAATTGTTTTGTGTCATTGTGATATATACGATTGATGACCAAAAATGTCAATAATTGAGTAAAGATATATTATTGTCAAAGTTGAAAGAAATATTCTTTTATCACAAAGATTTTATTCAATATCCCGTTTTTGAATTTTGTTTGATACTTTTTGTACAGACTCTTTTTTAAAGTTATAAAATAAACCTAAGCTAAGCATTATACCGCCGAGTATTAAAAGTGCTGTATTTCCATAATTAAATCCGATGATTAACCAAACGATACCTAAGACTAAACCTACAGCTGCTGTTTCTGAATTTTTTATATGCATTATATCCTCTATTTTTATTTCTAATATATAGACGTGATATAATCGATATAGTTACAAAATAATTATGCTATTCAAATTTCAACGAGTTTACACTTTTCCCATTCTTCACCGATAATTATTTTAGCCTCATTGTCTACATCTTCAATCGAATTACTGTCGACAAAAAGAGAATATCCGCCGCCAATTGGCTGATATGATGACATCCCTATCTGTCCGGTAATACCAAAATAACCGGTTTCTGAGTGAACAACTGCTACAATATCTTTTACATGCAGAGCCTCCAGAAGCATTTCAGACTGAGCCTGTGAATTTAAACGGGCAACATGCACCCAGTCAATTTCTTTCGGAAAGTCTGTAGACTCATCTGCTAAACTGGAATTTTCAAGTTCTTTGAGTTCATTTAACAATGGTGATGCATCTACTTTCTTTTCATCTTCCACAACATTTTTCAATTCTTCTTCTGTAACCAACGTCTCATTGCAGTCGGCACAAACAGTTATTTCCGGTCGGTATTCATATTTACAACTGGGACAAAACATATATTTCTCCTAAGCACCTTCATTATTCAAAATATTTATTACTCTATTATAATCATCAGGGATTTTCGCTTCAAGTTCAATTTTCTCACCGGTAATCGGGTGAGTGAATGCTATTTTCTGAGCATGTAAAGCCTGACGTTTGAGAGTTCCTAAAAGTTTTTTAGCAAGAGGTCTTTCGGGACCGAATATTCCTTTGTGCCATTTATCCCGTCCCCCGTATTCATTATCTCCAAAAACAGGATGACCGAGATGTGAAAAATGCACCCGAATCTGATGAGTCCTTCCGGTTTGCAGAGAAACTTCCAAAAGGTCATAGGTACGATAACGGGCAAGAAGTTTGTATTCGGTAATAGCTTCACGACTGCCGACATTTGTTACAGTCATTTTTTTACGGTCGTTGATAGACCTGCCTATCGGGAGATTTATCTCGCCAAAATCCTCTTTCATATGTCCGCAGACTAAGGCAAGATATGTTCGTTTTACCTCGCGGGCTTGGATTGCTTCTTGAAGTTTGTGATGGACATTGTCATTTTTAGCTATCAACAAAAGCCCCGATGTATCTTTGTCTAATCGATGTACAATTCCGGGTCTGTCTTTATCGGTTGCCTGCGATAAGTTTTGAAAATTAAACAGCAATGCATTCACCAAAGTACCCGATTTATTTCCTGCTCCCGGATGTGTCACCAAGCCGGGTTGTTTGTTTACAACGGCGAGATATTCATCGTCATAGACAATATCCAAAGGGATATCTTCAGGCTCTAACAAAATTTCTTCTGCGGGAGTTATGCTGATTATAATCGTATCATGAGGTTTGACTTTTTGTTTTTTGTTTGCTTCTAACCCGTTGATGATAATCGCTTGGTCGGAAATCAGATTTTGAATTTTAGAACGGGTAAGTTCTAAATCAGGATGTGAGGCGAGATATGAATCAATACGTTCAGATTCAGTCCCTTCATCAACAATAATTTCAATTTTTTCTATTTCAGCCATGCCCTAACAAACCATTTTTGCAAGATAAAGTCAAGTTGTCAGATTTCTTCAATATGTCATACTGAGCGGAGTCGAAGTATACACCTAATTCTGTCATTGCGAGGAGCGAAGCGACGTGGCAATCTCATCTTATTGAGCCGTCAGGAACCCTTTCCTGACGGTATAATATATCATACTGAACTTATCGAAGTATGCTCCAATAAGAAAGGTTTTTTCAACAAGTAGGTCGCGGTTCCGATTCTAGTAAATATAATTGTGAGAAACCCGACAGTCTTTTTATTGAACTCCTCTCCGTCGAAGACGGAGTCCAGTGCAGGAACATATTTAAGCAACTAATTATGGCAGGCCTCAAAAGCGAGACCTTCCCTACATTATTGATGTACTCCTTTCCGTGCTTGACACAGAATCCAGCCCTTACGCATCAGAAGTAAATGGCTTCAGTCACATATAAAACATCTTTTTTTATTGAAAATCTACTGCTCTTTTTCGATAAAACTAAATCCCCCGCAGGGAGTTACGGCGAAATGGCTTTGCCCTGAAAAATGGCTTAAAGCCATTTTTGCTCATATTAACTGTAGTGATTTTGTAGGGCATAATTCACCTTCCGCATAAAGAACTTCATACTATGAGATGAATTAAATATCTACGTTGAACATGTATGATAATTGTAACTGTTGCCAGGCTGAGTATTGTTAGTTGGTGTTCCAAGTTCGCCTTAGCGAACAGAACCCGACAAACTCCCGAACTCCTCTCCGTCGAAGACGGAGTCCAGAACAGAATAATTTTTAAATTATTTTTCGATTAGCTCACTTCCCAAAGAGATATCAAACAATGAAGTTTTTGCTTAAACCCTAATATACTTCCTGTTTTAAACGAAAACTCTTCATCAATCAACGACACATTTATTTTCCTGTTACTATCTTCTTCCCTATTCAATCCTTTTATTTTTTGTTCGCCCCAAAAGTATGTTATCTCTTTGTTATTCTCGTTTACTATTTTCTCGTGCATGTCTTTTTCAAAACAATCTTTTAACCCGCAAAATAATTTGATAACATTCTTGTCTCTGATTCTATGAAGTTTTTCAATATCATCTAAATATGTTTCAATCCTATTTACCAATTTAAATTCGAGAATAATTTTTTTCACAATATCTTTCTTTTCATTTTCCCAATATTCGAAGATTAAATCTGATGGGCCTCCAGCTTTATCAAATGTATATTCTGTGTACCAATCAAAATAATTAGTATTAAAAATAAATTCATTTCTATAGGCGACTTGTTTCCCAACCTCAAAAACAAATGCTAGTTCAGGCATATCAAAAAGACCTTTATTTTCACCCGATGCACTAATCAGTTTATCTTCTTTTAAAGCTGTTTCAATAATGACTTCTCTAATTTTATTTTTGATAAATGTTTCGTTCGCACACATAGTGACCTTTCCAAATTTCTTATTAAATTGAAATACTTTTAAGAATCCGTAAATTAGGATCAGATGTCAATTATAAAAGATACTGGATTCCAGCCTTCGCTGGAATGACATTGAAAAGCCTCTCTTGTCAGGAACAACCGTCTCCTAAACTACAATTTCTTTACATAATCAACGCAGATTCCTATGCTCCCCTGTTTTATATGATTATGAATATTTTGTTACAACAAATAGTTTTGTCGGGTTTCTCGATTTTGAAATCTAACGATTTCAAACCAACGGAACCACGACCTACTTCCAAAGGAACTTTTTTGTCGGGTTCAGCTTCCACCTATCGGAGTTCGTTTGGAACCCGACCTACAGGTAGATAATGTTTTATAAATAAGAACAGGAAATTAGAAAAAACAAAAAATGAACGGAACAAAGCCATTTTGCTGTAACACTAAGGACGTAATGAGATTATAGAGAAAAAGTTGTTTCGAACAGACCAGACCCCTCTTTTGGGCTTGTTGAAAAACCTCTCTTTTAGGAACATACTTCGACTCCGCTCAGTATGACAAATTGTAAGTTGTTGTCTTTCAAGTCACCCTGAACAGGTTGCAACCTGTGAGCAGAGTCGAAGGGTCTTGAAAGACAAACTGGACTTTTTCAACAAACTCTTTTAAGAAGGGTCGGGTCTGTTTATATTTTCACTAAACTACTTTTTCAACAGCGTTTGCATATCATCAACAGCTTGTTTTAGTCCGAGCAATAATGCCTTTGAAACAAGCGCATCACCGATTATAAATGACTCAAACATCTGCAATTCTACAAGCGGTTTGATATTTTTATAATGCAGACCTCTTGCACCGACAAGAGAAAGATTATGCTTCACCGCCGATTGAGCAGCTCTGTCAATTCGGTCGAGTTCCGCCTGAGCATCACCAACCGTACGAGCCTCGGTATAACCTGCACAGTTTAAAACAACTACCGATGCTCCCGCTTTTGCGGCACCTTTAATTTCATCAGGTTCAGGTTCAACAAAATACCCGACTTCAACACCAACCGCTTGTAATTGGTTTGAAACAGTTCTATAATCGACAGGGGCAGAACTAAAATCTATTGGTGATAACGGAGAATCGGAGTCGGCATGGTCGGCGGCAAAAATAACAGTATGAGGTTTTAGTTCTCTAATTTTCTCGATAGCCTCTTCGGCAGGCGGCATTTCAACAATCAGTTTTGTTTTTACGATACCTTTTAAAAGATACAAATCACGCTCCCGAATATATTTTCTATCTCTGCGAAACTGCACCGAGACCGCATCAACACCATATAGCTCGCCAAGCATTGCAAGCTGTGAGGGGTCCGGTTCGTTTTGTCTTGAGACCGAACGAAGCACCGCGGCCATATCTACATTAAAAGTCAATAACGACATACTATTTTCCTTTATATTATTTCATACACAAAAAATTATCTGTTTTTATGTTATTTCTTATACGGAAGAATATTACGAAGGGCGAATAAATTAGTCAATTTTAAAAAGTTTTCCAAAGAAATCTGTTCAGCCCTAACTTTGTCAGACAATTCGCACTCAGTAAGAGCAGAAATTATTTTATCAGATTTTGGAAAAACTTCGGAAGTTATGTTATTTACAAAAGTTTTACGCCGTTGTGAAAATGCTGTTCTTACTAGCAGTTCAAACAGTTCACGATTTTCAACTGGGATATTTTCTCTCGGTATTAATTTTACTAAAGATGAATCCACTTTAGGTGGAGGAGCAAAATGTTCAGGTGAGATATTAAAGAGTAGTTCCACCTCAAAATACAGCTGTGTGAAAATCGCCAGTGGTGACCAATTTTTTGTGTGCGGTTTTGCAGAAAGCCTTAGGGCAACTTCTTTTTGAGTCATAAAAAATGCCGAAAGGATATCATTGTGTCGTTTACACGCCCATTCAATGACCGGAGTTGTAATGTTATACGGAAGATTTCCAACCAGCATATAATCTTTGAAATCAGGTTCATAGAGTAAAAAATCGGTATGGATAATTTCAACATTCGGAAACTTGGAAAGTAGTTTTGTCAGATAGCCGATCAAATCATTGTCAAACTCAATCGCTGTGACTAATGCATCTGATTCGGCAAGCGGAAGTGTTATTGCTCCTCTTCCTGAGCCTATTTCTATAATACGGGAATTTTTCTGAGGATTAACAGCATCGATAATTTGTTGAATTATATCCTGAGATTTTAAAAAATTCTGTCCGAATCTTTTTTTGGCACGATAGCCGGACATAGCTTAATCTCCGAATGTTTCTACGAGTTTGAAAAGCTTCTGCACTGTTCTGTCTACAGTTTTTTCAACTTCGTTTATATCAATCTGCTTGAGTTCCGCAAGATGCTGATAAACATACTTTACAAGTGCCGGACGATTGGTTTTTCCCCGATGCGGAACCGGTGCTAAAAAGGGTGCATCTGTTTCCAAAATAATTTTTTCAAGCGGAACTTCACGGGCAACATCGGCCATTGTTGCTTTTTTATAAGTAATAATACCGCCGACCGAAATGACAAACCCTAAATCAAAAACTTTTTGAGCCTCTTCAACCGTTCCGGGAAAACAATGAAAAACTCCGCCCGGTATGTCAAAGGCATAGTCCTGTACAATCTCATAGGTATCATCAAATGCTTCGCGGGTATGAATCACTATCGGCAATTTCAGTTCAACTGCCATTTCAAGCTGTTGTCTGAAAACTTTTCGCTGTACATCACGAGGTGAATAGTCTCGATAATAATCAAGTCCGATTTCACCTATAGCGATAACTTTTTTTCAGATGTCAGCTCTTTTATTTTTGAAATAATTTGGTCGTTTGCATGTTTGGCATCGCTCGGATTAATCCCTACTGCGGCAAACACCGAATCAAATTGACTAGCATACGCAACTGATATTTCCGATGATTTTAAATCGGTACCGATGTTCAGAATTGTATGAACACCGTTATCATTTGCATTTGTGACTAAATCTGAAACTGAACCTGATTTTTCTATGTAATTCAGATGGCAATGAGAGTCTATCATCAGCTGACTTTGGCACCTGCTGGAAGGTCATCAGACGGTGTCAGAAGTGTCAGTTTTTTACCTTTTTTAGCAGCTAATAACATACCGTTTGATTCTATACCTCGGATAGTTGCAGGTTTTAAATTTGCAACCAGAATTACTTTCATCCCTTTTATTTTTTCAGGAGGATAATGCTCGGCTACACCCGCAACAACCTGACGAGTTTCAGCCCCGACGTTCACCTGCAGTTTCAACAAACGGTCGGCACCTTCCACTTTGTCAGCTTCTAATACTTCAGCTACGACAAGACGGACTTTGGCAAAATCGGAAATATCAATTAAGTTATCTTCTTCTTTTGCTAGTTTATTATTCTTTTTCTCGATAGCTTTTCTGTCAATACGAGGGAAGATTGATTCTTCAATTTGTACGACAGAGCCCGGTTTCAAGTCAAAAAATGTATTAGCTCTTTCAAGCGTCAAGGTAGTATCGTCAAGTTAAAATACGTTTCTTATCTCACGCATTTTGTTTGGCATAATTGGGAATAGGACTATCGAAACTATCCGAATAACTTCGGCACAGGCATACAAAATTCCGCCGGCTTCCTCAAGTTTTCCTTCTTTGACTAGTTTCCATGGAGCCTTATCATTAAAATATTTATTAGTAAATCGTATTAAATCAATCGCTTCGTCTATAGCTTTTGACAGTCTAAAATGTTTTATATGTGCATAAATCGTATTCGGAAGAGGCTCCGTTCTTTCCATTATTTCTGTAATTTCTTTAGTAGAACTACTCGGTTTTGGAATCTTCCCGTCAAAATTTACAATCATCATTTTTGCAACTCGAGAGACTAAATTGCCCAAGTCATTGGCAAGGTCAGAATTGTATTTGGTGACAAATCTTTTAGCCTGAACATCGCCGTCAATTCCAAAAGGAAACTGTGTCAATAAAAGGTATCTGGCACCGTCAATGCCAAACTGTTCGACAATAGCATTAGGGTCAATCGTATTACCTAATGTCTTTGACATTTTTTCACCGTCAACGGTAAAGAACCCGTGTATAAACATCGTCTTTGGAAGTTTAACTCCGGCAGCCAAAAGCATTGCAGGCCAGAAGAGAGTATGAAATTTTAAAATATCTTTTGCCATCAGATGCACTACTTCACCGTCAGTCCACCATTTATTGAATGTTGCTTCATCATCTCCGTAACCGATAGCTGAGATATAATTAGAAAGAGCATCGACCCACACATAAGCAACCTGTTCTTTGTCGAATGATAACGGCACTCCCCATTTTACGCGTTCACGGGAAAGAGAAAAGTCAGGAATATCCTGATTGATAAGTCCGAGTACTTCCCGCTTGCGTTCTTCTGGTAAAATTAACAGTTCATTTGATTCAATAAGTGCTTTTATCTTGGGTAAAAATGCGGAGAGCCTGAAAAAGTAATTTTTTTCTTTTAGTGCTTCAGGTTTTACTTTATGGTCGGGACATAGCCCATCAACTAATTCTTTTTCGGTAATAAATTTTTCGCATCCCGTGCAATACAGACCTTCGTAATCAGCAGAATAGACCACATCCTGTCCGTCATCTGTTTTTGCCAAACGCATTGCATCCAGTATTTTCCAGACTGCTTTTTTATGACGTTCTGAAGTTGTCCGAATAAAATAGTCGTTTTCTATATCTAACTTTTTTAATACATTTTGAAAAGAAACTACAATTTTATCGCAATAATCGATTTCAGACATACCTGATGCTGCAGCTACTTCGGCAACTTTATTGCCATGTTCATCGGTACCTGTTAGAAAAAAAACTTCCCGTCCTGCGATTTTATGAAATCGGGCTATCATATCCACAGCAATAGAAGTATAGGCATGCCCTATATGAGGGACATCGTTTATATAGTAGATTGGTGTTGTTATATAAAATGGTTTTGGCAAAATCATCTCCGGTTTAGAAAAATTCTAATTATTGGAATCATCAAGTTTCTTTATATCAGCTTTACTAATTTCATTTTCATCTATTTCATCTAATCGTGACTTTTCTATTGATGCATTATCACGACGTGCTTTATCGACAGTTAGAATATCTTCTGCCGATGAACGTATCATAACGCCTTCGCTATCACGAATAACTGCCTCTTCGTTGAATATATCAATACGAGTAATTACACCATCTCCGTTTTTTGTTTTTACTTTAGTACCGGGAAGAGGGAATTTACCTTTGACGGTGTCATACGTTTCAGTTTCATATCGTAAACAACAAAGTAACCGTCCGCAATTACCTGAAATTTTAGATGGGTTTAGCGGTAGGTCCTGGTCTCGTGCATGTTGAGTTGAGATCGGTTTAAAGTCTGCGATAAATGTATTACAACATTGCTGTAAACCGCAAATACCGATTCCTCCGAGACGACGGGCTTCATCACGAACACCGATTTGTCTCAGTTCTATACGGGTTTTATATTGTGATGCTAACTATTTTACTAACTCTCTGAAATCTACCCGATGGTCAGCAGTAAAAAACACTGTCATTTTATTGCCGTCGAATTGCCATTCTATATCGACGATTTTCATTTTCAATTTGTGTTTTTTTATCAGTTCTAAAATCTCAGCTTTATTGTCTAATTCTTTTTTCTGATGTAAATCAAATTTATTGATATCCGAATCTGATGCGGGACGTAGTATTGAACGAGGTTTTTGGTTCTCTTGAAAACTAAGTTCAACATCGACCTTTTTAGAAAGAGTACCGATATCTTCACCGCGTTCTGCTTGAATAATTACAAGTTCTGAAAGATTTAAAGAATGGTAATATGTATTGTAGAAGTACTCTTTTCGAGAGCCTTTAAATTCTACTAAATAAAGTTCTGCCAATTATAACTCCTTGATAAACCCGAGTTTCTCTTAATTTTGTGTTGATCGGATGTGAGTTATGAGTTTAAGACCCAACGCCATCAACGCCCCCTGAATATGCACATTACGTTCTAAATCGGCAAGGGTAATTTTTATTGTCTCTGCCATTTGTATAGACAATTTTGAGGACTGAAAATATGCTGATAAATCTTTGATTTCTGTAATAAAATCGATATTAAAAATCTCTTTTTCGTCCTCTGTAACGGCAAAATTGGCAGAATCCCGAATCAGCATTTGCCAAAGCTGTAGCATTGCCAACGTTTCAGAACGGTCTCTGAGACTCAGTAAATCATTCATATACGCCAAAACATCGGCTCCCTGTTCATTAAACAGAGATTTAAAAATTAAAAAGAAAACAGACCGCAAATTATTTTCTTCTGAATCAAACGACTCAAGAAGTAAAAACGCCTTTCCTAAAGACCCTTCTGAGATTTTAGAAAGTAACGATGCCTGATGATCGGTAGCATCGGTATGCTCCAATAAGTATTCTTTGATATTTTCAGATGAAAGCATCGGAATTTTAATTTTTTGAGATCTTGACTGAATTGTCGGTAGAAGCGAATCCGTTTTACCAACAATTAACACAATTACAGTATCTTCCGGTGGTTCTTCTATCATTTTAAGCAGAGCATCGGCCGAAGCACCTTTCATCTGCTCCATCTTATAAAACAATACAACCCTAATTATACCTTTATCATGCCTGAGAGATAAACTTTTCTTGATTTCACGAGCAACAGAAATAGGGATATTAGTAGTTCTTGCTGAAGTCAGGAGGGCAAACGGTTCGTCTTTTTTGATTTGAATTGCTTCCACCGTAAAATCAATTGCTTTATCTAGTTTATTTTCATGCGGAGGAATCGGTAGAGCGATTTTGAGAGCATCAAAGTTAAGATTAAAAATATTTATACAGTTTCGACAACTTCCGCACGGTTTAAAAACAGAATTTATCTCTTGTACCGATTCGCAATTAAGTAAAGCGGTAAAGGCAATAGCATGAAGCCATCGTCCGCTTCCCTCTTTTCCGTAAAGTACATATGTCGAGGAGTTTTTCTTTTGTTTATAGGCACCGGAAAGAATTTGCCATGCTCTTGAGGAGTATATAAGTTTATCTAAATGATTCAATCTGTATCCATTCAACCGGGTCAACCGGTGTTCGTCTGTCTCTTATTTCAAATCTCAGGACACCGTCAGTTCCGACAGATGCTATTTTTTTACCGGCAAGAATATAACTATCCTTCTGAACATATATATCACCTAATCCTGCATAGGTTGTAAAAAACCGGTCGTCATGATTAATAATAATAAAATTTCCATAGCCACGCAACTCCCCGACATACGCAATAGTTCCCGATGCCACCGACTTTACATTTCCCCCGATTTTACCCTTAATAGAAATACTCGGGTTATTAGTGCGGATATTTCTTTTATCAATTTTGTCCCCGAATGATTCTATGACCTTCCCCTTAAACGGTGACAGCAACTGTCCTTTAAGCGAAACGAAAAAAGATGTTGTTTGAGATTTCTCATCCTGTGCTTTCTTAATCGCTTCTTCTTGCAATTGGACAATTATTCTTTCCATCTCCTCGGCTGCCTGTTTTAACGTCAGCATACGGTCGACTTCGTGTTTCTTTTTGTTCTGTACTTTTTTTAAATCTTTTTCCTGCTTCTTTTTTATACTTTGGGCAAGAGACAATGAAGTTGTTTTTGTTCTTTTATATTTAGCTATCCGTTTATTTTCAGATGTTAACTCATCTTTTTTATCAATAGTTTCCATTAAGAGATTTTCGGCAAGCTGAACATTTTCCGATTCGTAACCGGCTAATGAAGACAAATAAATGATTTGTATGCTTAATAGCATTTCTTCATTAGGGTCTTCTGAAAATATCTCTCGATCTGTTTGATGTGCTGTCAGATAAAACTGTCTGATGTTACCCAAAAATCTTCGCCTGCCCAACTCTAATATTTCTGTTCTGTTTTCCAGTTCATTTTGAGCATTGGCAATATGTTTTTTTATTTGATTGAGTTCTTTGTTTAGCTCTCTAATAACTTTTTTATCAGCATTTATTTTTTGTTTACTGTTTGCAAGTTTCTTTTGTGCTTTGTTTTCATTTTTACGGAGTTTCTCTAAATTTTTTTCTGATTTTTCAATATCAGATTTTAATTTATTGAGGTCTGTCTGATGTTTTTTAAAATCATCTTTGTTCTCTGAATTTACATTCGGAGACAGAATTAGAAATGATATGAAAAAGATTGTAAATACTTTCAAATTATAACCTCAATAACCGTCTGATACCGACATATCCTGAAATAAGACCGAGAAGTCCGGCAGTTAAACAATAAAAACCGATTTCTTCAAAAGTCGGAAAAATAATTTCAAAACTTGAAAACTGAATTTTATCTTTCCAATAGAAAATC
This sequence comes from Candidatus Zixiibacteriota bacterium, assembly GCA_024276275.1. Classification (GTDB taxonomy): domain Bacteria; phylum Zixibacteria; class MSB-5A5; order GN15; family FEB-12; genus QQUK01. The sequence continues at coordinate 106,216 of JAJRXM010000072.1, forward strand.
ATCCCCCAGCCAAGTCCTGCTGATAAGGCACCCAGCAAGACCCCTTCTATGATAAACGGCATTGCCAAAAGCAGTTTCCCCGCTCCAAGCAATCGCATTTGATAAAACCCTATCGCTCGTGTTTTAGCGGTCAGACGCATGTTGTTGGCAGAGGAAACTAAAACCGTCAAAAGTATCAAGCCTCCCAAGAGAAGGCCTATATCTGAAATGATATTTTTAGTCGATTCTGCTTTTGCCAGCCAATTTTTACTATAATATACGTGAGAGACACCTTTTTGACTTATAACATAGTTTTCTATCTCTGCCATATTTGCCGTATTTAACTTTTCTGCTTGGAAAGTTAATATCATTGACCTAGGAAGCGGATTACTACTGTCGTATCCGACAAGTAAATCTACTCCGACCAGTTTAGCCAACTCTTTTCGAGCATTTTCTTTTGATATATATGATAAAGAGCTGACACCCTCTATTTTTTTTATTTCATTTTTTATTATTTCAATAGATGAATCAGGGTATTCTTCGGCAATGAATACTTCCATTTTCAAATCAGATAGATAATTTTCATAAAACTGATCCGAGGTATCAGCCGCAATCCAAAAAATATCAAAAAGTAAAAAAAGCAGAGTCATCGACAAAATAGCAGACAAAGATGTCCCCGGGTTTCTATACAAATTACGAAATATCTCTTTACCTACATGCCCGATTCTATTCATGCCAATACCCCGTTCACCAAACGATAACTGGATGTGTTAGGGAGTTTGTTTTTCAGTTCTTCCGATGATACTATCAATAATGATAAGCCCGATACCGCCAGTTTCACCATATATTCGTAAATTAGTTCATATGTCTTTTGGTCCAACCCTGCGAGTGGTTCGTCAATCAAAATCAGAGGTTGATGAGCTACATTTGCTCGGGCAAACTGCACCAGTGTATTTTCTACTCGTGTCAGTTTCTCGGGATA
>JAJRXM010000073.1 GCA_024276275.1 Candidatus Zixiibacteriota bacterium
CCCGCTCTTACCCGATTACATTTTTTTGACAATTTATAGAATTTATGAATAACCGAATATTGATATTTTTTTAGTTTGCTCATTTCATTCAGATTGCGCACTTTGGGAAGTTACTGGGAATTCTTCTTTGTTTCAATTTTAACTTTTCTTTCTTCAAATTCTTGAATTGTTTCCCCATATGCTATTGCACGATCACAAATATTTATGGCTTTATCAAACTCTCCAACTTTTTCATAAATAATTGCCAATCTTTTAAATGCTGGTATAATGCCGATAAATCCTTCCTTCTTTATTTTACTGATTTTTCTTGCTAAAGACTCGGAGCTAAAGACGGAAGCTAGCTGTTTTGTTCTTTGTATTTCTTCAGCTATGTACGCTTCTTGCATTTCAGATAGAGAATTAATATCAAGTAAACAGAATTCAATACATTTATCCAGATACTTTTTATCCAAGTCTCTATATTTATAGTAGAAGTTCTGTAAGTTTAGGTATATGAAATGCTTGTCAACTGGGCTATTATCTCTCCGAGCTAGTTCACTCAATAGTAATTTCTCTTGTTTTTCATCAAATACAATTTGTTTTTTGGGTTTTGATGGTTTGGTCTTTACAGGAATTGTTTTCCCTGTTTTCCTCATCTCGGCAAGTTTTGTTTTTACATTTTCATGAGCAGTCTCTAAAAAGGTGTGGAGTTCTTTTTTTAATTTAAAATTTTCAGAAAGTAAAGGCACTGGAATTGATTTTTGTCTAATTGACATATTAGCAAATATGTTGACATCTTCATATCGGACTTTTTTGAGTTCTGTTGATGTCAAATATTTTTTGAGGACTACTTCCTCAGTGTCTAATTTTGAAGAGATCACATTTTTGAGATTTTCTAAAAACAAGTCTGGATACTTCTTTATATAGTTTAAGTTTGAGAATTCGAAAGTCTTAGCCATGCGCATAATATCCTTCGGTAATAATGGCATGTCAAAACTGTAATAGCAAATGAGGAATAGATTGTCAGAGAAAGCAAACTCGTGCTCTTTATCAAGAGATTGTATGAACTTTGAAATAAGATCGCCCCGATCATGCAACATACATGTGAGTACAAGCGCATTCGCAGAGTATGACTGAAAAGATTTGTTAGTATGCACATCTCGAAGTTTCAAAATGACTTCAAATGCCTCCTCAAAATTACCGGAAAGCAGGTGTCTTTCTAATCCATAATACAATATAAACACGAACCCAATATCAATTGATGTATTATATGGATTTGATAAAAGATTCAAGTAAACCCATTTTTGTTCGGGGGTTAATCCTGAATATGTGGGGAAATAGGGAGGACGTTCAACCTGTGCAATATCTTTTGGCTGTGAAACTTTCTGTTGTGTATAGATTAGACTAGGTTCCTCTTCGTTCATAAATGAAATGGATATTCTAAAACCATCAAGATCATATGAATTTTCATTGTCTTGTTTTTGTGTATAGTTTTTGAATTGTCCATCACCAACCCAGACAAGCTTTCGCAAGTCTTCATGAATAGCCAAACTTTTCACCGTCAAACTTTTTTCTGCAACTGGAACAACCTCCTTGGTGTTTTGCGAAACTACAGCTTCTCTTTTCTTGCGGAATTTGAAAAGCCCCATTTGTTGATCCTTTCGAATATTAATAAACCGTAGTTATGTGTCTAATGCTACTTGGTAAATCAAAGGGCGATAACGGGGTTCAGGAATTGGTTTTCCACTTTCACGCGCAGTTTCAAGCCATGCTTCCTTTGCCTTTAAAATCTCTTCTAATGCTTCTTCCGGTGTTGCTCCGAATGCTGAACAATGCTTTAGGTCTGGTATATCAGCAATATACCCTTCGTCCTCTTCGCTGTAAAATATATTAATATGATAATCTTTCATTTTCACTCCTCCATTTGAAGATTATATTGCTCAATTATCTGTAATAATTGCTTGATTTGATATGGCTTTGCTTTGCCTTTCACATTTTGTAAATTTATCAGTTCAGGAATATCAGGATGTTTGTAAATATGATGACTACCATTAATACGTTCAAGATGAAAACCAAATGCTTCAGCACAAGATTGAGCTTCTGAAAATCGTATATTTTTAGATCCCGAAAGTAGCTTTTTAAGCAATTTATTTTTTTTCATCGTTTTTTCTATTTCACATAAAGGCCACGGCATAAGCTGACGAGCACGCACAAAAGCTTTCACATTACAAAATAACCGGACGCGTGCTCGTGTCAGCCTCGATGCCGATGTTGAACTGTATAATAGACTGAATTAATCATCTTCATTTGCTACGTCAATTTCTTCTTCTTGTAACTCGCCCAAACCGGAAATCATAGGTAATAAAATAGGAGAGATAGCCTTACTTATATAACTAATTCTTTCATAAACGTTTATCTCATCAGAACTATTTTCATTATGGTGATTATTTTGAGAATTCTTATGATCGTTTAAAATTGCTATTCCTATTAATACCATGCCATACTTATAACGTGCATCTAAAAGCTTGTTTGCTATTTTTGAGTTTGCCTTTTTTTCAGTTAAAAGGTGTATGTTATCCATATTAACAAAAAAATCATAAATATCTTCACCAGAATCAATTACTTTTAACGCACTATCTCGATCAAATTCATGTCGTTCCCATTCATCTCGATATACTTCAATTACATTAGGTAAATCAAGATAAGAAGTTTTCTCTGTATCATCACCTTTATCAGATGATGGTGGTTTTCTATAACCAGGCCTGCCGGATGATTCTTTTATTTTATCTTCAACCAAAATATAGAATTCTTCAGATATTGGTTCAATTCTACTTACATCATTAACTTCACTTAAAAAATGGAGTAACATTCCAGGTTTTACAGATTCAGGTAATTCAATATTAAGAGTAGCTATTCCATTCCACAAGTTAACGGAGAAATTTTGTATATCTTCACCATTTAGTTTTAAAATAAATATTCCTGGGTCACTATCCCTGTCAAAATAATCATTTTCAACATCAGTTTTATATTGTATTCTTGCCCGTGTATTAATTGGCGAATGTTTTGGATTATTATTATCAAAATCTTTTATCAATTTAAAAAAGAAGGAAATCTATTACCAATATACTCATCTTGTGATTTAGACTTAACTACACTAAAGGGGTTAGGAAGCCGAACACCATTAATAAAAAGTTTAGAGAGTGTAGGTGATTTTTTAAGAATTGTTTCTATTACTTCAGCTAAAGGTTTTGAATCTTCTAATTTATTTTCTATGTCTTCATGACGTCTTTTTTCTCTTAATTCTTTTAGTACGGGGTGATTTCTGAGAAGATCACTCAATTGGTCTTCAATAGTTGATCTCAACTCACCGGATCTTAATCTATCTCGACTATTAATAAAAAGATCTTCTCTAGCTCTTCCATTGAAATCAGAGCAATCGGCTAATATTAATAATGATTTTGCTAAGTAGCCCATTCCAACGGTATTTCTTGAGAAAAACAATTTGGTTAAATAACCATGTGTTTGGCCATTAATAGTAAAAATAATTCCTTCATTCTTAGTATATTTTTCAGATTGACCACGTTTGAATACAAAAATTGAAACTTTCATTTTTAGGCCAAAAACTGAAATGTTGCTTGTTGGTGGTGGGTCAAATCCTTCTTCAAGATTTTCCATTTTATCTTCTTCTAATCTAACAGATAAGCCAGAAAGAGTGGTTTCAAGTGAATGTCCTGAATAACCCTTTCTTCTTTCGAAAAATCTGACTGGTAATGCAATTGTTGGCATCAAAAGCGATAATCTGTTATAAAGATCAAAAAGAATATTTGTTTTTAAGCCAATCATTTGATATTCATACAGCTTAATAAAAGTACCCCATTCAAGGGGATTTTTATATGCATTAGGATACTCACCAGGCAACAACGGTAATCCATCTGATGAAAAAGTAAGAACCTTACCATTTGGTGCTAGATAACGGTAGAAAGAATTTCTAACCCCATGTTTAGGATTTTCTCTGCGGACAATTGTAAAGCCCCATAAAGATGAAGATTCATCAACTGGTTCATGTTTTACTATTTTCGGATTGCGTTTAGAAATTATTAGTTGAAGGTTCTTTTTCCCACAGAATTGAAAAACCCCTGTTCCACCCATATTAAACTTACCCTGAACGAAAGGGATACGTAATTTATTAGATTTGCCAATTGATAAAAGTGTATCAGGCATTTTATTGGGAGATATTGTCAATAGTTGTGGATCAAAAAGCGTATCACTTTGACGAAATTAAGCCGCTTTTTTAAGTTCTTCATTTTCGGGTTCGCCATCGATGAAGGTTTCGCCGGCTAAAACAAAGGGAAGCAGCTTAAAGC
>JAJRXM010000005.1 GCA_024276275.1 Candidatus Zixiibacteriota bacterium
AATTCAGGATGTTTTTCGTATTCTTTTTTATTTGCTTCTAAAACAATCGGACGATCTTCCATCGACCAATGGTCCTGTACATTAGCAAGTTCAAATGTACGACCTGTACCTACGACCGTCGCACCCGAGACAAAAGACATAGCCGAAGAAGTACGGGCATGGTAAATATCAAAACCGGCTTTATCGGCAATTCTACCGATACCTTTGCGACCGTAACCTAATTCAAGAATTATCGCATCGTCGGCTGTACCGGGGACAACCCACAACGGCATTTGAATTTCTGAACCGTTTACAGTGATATCAATTAAATCTTCAGATTTTAAACCAAGCTTGTCGGCAGTCTTTTTAGAAACCTGAGCTACATTGTCCCACGCAATGCGTGTAACGGCACTTGGCAGTTCCTGCATCCAACCGTTGTTGGCAAAACGTCCGTCAAATACAGACGCAGACGACACGAACAAAATCTCAAAACCGTCTTTCATGCTCAAATCATAAGCACCGGTAGAAGCAGCAATATTTTTCTCTTTAACAGAAGGTGTTACGGTTTTTAATGATGAATTCGCAAGAACGCCGTCATGTAAAACTTTTCTCCACGACGAATCAAAAGAACCCTGCAACAATTTGCTCCAAGTTTCTTTTACAACATCATGTCCTTCTTTATATTCACCCGAAACAACCAAAGAAAGAACTTCTATAGCCGACTTCCCCTCAAAAAGAGGAGCTATCAGCGGCTTAACAACCGAAGCTGTACCGTCTACCGAACGGGTATCAGACCAATTTTCCAAATAATGAGTTGTTGGGATATGCCATGTTGAAACTTTTGCGGTTTCATCGTTATAAAGTCCCACATGAATTGAGTTCTCAACTTTTTTCAAAGCAGAAGAAAACTTCAAATCAGCAGGAGCATTATATATAGGGTTTGTATTCAACATTAAAAGAGTTGAAACAGCACCCGACTTCATATTTTCAGTTAATAAAGCAAGAGATTTAACAGATGAAACTTCAGTATCTTTGCGTTCGACATACTTTACAGACTTACCGTTGTTGTCAAGTTTTTCATTTATAGCATAAACTAATGCATGAACTTCTTTTGGCATCCTTCGACCCGCAACAACAATTGACTTACCTTTTGTGGCAATCAATTCTTGCATAAGCGGATCAATCCACGCCGGACATGGTGAGGGAAGACTAATATCTGACCGTGAACCTGTTTCGATTCCCAGTTTTTTTGCTATCGCAAAAACAAAACGAACTATTTCACTCTGCTTAATAACTAATCTATGGTCAGCCACTCCGCCTGTTACCGAAAATTGTGTTTCGACAACATATAAGCGGTTCATTTTGTCATTTTCATCTTTTAAATTACGACCGGAGGCAAAACCTGCATTGGCAGTTATATCTTCAGATTCAGTCAGACTGAAATCGGAGTCAAGCGACAGAATAACATCGGCTTGCGAATAATCATAAATCGGCTGTAAATCTTTACCTGTGGCAAGTTTCAGTCCGTCATATATATTTTCATCAGAAACAGCTTCATAAGTAGCCCATGCTGCTTTTGGAAATGATTTTTCAAAATTTTTCTTTAATCGAGCAAGGGTCGGCGAAGCAAATGACTCTGATAAAACCGCAAGCCCTTTACCTTTGCTATCTTTATAAGCGGCAAACTTTTCAACCCAAAAAGCTGTAAAATCTTCAAAAGTCTTTTCCTGACCACCCTGTAAAACTTTTTTCGAGCGGTCGGGGTCATACAGACCAAGAATTGACGCTTGGATAATTGCATTCGACGAACCCAAAGTGGAAGGATGCAGTTTATTACCCTCGATTTTAGTAGGACGACCCTCATGACTTTCTACTACTATTCCGTACGATGACGTACCTATCGGCATTGTAGTAGCATATTGTCGGGCAATTCCGGGGATAACATCTTCAGGCGGATGCACATAAGGGACAATTTTTTCTTTCGGACGACGACATCCCGCTAAACCGGCAAGGGCCATTGAAGCACCCATGATCCCGATAAAATTACGGCGAGACCAGTCGTTATTCATCTCGGAAGCACCTTCAGGAAATTCCCGCCCGGTTTTTTCTTTATATTCTTTTGAACCTTCAAGATGCTCTAAAGAACGAAAATATTTTTTCTCTTGCACTTTGTTTTCTTTTTTCATCGATGACACCCCGAACAATTAACCGGTGGAGAAATATTTTTCTCTTTTATTATCCTGGCAGCGTACTCCGCCTGGTCATCAGGTTTTTCCCAATACATATTGGTTACTTCATTAACAGGCCTTAAGTTCGGACCCGGATTACGGTGACAATCCAGACACCACCCCATCGAAAGAGGTTCGGCTTGAGTCACTTTTCCATCTCGGCCACATTTCCATGACAGGAGATACAACTGACCCCTCTATCAATATGTATAGAATGGTCAAAATAAGCATATTCGCCAATTTTGTTGACTCTTGTCCACTCAATCGGTTTACCCGTTTGCCAACTTTCTCTTACTTTTACAAGTTTGTCGGAGTCTGCCTTTACTAAAATATGACAATTCATACAAGTAGAGGTCGGAGGAACATTGGAAACGGCAGAAGTTTCCACTGAGACATGACAATAACGACAGTCCATTCCCAAATCACCGGCATGCAGTTTATGACTGTATTCAACAGGCTGCTCCGGACGGTAACCGACATCGGTAAATTCAGGTGAACCGTAATAATAGAAAAAACCGACTTTACCGGTGCCTCCAATAATTACAGCAATTAACAATATAAGTGGAAGTTTATTAGTCCATGAAGGAAATATCTGTGCCAAGTATTAATCCTAAAATTTATAAATCCGTGAAACCTATCACAATCAAATTTTAACTACGTCTATCAATAGACTAAATCAAATATTTGACTACCCAATCAGCGACAAACATAGATGATAATTATCTCAATGTCAATAGAAAAATAGACGAGTAAGAACCAATTAGTCCATAAAAGCTATTTTACTTTAATAATAATTATCCCTTCTTACCATGCTATACACTAAAGTATGTACAAATAGTAAAACAACTAATCAACAACAAAATATAGACATTTTGGGTTTTGTAAATAAAAACAGACATTTACGTCAATTATACCAAAATGCATATGTTTTACAACTATGACGAAATAAATCCATCAACAACAATTGCCGTAAACAATGCAAAAAGATATAGAATAGAATACCCAAAAAGTCCTTTTAAAATTTTGTCCGAACTATTATGTAAGGCGAAGATAGTTTTTTTAATCATAATCAAACCTAACAGAACAGCTGTAATGAAATAAAACCACCCCGCACCAAATGCAAGTAATGACAAACTTACGCCGAATAAAATGATACTATAGACCAGTATTTGCCTTAGAGTTGATTTATCACCTCTGACAACCGGCATCATAGGTAAATTTGCTTTTTTGTAATCATCTTTACAAAATAAAGCCAATGCCCAAAAATGAGGTGGTGTCCAGAAAAAGATTATAGCAAACATAATCCACGGCACTATATCCATCTGCCCGGTTGCGGCAGTCCAAGCTCCTACAGGAGCCATTGCTCCGGCAATTCCACCGATAACAATATTTTGGTCAGTATTCGGTTTTAAGTATAATGTATAAAAAAGTGAATAAAATAAAATTGTCGATAGCGAAAGCATTGCTGTCAACCAATTAAAGACAAACCCGAATATTAAAACTCCGACAACACCAATCGTAATTGAAAAAATCAACGCATGAGTTGAGCTTAATCTTCCCGACGGAAGAGGTCTTTTGGCGGCTGTACGTTCCATTTTGGCATCAATTTCTCGTTCTAAGTATTGATTGAGTGCATTGGCACATCCCCCTGTCAAATAAAGGGCAAACAAACAGAGAAAAAAACGAAAAGGTTCTTGCAGCATAGACCCTTCAAGTATCAACGCTGCCGATCCTGTAAAAATAACCAAGAACATTATTGTCGGTTTCGTAAGGTCTATATAATCTTTAATTCGGCTCATAATTCTTTCTTTTCTTTTACTAATCATATGAACATTAAAATACATAGAGTATAAGCATCCAATATGACCTCGTTAATATACGGAATAAAAAATTATATTCTAATCATTTTTTCTAATTTTTATTTGTTTTATGAAACTGATTAATATAGTTATCGTACAACGGTTAATAAAGACGGCTCAAAAATAATAATGGGAAATATATGACAAAATTGATATTGTTTTTACTTCTTAATTCTATACTATTTTCCCCTACGTCTCAAGCAGCCGTATTAAAAGGGAAAGTGCATAATATAAAGACCGGTAAAGCGGTTCCGTATGCCACTATCACATCATCACAAGACTCACAAATAATAATGACAAACGAAAACGGTAGTTTTATTCTCTATCTCGAAAAGGGTAAAACAACTCTTAATTGCTCGCATATCGCTTATTTCACAAACAAATCAACAATTGAAATTGATAGGGATACCGTTGAAATAGAAATCCAACTCAATCCCTCATTATTAGAACTTCCGTCAATTTCTGTATATGAGAGGGATTATGATGCCGCCCAGCGAATTATTATTGAGGCGATCCGCAATAAAGATAAGATACTTTCCAAACTAAACAGTTACCAATTTGATGCTTACACAAAAATGACCATCTGGAATGCCTCAAACCCGGATTCCTTGAAACCTTGGTTTATGGCTGAAACTCAATTAACTGCATATTGGAAATACCCCTCTGAATACAAAGAGATTATTACAGCACGGAAACAATCTGCCAACATGGAGGCAGAAAATAACCTTATGTCAATCGGTGAAGTTCTGAATTTTAACAATAACCGTATTGATATCGGAACAAGCTCTTTAGTCTCTCCCACTGCAAAAGATGCATTAGACTATTACAACTATTACCTGCTCGATACCCTTTTTTACGATTCTTTAGCAGTTTATTTATTAGAAGTAGAACCAAAAAATAACGTAAATCCTCTCTTTATAGGGAGTATTCAAATCAATGCAAATACTTATGAAATAATGGGAGTTGATTTTAGAATAAATGAAGGTCTTGATAACCCATATCTCAAAAAACTACAAGTAAAACAGGAATATCATTTTTTTGACGACAGTTACTGGATGCCGACTATAATAAAATATGACGGTATTTTTGATATCCCTTTCCCCTTAGTTCCGACTGTTGAATTTTCCTATACTGCAGCTCTTCAAAGGTATCAATTTGAAAAAAATTATGGAGATACTATTTTTGATAAGTATGAATTAGAAGTTGATATCAATGCTGATAATTATGACTCTACTCAATGGCAGGCAAATAAATTTCTCCCCTTAACTATCAAAGAACAAAAAGCGTATGAACATATTGATTCTGTAAAACAGAATAGACCTCTTTTAAAAAAGTTACTCCCAATTATACCGGCGATTCTTTTTGCCGCTACCAATATGCCGGACTATTTCCATTTTAATCGGGTAGAAGGAGCTTACCTAGGCATAAAAAAAAGGTTATCATTTGATGATGATAAAGTTAAAATTCTGGGTAAATTTGGTTATGCTTTTGATGCAAAACTTTGGCAGCAAAGTTACTCACTTAAATATACACTTTCGAAAAAACAAAATCTGACAATTCACACAACATATCATGATAACATTCAAACAAGAACGACAATAAACTCTTCTCGGTACGGTAACGCCACAGGTCTTTCACTTTTATCGAAACATGACCCATATGATTATTATAAAGAAACAGGCTTTAGTTTAGGAGTATCTTTTAGTCCTTTATCGCGTACATCTGTATCACTTTCCTATAAAGATAACAATCAATACACGTTAACAAATAAAACAAACTATTCCCTACTAAATAAAGACAGCACCTACAGAGAAAATTTACCAATCATAAACGGAAAACTCCGTTCTGTTAATTTTAACTTTCAATATAAAACAACACAACTGATGAAAATAAAAGGGAAGGAAGTAGCATATTCAACATATCCATACGCTGTCTTAAGAGCCGGAATAGAAATTTCTGACCGTTCTAGATTAAAAAGTGATTTTGATTTTAAAACTATTTACGGTCAATTTTATACTGATCGTCAATTTTTTGGTTTGGGTTATTTCTCTTTTGGAATTTATGGTACAACAAAACTATCGGGCAACCTTCCTCCTCAAAGATATACAGTAATGGATTTCGGTGGAAACATACTAGATGCAGCTATGACTTTTCGAACATTACAATTCACAAACTTTTCCGGTAACAATCTGCTCTCTATCTATTATAACCATAGATTCGGTACAAAACTGTTCAAAAAGTCTCAACTTCCTTTGATTAAAAAAATACCGTACAGCCTTTCTATTCATGGCGGTGTTTTTTGGAGTAGCTTAAAAGACAATAACTATAATGAAGGGGATTTATCTATTTCTCAAACAGGTGATAAACCGTATAGTGAAATAGGCTTTTCTATCGGCAGGTTACCTTTTCTTATACAACTTTCATTCACATGGCAACTGTCTGCTTATGATACAGATAAATTCTATTTTGGAATAGGGTTAGCTCTTTAAATAATTCGGAACGATTATTATCTTTTGCTGTTGTAGTCTATATGCCAAAAGATAAAAGACTAACTGTATCTATTATTATTCCAACTTTAAATGAGGGGAAAAACATCAAGTGTTTACTTTCTCATATCCAAAAAAACTATCCGATTTGTGAGCTTATAATTGTTGACGGCGGCAGTTCGGACAATACAGTATCAATTGCACAAGATTTTGGAATAGTTGTACATTCTCAAAAAGGACGAGGCAGGCAACTAAACAAAGGTGCCGAACATGCCTCGGCTGATATTCTCTGGTTTCTGCATGCCGACACAATTCCCCACCCGGATTCTGTCAATCAGATTCATTCTAAAATGCATAATAAAATTATTGTAGGTGGCGGATTTGAGTACAACTTTAACACCTCTAGCAAGTCACTACAATTTATAAGCTGGTTTTCAAATAAAAAAAACAGATTGTTCAACCGTATATATGGAGATATGGGGATTTTTGTACGGAAAGACATCTTTGAACAAATGGACGGTTTTCAGGAAAGTCATCTTATGGAAGATTTTGAGTTCAGTAGAAGATTGAAAAAAATAGGTCGTATAACAATTCTTCCTCATCAAATTGCAACTTCACCCAGAGATTGGTACAAAGAAGGGTTTCTAAAAAAAGTTTCCAAAGACACTTTTATTAGAATGGCATATTGCATGAATGTTGACAATCAAATTTTATATAACTGGTACTACGGAGTAAAAAGATGAAAAAATTATTTCTATCGCTGACAATTATTTTTCTATTCGGCAGTAACGCATTTGGCTTTGACCACTCATATACAGGATATAGAACTCTTCTAGGTAAATCAGTAGACAACGGGTTGGTTGATTACAAGAAGATTCAAAGTAATCCTAAAATTCTTCAAGATGCTTTGCTGGATTTTTCAGAGTTGTCTAAAAAGGGATATGAATCGTTTGACCGTTCACAAAAAATAGCATATATGATTAATGCATATAACCTCTATACCATAGAGGGAATACTAAAAGAATATCCTGTGAAAAGCATAAAAGATATCAAAGGAATATGGAATAAAGCAAAACATAAGGTTGCCGGACAAATGCTGACACTAGACAATATTGAACATGATATATTACGGAAACAGTTTAAAGAAGAACGAATACATATTGCCATTGTTTGTGCTTCAATAGCATGCCCGGAAATTTGGAACCAACCATTTACCGCTGATTCTCTCGACCAACAACTAACAGCACGAGCAGAACGTTTTGTAACTGACATGACCCGCAATAAAATTAGTTTTGAAAAACATGAATTGAAACTGTCTAAAATTCTCAGTTGGTACGGAAATGATTTTAAAGAGAAGTATTCAGATGATTCTATCTTTCTATACCTGTACGGTAAAAAAAGAGCTGTTGCCAATTTTATTTACAATCACTCACCTAAAGAAACACAAGAAAAACTTCGACAAGGGAAATTTAAGGTTGGATATCTTTCCTATGATTGGAACTTAAACGAGCAGTAACATAATTTGAAATTACGGACTCATAGTTTCTTATATTAAGGACTAGGAAGAAAATAAATATATAACTCATCTGCCCCCACATCCATCCTGCCTCTATAAACGATGTAACAAGTATGAGTAATGCTACGACAAACAAGCAGATATCTACTTCGGATAAATCTGATTTCTTTTTCCTATACACTTTCAAAGCATAACGAAACTGATTAACTATAAGTGCAAATACTGCTGTGGTCCCTACTATTCCTGTTTCTGCCAAGTAATGAAAAAACATATTATGAGCTGAGTAGTTTTGTATATATGGAAACATGTAATGCAAATGCATAGAACTATAAATCGTATATAAAATTTTATAATGTCCCAAACCGATTCCAAAAATCGGATTATCGGCAAATGTTGTTAAAGCATTTGTCCACAATACTATTCGCACTAAAAATGTTTCTGAGGGAGCACTGCTTAACAGACTTTGAAACCTATCTATTAGTGCCGTCATATATATAGGAGCAAAAATTAAAAGTAATACAACAAACGACACTCCTGAAAAAACTATCCACTTGATTCTCTTATTAGATTTCTTTTTATGTTTTTCCATAGCAAGATAAAGTGCTATTGCTCCAAACACGAAGGCAAACATAATTGAAAGACGCGACTGTGTTGCCATCAACGCTCCAATAATCAATAATAGAGAGATAAGATAAAAATACATTTTTTGTGATGAAGATTTTATAAAATAGATAAGCCCTATTGGAAAAGCAATCATCATGATATCATCAAGAGTCGATCTGGCAAAACCAAAAAGCCTTTCAACTTTTGATGCACCAATAAATGGCAGTAAAGCAATAAAAGCATGTAACAAAGCAAACAGATAAAACAGATGGAGCAATGTTTCTACATGAACATATCGGGAAAGTCTATACAGAGATAGAAATGTAATAAAGATATATAAAACATGTAAAATCGGCATAATAGAAAGTGACGGCTTATATCCAAACAAAAAAACGATAAAAAATGCGGTACCTATAAATAGAAAATTCATACCCAATTTCGGAATTGAGAGTTGGGGTTCCCCCTTTAATAATAAGTCAAACATAGCAGTAACTATTACCAGTAAAGCAGCTAAATCAACATACATAACAACAGGTTGTTCAAGAAAAAGGTAATTTGTAAACATTACAAAAAGAAACAGATACAATGAAATCTTCGGTTGCGTTACAACCCATGATGAGATAAGTATACCGACAAAAGCAGCAGCAAACAGCAGTTTCCCCTCAAATATCAAATAAGAAAAAATAGTTAATACAGCAATACCTGTAAGTAATAAATACAACCTGATTGTACTTTTGTTTTCTGTCCAAAAATTGCTCAGTACTTGAGAGTCATTTTTCATGATTGGAAATATAATCAAATAACGCACAATTGAAAAGCTCTATATATAGGGCTTTTTTCATAATTCCCCCTAAATATCGTTACTAAAAATTCCGATAATTATAAATACAAAACAAAATTAACAAAAATTCAAATTGAGGAAATTACGATAAAGACTAAAAACATTGCAGTATGTTGTTTGATTTTTGCCTTCATGGTAATCGGCTGTTCAAGTTCTACACCTCCGGCAGCACCTCTTTCAAACTTTTCACCGGAAATTATAAATAACCCTGATGCTTTTTCATTTCAAATCACTAACGGTGAAAACATCACTACAACTGTAGATTATACATGGCAAAACACAGGTACTCAAGCAACTATCAATCATTCAACTACTACTACAGCCGGATCTGCGTCTATGTTTATTTATGACGCTGACTCTGTCCAAGTATATACAAACGGGTTGGTAGCATCTGCTAACGAACCTAGCTCGGTCGGAACAACAGGTAGTTGGAGAATTCGTGTTGTTTTTACAAATTATAGCGGTACATCGAACTTCAGAGTAGATAAATTATAACTTATATAGTTATAAACGAGAATCAAAAAAAGCTGTCATAATTTTGACAGCTTTTTTCTTTTATTAACGATTCTACAACTTGACTATTACTTTAGAAACTTCTATCATATACTTATAAAATCTACTATATACAAGGAGTTGTTATGAGTAAAGTACAAGCATATGCGGCCCTGTCTGCCGGTTCAACTTTAGAAAAATTTGAATATGAACTTGATAAGATACAGCCTGAAGAGGTTGAAATAAAAGTTCATTACTGTGGTATCTGCCATTCAGATCTCTCCATGATTAACAATGCATGGGGAATGTCGGCTTATCCCTTGGTGCCGGGTCATGAAGTAGCAGGTGAAATTATTGCTTTAGGAGAAAAAGTCACTCATTTAAAGGTTGGACAAAAAATCGGTCTTGGATGGTACTCAAAAAGTTGTATGGTTTGTGATTCCTGCATGAATGGTGACCATAACTTATGTGCTAACAACGAATCGACAATCGCAGGACGCCATGGTGGCTTTGCCGACAAGGTTCGCTGTCATGCAAGCTGGGCGATTCCAATCCCTGACGCTTTGCCTCTTGAAAAAACAGGACCTCTTTTTTGCGGTGGGATAACTGTTTTTAATCCAATTGTACAATATAATGTAAAACCGACCGACCGCGTCGGTGTAGTTGGAATCGGTGGGCTGGGACATATGGCTATACAATTTCTCAATAAATGGGGATGCGATGTAACCGCCTTTACATCGTCAGCAAGTAAAGCCGACGAAGCAAAAAAACTAGGTGCTCATCATGTAGTAAATTCTTGTGATAAAAATGAACTTGATAAAATTTCGGACTCTTTAGACTTCTTACTCGTTACTGTTAATGTGCCACTTGATTGGGACCTCTATATAAATGCTCTCAAAGCAAAAGGGCGACTTCATTTTGTAGGAGCTGTTTTAGAACCGATTCCTGTTGGTGCTTTTCCTTTAATCATGAGACAACGTTCTATTTCCGGAACTCCACTAGGCTCTCCTGAAACAACAAGAAAAATGCTTGAGTTTTGTGTGCATCACAACATTGTACCGCAAACAGAACTATTTCCAATGTCAAAAGTAAACGAGGCTATTGAACATTTAAACGCAGGTAAAGCTCGATATAGAATTATCTTACAAAATGATTTTTAATTTTCAAGCTATATGTCTTTAGAATATAAGAAATAACCTCGTTCAGTATAAGCTGTACGAGGTTTTTATATGAAGTTATTCGAAGAATTTTCGGTTATCGCATCGTATTCTTGAGAAGTTGAACCGTATCTATGACATTGTTGTCTATTTTTATTCTCATATTACGAAATACTACTTGAAACTTTTTACTAATATATCTATTATAGAAGTATGTCAGATTTACAAACAGCCTTAGCATCGGGAAACCTTATAGTCCTTCTTTGGACAGCAGGAACTCTTGGAGTTATTCATACAATCTTAGGACCTGACCACTATATCCCGTTCATCATGATGTCAAAAGCACAAAACTGGTCACGCCGTAAAACTGCTTTAATAACTTTTGTATGCGGGATTGGCCATGTCGGCAGTTCGTTAATAATCGGCATTTTCTTAGCTTGGCTCGGTATGGCAGCCACAGATTGGGCAGACAGCCGTTTTGCTTTTTGGCAGGGTGTTCGAGGAAGTTTATCCGCATGGCTTTTAATCGGAGTCGGAGCAGCATTCATGATATGGGGCATAAAAAAAGCATGGCGGGGAGAAACTCATTCGCATGCACATTTTCATTCTGATAAATCTGAACATACTCACGAACATGACCACAATAATGAACATATGCATGTCCATAAAAATAGTGCATCCCGTATGACTCCCTGGATATTGTTCACTATATTTATTTTTGGACCGTGCGAATCTTTGATACCGCTCATGCTGTCTGCTTGGTCGGTCTCCGGATATACCGGAATTACTTTGGTATCTTTAGTGTTTGGTATAGCAACGATTGTTACCATAATGGGAACTGTTGCTGTTTTAATGGCCGGAATTCAGAAGATTCCTTTAGGTAAATTAGACCGATGGTCGACTGCTTTGGCAGGTTTTTCCTTGGTTGCCTGTGGTGCCGCTATTCAATGGTTGGGATTATAAAAAACAGCAATTCTTTTGTACTCCTCTCCGTGCATGACACGAAGTCTGGAGTAAAGCCGATCAGCAATAATTCCGAAATCAAAAAAAAACTGACAGAATTATAATATCTGCCAGTTCAAAGTTCAATAGAGCATACTTCGACATGCTCAGTATGACTTAATTTTAATATTTATTAACGACCGTTCCGTTCATCTGAACTAAATGCTTCTTTCAGTTTTTCTTCAGATACCAACGGTCCTTCTTTTGTACAATACTCATCAAATGCAGGAGTCAACTTTTCCGCAATTTGTTCGTAGTCGAACCCTTCGATTTCATGACGAGGTATAAAATGCACCAGCTGCCCGTCTTTAAACAAGGCTATAGACGGTGACGACGGTGGCACTTCGGGGAAATATGATCTTGCATTTGCGGTAGCATCTTTATCTACACCTGCAAATACAGTAGCTATATTATCTGGTATTGTTTTGTGCTGTAAAGCAAATCCGACACCCGGTCTTGCTCCTCCGGCAGCACATCCGCATACCGAATTAATTAAAATCATCGAACTACCGGACTTTTTCATAAATGCTTCGACATCGGACTCTGCCTTTAAGGCTTGTACACCTATATCGACTAATTCTTTTTCCATCCACCCGACTACTTGCGGGTCATACTTTGCCATCATAAAAATAAATTCCTTTCGTATAAATTCATCATTTCAAACTATAATACAATAATATACGTAATGGTTCCACGAAAAAAGAAGAATAATAGATTATTTTCCTCTTTTTAGCCTATTTTTGCTTGTCTTTAGTTTTATTACGTAATATATCTATATAAAGAGAAGCCATATTTCGACTCAGCTTATAGGAATATAGAAAAATTTCAACAAGCTCTTAGGTTATTAGCTTGTTTCACGGAACAATCATACATTTGGACTGTTTGAAGTTTAACATAATAAATGAAAGGATTACAAAAATGGCATATTCACTACCTGAATTACCATACTCATACGATGCTTTAGAGCCGTATATCGATGCAAAGACGATGGAAATTCATCACAGTAAACATCACAATGCATATATCACCAACGTAAATAAAGCTTTGGAAGGGCATGATGACTTAGCATCCAAATCAGGCGAAGAACTAATCACCGATTTAAACGCAATCCCTGAATCTATCCGTGGGGCTGTTCAAAACAACGGCGGCGGATATGTAAACCATGCTATGTTTTGGGAAGTCATGAAAAAAGATGTTCCCTTTGCAGGTGAAGTAGCCGATGCTATTAATGCCGAACTTGGCGGGTTTGATAAATTTAAAGAAGAGTTTGCCAAAGCAGGTGCCACTCGGTTTGGCTCCGGTTGGGCTTGGCTTGTTGTCAACGGTGGGAAACTTGAAATCATGTCGACTGCCAATCAAGACTCTCCTCTTTCTGTCGGTAAAAAACCTGTTTTAGGTCTTGATGTCTGGGAACATGCTTATTATTTACATTATCAGAACCGTCGTCCAGATTATATTCAGGCTTTCTTTAATGTTATCAACTGGGAAAAAGTAAACGAGCTTTATTTAGCAGCAAAATAACCCACTGCGTAGGACTTACACGCAAGCGTGGGTTATATAAATTTGTCACCCTGAGCAAAGTCGAAAGGTACAAATTAAATAATGCGTGGTCAGGAACCCATTCCTGACCATTTTTTATAATCGGTAGGACAGATATTCGGGTCTGCCTATTTTATTAAAGTTATCCACATCGTTTAAATTAACTTTTTCGTTGTAACCTTATTATTCTTATGTTGTTATAGCAAAATGGGTTTGTTTCGTACAAATTTTATTTTTTCTTCTTGATTGTTTCTTTAAAATGGGTTCGTTTCACATATAAAGGGAACCTACTTTCCCGTTTTTTCTGTGTTTTTTCTTGATAATAATAAGCCCTGCAAACGGTTACAGCGAAATGGCTTTGCCTGAAAAAATGGCTTAAGCCATTTTCGCTAGTATTAATTGTAGTGATTTTGTTCATACTAAAACTCCTGTTATCTGTAACTCCAGATGTCATCCCAAACTTAATTTGGTATCCAACATTGTTGTTTTTTTCTTATAAAATTAAGTTGTTCATAGTATACGATTAGATATGAAACAAGGGAGGATGTGTAGAGAAAATGATTATGAAGTTATATTCTTTTTCGTTTACGAGTAACTTTTTTCTTAGCAAATAAACCGGATGTATATTTATCATATAACTCAAATAGAAATTTTATTCGGCTTGCTTCGTTTTTGAAAGGTTGGGAACGGTAACAAAGGTCAACTGCTTTATCAAGTTTTTGATGAGCTTTCACTAATGCTTGGGGCATACTGAGTGGGTCATAGAGATCTGCCAAACTGCTCTCTGGAAATTGTAACCTGACATCCAAAACTTCTTGAGCAAATTTTTCAACAGCTTCTTTTTTCTTCTTTGTTGGTTTCTCAGCCCACGGATAGTTGTTGTATACAATATTTGCGGAATATTGATAATCACTTTTCATCCTACCACAGATATAAGAAGTCCAAGTCATATGCATAATAGAGCTTAGAATACCGAAATTATATAATGAAGCTTCTTGTATTATCAATGAACTTCCACTAGCTATTATATTTTGTTTTAGAATTCCAATAGGTATATACTTCCTATTAGAAGATGAAACTTTAGGAATAATTATATAGTCTGAAATAGGTTGACGAATTTCGCCAAATAAACTTGGGAAGTTAGCAAGATTATTAGTTGCCCCTCGATTACTTTCTAACCTAAAATCTTTAGTTCTTTTTATTCTAAGATGAATCTCTTTTGAGTCTTTTATTGAAATAGGATTTACATCTTTTAACCAAAGACACCAACGCTTAATGTTGTTTAGAAATTCTTTGCCACCAGTATAAGGTCTTATAAATTTACTAGAAGTAGGTTCTTTCTTTAGAATGCTTTCCTTCTCTGAATCAGATAATATCAAATGTCCATTATCAATTGGCATACTTCCATAATTCATTGTCGATACATTACAAATTGGAGTTGTCCTATTCATTATAATAGAGCTTAGCCCTTCAACTAAATAAGGGTTGATATTTTTAACAATATGCTCATGTGGCTCATCTCCAGTATTTTCATATTCATATATTTTTTTATTAGCAACTTCAAAGTTTGAAAAACCGATAATTACAACATGCACTGAAGCGTTACCCCTTGCTTCATTATTCCATTTAAAAGTTCGGTGAGCAAAATGTATTTTTATGCTGTATTTATTAAATAATTCATTCCAGAGAATTCCTACTTGTTGTCCCTGTGAGATTGAGTTAGTAGATACAAATGATACTTTCGTATCTGATTTCAAATCTGTTTCTTCAGTATTATATTTTTTAAGATACTGAGCAGCTTTAATATACCAAGCGGTTACATAGTCAAGAATTCCAGCACCTTTCACATCTTTAAAAATTATTTTCATGTCGTACTTTTGTTCTTGGTTTTGTTCTTTTTTTCCAACAAAAGGGGGATTGCCTAATATGTAATCAAACTTTTTTATACTGCTTTCTGTTTCAGATGGAAGTGGTTCAGTTATTGTATCCCATTCAATTCGTAATGCGTTACCATGAACTATTTTTGCTGATTTTCTTAATGGAAGTCTAACAAAATATTCACCAAATTCTTGAGAAATTATCATATTCATTTGGTGGTCGATAAGCCAAAGAGCTACTTGTGCAATTTGAGCAGGAAATTCTTCATATTCAATACCATAAAAGCGATCAACATTGCATTGGACTAAAAGTCCTAAATCAGTAACCAATTGCTGTTTAATGTATAATTGTTTTAAAATTGATAGTTCAAGAAGTCGTAACTCTCTATATGTAATCACTAAGAAATTACCACATCCGCAAGCAGGGTCTAAAAATCGTAATGAAGCAATTTTTGTATGAAACTCAATTAATTTCTTTTTGTTGTTTTTGATTTTCTCAAACTCACCCCAAAGCTTATCAAGAAAAAGTGGTTCAATAAGTTTTAGTATATTTTTTTCACTCGTGTAATGTGCACCAAGATTTCTTCGTTCTTCTGGATTCATTACACTTTGAAACATTGAACCAAAAATAGCAGGGGAGATATAACTCCAGTCAATATAACAACACTCTAACAATATAGACCGCATCTTGCTGTTGAATGAAGCTAGATGTAAGTTTTCAGCAAATAACTGACCGTTTACAAAAGGGAATGTAGTTAGTATTTCATCTAAAGTATTCTGTCTTTCTTTTTCAGAAGTATTAAGAACATCAAAGATTTGTTGTAAATATAAACCGAGGTCAGTGCCGTCTTCATTTGTTTTTAATTCTATATAATCTTGGAATGCTTGTTTTTCAAAAATACCAGTATCTTCAGCAAAAAGACAAAATAAAAGCCGTACTAACAAAACTTCCAGTTCATGCCCTACATATCCAGCTTCTTTTAAAGCATCATGAAGTTTACCCATTTTTTCTGCGGCATGAATATTTACAGGGTCTTCATCTTTAAAAACTTTCTTCTTGTACCCCGCAATAAAATCAAAAAGTTGGATATTTTTTACAAGCTCTGTTAGTTGAAAATCAGATTGTTTGTTTTCTTCAAGGTCATAAAGCCTAAAATTTTCAAAGTCACAAACTATTATATATTTAGGTAATTCATGGTCTTTTAGTCCAGGCATATAATCTTTTGCTTGCTTAAATGCTTTATCAAGGTTTTTCCCCCGACTTTTCATTTCAACAACTAACATACCTTTCCAAATTAAATCTATAAACCCATCTCTTTCATCTAACTTTTGAACTCTTTTTTCAAAAAGTCCAACTTTTCGTCGACTAACACCAAATACATCAAAAAAGCCTTCAAGAAAAGGTTGTGCTTCTGCTCTTTCGTTAGATGCATCTTCCCAATCTTTTGAAAATTTCGTAGCTCGCTCTTTTATTTCATTCCAGCTTAAAGCCATGATTAGGTTTTTCCCTAAATAGTTAATTTTTATTCAATGAATTATATTACATTATTTACTATCGGTAAACATAAAAGATGAGATTGCCGCATTCGCCCAGGTGAATTCGCAATGACTGATAAATACATTTGTTGCTTAATCGTCAGGAAAGGGTTCCTGACAACGCATCCAAAAGAGTATCGAAACCGCAGGGGTTTTGATCTACAAGACTGGTTCCCAGCCTTCGCTGGGATGACAATAGTGAAAGAGTTGACAATAGTGAGAAAATTGACATTTTTGTAGAAAACAAACTCCATTCCCACCCACAAAAAAACCCGCATCCAAATGAATGCGGGTTTATAATTAAAAAATTCGTTAAATGATATTCAACGAATCAATAGTTGTCTTAGCGACGAGTTCTTTTTGTGCGACGTGCAGCAGTTGCTTTACGTGTTGTTCTTTTTTTAGTTGTAGCTCTGTAAGAACGAGTTTTTGAAGTACCGCGACGTGCAGTAGCTTTACGTGCTGTAGGTCTGGTTGATTTACCAAAAGCTTTAAATGCGTTGGCTGGTCCTTTGTTACCTCTCCATACTGATGGAGATGCTTTTTTCAAAGATAAATCTACAGCTTTGTAACGTACTGAATATACTGTACGACCTAATTGACGTGCACACCATGCAGTTTCAAACTTACGATAGTACTTACGCATGAAAGACATTTCAGCTCTTGTCCATGGACGAGAAACTTTGCGTGAAGTTGATTTACGTGTAGCAGCTCTACGTGTAGCCGGTTTACGTGTGGTTGAAGCGCGTCTTGTTTTAGTTTTACGAATAGCCATATGTTACTCCTTGTTTGACAAGTTACATTATGCGGATAAGACTATGGCATAATCTTCCCGCAGTATTATTGAATTACTTACTCAAACATATCGACCGTATCATAAAATCCTTAACGCCAGTTGCTTAAGTTTTTGAAAAAGCTCGATAAAGTCTATGATGTGCAAAACTTGCACAGACAAAATAATCAACTTTAAATAGGTCAATTTAACTTTATCTATCGGATTAATACCATAAATACACACTTCTGCTATACATAGTTAAACTACTGTCGTGATTTAAGTTACAGCGAAACAGCGAAATAGGCTAAGCGTAAAAATATCAATAAACATATTTTATAAAGCATAAGAGAGACCGGTCGTAAAATTCATACTTTATAGAGAAAGCTATATATTATTTTTTTTTGGAATTTTTGTTTTTTGTTGATAAAAATGCTCTAAACTCGCACATTTTTATCAGTATGACAAGAATGCGAACCTATTGTAAAACAAATTTAGTTTTCTTGGAGAGTTAATGAAAAGCGAATATATATTAGTCACATTGTTTTTTTTAATCGCAGCTATATTTTTCTATCTGTTTTATCAGTTAGTAGTTCCATTTTTTGCACCTATTTGCTGGGCCGCGGTTTTTACAATCATCTTCTACCCTCTCTATGAAAAGATGTTGAAAAAAATAAAGTCGAAAGCACTTACTTCAATTTTAGTTTGTCTTATAATTATTATTTTAATAATCGGACCTATCGCATATCTGTTTGGTGCCTTGGTAAGTGAAGCGACTACGGCTGTTGCAAAAGTTAATGATATGATACATGCGGGTGAGTTTAAAACATTTCTCTCTATCAATCTTCCATGGCTTGAATCAATTAAAGGAAAATTACAAGGTTATTATGATTTTTCTAATTTAGAAGCAGAACAGTTAATAAAAAATGCAGTTCAATATGCAAGTGCAGTTATTCTAAACCAAACAAGTTGGATAATCGCCAATGTAACCCGTATGGTATTTTATTTTATTCTTATGATTTTTACCATGTACTACTTTTTCACCGACGGTGATTTACTTATTCATAAATTACGCCGTTTAATGCCGTTAACTCCTAATCAAGTAAATGTAACATTTAATCAACTGCGTGATGTTATCCAGGCTACTATGTATGGGGGTATTACTGTTGCTCTTTTACAGGGATTATTAGGCGGTATTATGTTTGCAATTGTCGGAATCCCCTCGGCTGTTTTTTGGGGTGCAATTATGGCATTCCTATCAATTATCCCGTTTGTCGGTGCCTTTATAATTTTTATTCCGGCCGGTTTAATACTGATACTTGGCGGAGCGTATGTAAAAGGTCTGGTAATTATAATCATAGGATCTTTAGTTATAAGTCAGGTCGACAACATTATAAGACCGTTATTAATTGCCGGTAAAGCGTGTATGCATCCTTTGCTTTTGTTTTTCGCTCTAATGGGCGGAGTATATCTTTTCGGTTTATTAGGTGTAGTTTTGGGACCATTAATCGCCGCAGTATTTGTTACATTGATTACTATATTTGAATACAAACTACATCCCGAGTCAGAAGTCAACTTTTCCGATGATATTGATTAACAAATGATATTTATAACAAACCCCCTTCTACTCCGCTCAGGGTGACTGGAAAAGGTAATATCAAATATGTTATACTGAGCAGAGTCAAAGTATTTACTGTTTAAACTATCATTTAAAAGTACTCTACTCATTTTTCTATCACATTCTTTAGAATTATACTTTACAATTACAATTCAGCTATGTTAATTTGAGTTTACTTTTCTACTCATAAATATAGGAGTTTGTATGCTCAAACAAATTATTTCCACTACAATTATACTATTTACTTTTATAGTAATTTCACAAAACATAAACGCATCGGTTAATCCCTCATACTCAGAACATCTCCCGGTTGATACCGTTGCTTTTTATCCGGGTGGTACATACAATAATGCTATCACAAAACCGGATGATTTTTTCCCGGAACGAATCGGTTTCTGGCCTCTAAGGTATCCCGATCTTGTTTCATATATAAAAATGTTAGACAAGCAGTCAGACCGTGTGTTTGTCGAGCAGGTAGGTTTTTCTCATGAAGGTCGGGCTTTGTATAACATCTTTATAAGTACGCCTGAAAATATAAGAAAAATGAATACTATACAACAGAGTGCATCAACTCTTGCCTCACCTGATTTGTTAAATACAAAAAAAGAACTGAATACACATATTGCTTCAATGCCTGCTATCGCCTGGCTTGGATATTCAATTCATGGAGATGAGATTTCCGGTGTTGATGCGGGAGTGCAGCTTGCTTATCAATTAGCAGCCGGAACAGATTCGGCTACAATGCACCTGCTTGAAAATGTCTTAGTTATTATAGACCCGATTGAAAATCCTGACGGTCGGGAAAGATATTTATCTATGCTAGCCAGTTACCGTTCGCATGTCCCAAATTATGACCGTAATGCACAACAGCATCAAGGTGTCTGGCCGTGGGGTCGGGGAAATCATTATCTATTTGACTTAAACCGTGACTGGATTTTTCTCACACAACCTGAAACAGAAAAACGAACCCGTACGATTTTAGATTGGCACCCTCAACTTGTTGTTGATGCCCACGAGATGGGAACAAATGCGACCTATTTATTCACACCTCCTCGTCAGCCTATAAACTATAACACACCAAAAAACATATATAAATGGTGGGATGTTTTCTCAAAAGAACAAGGCCAAGCCTTTGATAAAAACGGATGGCCGTACTATATCAAGGAATGGCATGAACAATGGTATCCGGGTTATGGTTCTGCATGGCCGACCTTTATGGGGTCTATCGGTATTTTATATGAACAGGCAGGTGTAGACGGTTCTTTTGTTAAGCAGAGAAACGGCTATCTTTTGTCATACCATGAATCTGTAAATCATCAGTTCAGTTCCTCATTGGCAAATCTATTTACTCTTGCTGATAATAGAATTGAGATTTTAAAAGACTATAGTCATACTCGAAAACAGATTGTTGCTGACGGCAAAAAATCAAACCTCGCCTTTCTATTTGTACCGGATGATGATGAAATTAAGATGAACCGTTTTATCTCATCACTCACAAAGCAGGATATAGTTGTCGAACAGGCTTCCGATAATTTTACCGTTTCTCAATCAACAGATATTTTCAGAAACAAACATAAATCAAAAAAATTCCCAAAAGGTACTTTCATTATTCGTACTGCCCAAGCTCATGGAGCGCTGGCAAAAGCTATTTTGGAATTTGACCCTCATTTTAAATTAGAGTTTTTAAAAGAAGAACGACGGGAAATTGAAAAATATAACGGTACCAAAATGTATGAAGTTACCTCGTGGTCTGCTCCGCTTGCATACGGCCTGGATGCCTACGAAACAAAATCATCTATCTCTGTAAAAACTGATATTGTAAAAGCAGCATCTCTTTCAAGCGGTAAGCTTATCAACCGTGATGCTCAATTCGGATTTATTATCAATATGGTTGGAGAAAAAACATATCAACTGCTGAACAAATTATTCCAACAACAAATTATTGTATATGCCTCGGAAAAACCTTTTCAGTTAGAAGGAAAAGATTACAAAGCAGGTTCCTTGGTAATTCGTAATAGAGGAAACAAAAACAATATTGTCGATCAATTAGAAAAATTGGCAAACGAAACTAGTATCAATATTGTCGGTGTGAACACCGGAATTGCTACAAAAGGTTCGTATCTTGGAGCAGATACATACAAACTACTGACTCAACCAAAAATTGCATTACTAACGGGTAACGGAATTAACTTTACCTCGTTCGGTTCTTTATGGTTCACAATCGACAAAGAACTTGAGGTTCCTCATTCCCTGATTAACATAAACAATCTGACATACTCAGACATATCAAAATACAATGTCTTAATCATACCTTCTGCCTGGGGAAATTCTTTAGGCGGTATCCTGAATAAAAGCGGTAAAAGTAAAATTGAGAAATGGATTTCAAACGGAGGTACCTTGATTGCCATAGGTGCCGCAGCTGTTTGGGCAGCCGACAGTTCTACCGGACTTTCACAGGTAAAACTGAAGCGGCAAGTATTAAGCGAGTTAGCCTCGTTTGAAAAAGCGGTGAAAAAAGCACAAGATGCCGAGGCACCTTCTGTTGATACGATGGCTCTCTACCATCCGACTGATGACTCTTCTGAGGATAAAGCAGATGAAAAGAAAAAATCTCTGACCAAGGATGCTGCCGCAGAGAAGGATGAATGGCAGCGTCGATTTATGCCTCGCGGTGCATTTTTAAAAACATATCTTGATTCGGAACATTTCCTTAATTTCGGTTTAGGTCAATTTCTGCCGGTTCAGCTTTATACTTCGCATGCTTTTATGGCAAAATCTCCCGTACGGGTTGCGGCAAGACTAAGCAGTAAAAAATCAGACCTTCGTTTATCAGGACTACTTTGGCCCGAGGGTCAGGAACGTTGGAAAAGTACTGTCTTTGCAACAACCGAGTCTCATGGCAAAGGGCAGATTATTCTTTTTGCGGGTGAACCGAACAGCAGAGCATATTTTTACGGAACAAGGCAAATGTTTATTAATGCTCTTATGTACGGTCCGGGGTTTGGAAGTAGATTTGAAGGACCGTACAACCAAACAGAAAATGAATTTATCAGGAAACAATAAAAATTACAAACAGTTATAGCTAATATGAAAAATGAAAAACTATATATTTACCACAACTCTGACCGGATAGAACAGGCTGAGCTTTTGCTCAAACGGTTGCAGACTTTTGATTTAAAAGCTGAAACAATAAACTTAGAAAATCAAAAAGAAGATTTAGAGCTAGTTAACGGATTGATTGAAAAGTCTGATAATCCCTTTCCTATTCTACGAATCGGTAATGAGAAAATAAGAGCTATGCTTGAAAATCCTAAACCGGAAATACTGCATAAACTATTTTCAACCGAAGATGCCGACAAACACGAACTACCACAGGCAACTATATACTCTACAAAATGGTGCGGTGATTGCAAACAGTTAAAAATTTGGATGAACTCTCAAAATATCCCATATTCTGAAATTTTAATTGAAGACTCCGAAGAGTTAAAAGAACAGATTACCAGATGGTCAGGCGGTCGACGGGTTGTACCGACTGTCGAGTATGAATCAATCGGACGGCTGTTTAATCCGGGGATTGCTGTTTTTCAAAAACTGTATAAGTAATCTTGACAATTCAGATAAATATAAGATATTATATAAGCCGTTAGATTTCTAACGGCTTATTTATTGAACATTGAAAAGTCAGGATAATAGGTTGCAAAATAAACGGGTTCTTATAACAGGCGGTGCAGGTTTTTTAGGTCTGCACTTGGCAAAAAATCTCCCTCAGCGTGGTGTTTCATTTTTAGCTCTTAACGATATAGCTCCATTTATGGAAAATGAATATACCGATGATATGCTTTTAGTCAAACAGGATGTCCGCGATGCTGACGGTATGTATAAACTTATTTCAGATAATAAAATAGACATTATCATTCATTGTGCAGCGGCACTTCCTCTTTGGAAAAAAGAAGAAATTTATTCTACCAATATTCAGGGTGTCCGCAACACTTTGGAACAGGCTAAAAAAGCAAATGTTGAACGGGTTATTTTTATCAGTTCCACAGCTGTATATGGTGTGCCGGATAAACATCCGCTTGTAGAAGCTGACCCGATGGTCGGTGTCGGTGCTTATGGAGAAAGTAAAATTGCCGGTGAACATGTTTGTCAGGAGTTCCGTGAACAGGGAATGTGTATTGCAACTATCCGTCCGAAAACATTTATAGGTACTGCTCGACTCGGCGTTTTCCAAATCCTTTATGATTGGGTTGATTGCGGTAAAAAAATTCCGATTATCGGTAAAGGGGATAATCTCTATCAACTTCTGGAAGTTACTGACCTTATTGAGGCAATTTCTTTGGCGGCATCATGTCCGGCTGAAGATGTCAATGATACATTTAATGTCGGTTCGCAAGTGTATGATAAAGTAAAACTCGATGTCGGAGCGTTGTGCGAATATTCCGGTAACGGTGCCAAAATTATGCCAACCCCTGCTATTATTGTAAAACCTGCTTTAGCGTTTTTTGAATTGATACGAGTCTCTCCTCTTTATAAATGGGTCTATGGTACCGCCGATAAAGATTCCTATGTATCGACTGAAAAGATTGAGAAAAAGCTCGGATGGAAATCTAAGTTTTCAAACAAAGATGCTCTTATCACTTCACACAAATGGTATTTAGAACATAAAGAAGAACTCAAACACCGCGAGGCAGGTGTTACTCACATGGTCGGCTGGGATCAAGGGATATTGAAATTTTTCAAACGGTTCTTGTAGGTAGGTTTTTGTGTCAGGAACCCCTTCCTGACACCGAAAAAATTAAAACGCCTGTAAAACAGATATTTTTATTTTACGATTACTTACGGTTTAATATTTTCAATTTTAGATAAAGTATTCTCAATTCTCAAGAGACTCCTTTCCGTGCTTGACACTGAATCCGGTCAATTTAACTTTTTCTCTATAATCTTATCGCATTCTTCATGTTACAGCAAAATGGGTTTGTTTCGGTTATTTTTTACTTTTTGTTCTTTTCTCTTTCCCGTAGAAAAGGGTTCGTTTTTTGAAATACGATTTTTCGATACAAGTTTTGTGGTGATTACAAAATTATTTACATATAAAATTACCGTACACATATTTATTTGTAGAAGTATCCATATATTATTTTTAAGAATGACAAACAACTTTTATTTTGTAGAGAAAATGTGGGGATAGGGCAGACGAGGGCGTCTGCCGCCCACAAAAACTAAATATTAGTATTCATATTTTTTTATTGTGATTTCTTTATCAAATGGAAGTTTAATTTTGGTTTTTACTCTCTTAATATCTAACTTAAACTTAGGTAGAATATTCTTCTTTGAAAAATGAAAAGTTGCATCGCCTACATATTTTAATTTACCATCATCTTGAAAGATAGCAATACATGGGATTAATTGGTTAACAATTCGAACTGAATTATTTTCCTCTGATGTTTGTAAAAATAAAGTTAACGAATGTTCATCATTAATAGGAAGAGGGACTACTTTAACAGAAAAGTAATTAATATCTCATTCGTTTGAAAAAACAGGGAAGGAAGATGGATAAGAGATTATTTCAAAATTTTGACTAACTATCATTATATCAATTTCTTTTGTCCCCTTTTTTATTAGTTCTAAATTATAAGTTATTGTAGAAGTATCTCCGATATGAAAAATTGGCTCTACTACAATATCATATTTAAACGAATTATAAGGTGAAGGAGTTGTTGATGAAGATTGAATGATATGGATTTGCTCCGTAGAGAAAAAAGTGTTTGTAAAATCATTCCAAGCATAGGTATTTTCTTTTAGTAAATCAGGATTTCCTAAATAAGTAAGATGTCCATCTGCATTTATATTCCATTTTATTTTTAAATAAGTATTCTTAGAAACACCTTGTATTCCTATATCAAGTCCATTAAAACCAGAGGTTAAAATCATGAAAGTAATTTCACCTGATATTTGATTACCTGCGTCATGATCTCCAATCCATTGAAAAATCGAATCACTTAAAAGTTTAATATTTTTGTGATCATAAATAATTTCAATATTCCAATCACCATCAGGAAGAACTACTCTTTCATGATCAGCAACATTCAATGTAAAGTTACAAGTTATTTCTTTTAAAGGTTCAGGATTTTGTAAAAACTGAAAAGACCCAATGATAGGTCTTAGTGCAAGTATATTATTATTACCTCCATCAATCTCTACTTGATTGATATCAATAGATAAATCAACCTCACAAAAAGAGGTTGATCGGCATAAGATAAGTAAAAAAATTATGTACATTATTTTTTTCATGACGTCTTCCTACTTTAGATATACCATCTTCTTGGTAATATTTCTTTCTTTATTTATAACCCGTGCTATAAATAATAATAAATATTACAAGGCTCCAAATAACAGATGAAATCAAAAAAATAATTGTTCTCTGCATGAAGGTTTTATTTTTATCTACCAGATATCCACCTGACCAATAGTTAAATCTATCTTTTTTTTTCTTGTACCTCTTTAATCCCATTAGTCCCCAAATAAACTGCCATCCAAGAAAGTAAAATGCCAACAAAATAAAATCAAGATTTTCCATATAATATTCCACGGGTATCCCATCCGCTTGTAGCGGGTTGAGTATAGTCTCTCCTCTGTTTTAGCATCATCAGATGTAAATAACGAATGACCTGAATAAATTGTCAATTATAAAATGACTGGATTCCAAATCAAGTTTGGAATGACATCGGGAGAGCTTGGAATGACAACATATTTATTGTGTATAAACTGATAAATAACTGAATGTCAATTACAAAAACATAAGATTGCCACACTCCCTTCGGTCGTTCGCAATGACTGCTAAACCGTAAGGAATACAGGACTCCATTCAATAGTAGGGGCGTTTTATAAAACGCCCCTACATGAGACAGGGCAATGCCCTATCGTTACAAAATATGACAAGGCAATGTCCTGTTAGTACAAAACATTCACAATCGGAAATTAATTCTGTGCGAGACTCTCTTCAAAGCGTTTGGTTTTGGCAATCATACCGATAAGCTCTATTAGTTCATCCGACTGACGTTCGCCTAAAAGTTCAGCAGCAATGTTCAGCAAGTCTTGCGGGTCGGAACCTTTTGCCCAGTAAGATTTGCGAAGTATCTCCGCATATTCTGCCGCAACCGTTGCGAGTTTGAACTCATACGATGCGTTTTGAAATGCCGAATGAAACATTGATTTCCTCAGTCCTCTGTTTATTTCAGATACTTCTTTACCGCTGTCATCTTTGTAACGTACATACACCGTACCGACATAATCGGAACGGATTTGCTTATGAAACTTTACCTCATAGAGTGCGGTTACTTCGTGTCCGGCACCAATCTCGCCGCCGTCTTCTTTGTCATCACGAAACTTATTATCGGCAACATCACGGTTTTCATATCCAAGCAGACGGTACGACCGCACAACCTGCGGATTAAAGTCTACCTGAATTTTTACATCACGGGCAATCACCTGCAAGTTACCGGTTAAGTTTTCGATAAAGATTCGTTTTGCTTCTTTAATATCATCTACATAGGCATAGGAACCGTTCCCTTTGTTGCCCAGTTTTTCCATCAGAACATCGTTGTAGTTTCCCATCCCAAACCCGATTGCTGATAAAGTTATACCTTGGTCGGCATATTTTTTTATCTGTTTTAGTATTTGGTCCGGTCCTGTTGTTCCGACATTAGCGACACCGTCGGAACAAAGAATTATCCTGTTGATTTTTCCGCTTTCAAAGTATCTTTGTGCCATTTCGTAGCCCATCTTGATACCTTGTTCGGCATTGGTTGCTCCAGCAGTATTAAGAGATTCAATAGCACGAATAATTTCAGCACGGTTCCGAATAGAGGTAGGCTGCAGTCGCACTTCCCCACGAGAACCATAGACAACAATCCCGACTTTATCATTTTGATTCAACTCATCCACAAGCATCCTGAGAGCTTTTCTCACTAAACCTAAACGGTTACCACTTGACATAGAACCGGAGATGTCGACAACAAAAACCAAGTTGGCATCTTTACGGTTTTCCTTGGCAATCTCTTTGCCTTTGATACCGATTTTTATAAGTTGACTGTTGGAACCGAATTTAGACGGAGCCCCTTCAAAGAAAATAGAAAATGGTTGATTGCGTGGCGGAGCATAATTGTATTTGAAGTGATTGACAAATTCTTCGGTACGGATTGCTTCGTTCGGCGGAAGGTTCCCGCTTTTGAGATATGAACGAGCCATCACATAAGATGCGTCGTCTACATCAATAGCAAATGTTGAAAGACGGTCATCTTCGGTATCAACAAACGGGTTGACCCCATAATTTTTAAAGAACATCGCATCAAACGGTTCACCGTTGACAATAGCATTACCGCCATGGGCAGGGGAACTTAAATTATCATTACTAGAAATAGCAGGAGTAGGTCTATAAATTCTAGTATATCGTTTGCCACTTTGAGGAACCGATTGTAATTGAATCTCTGATTGTCCAAGTCCGGTAACCGGATCACCCATAGGGGCACCGTCTACTATGTAACCGACCTCGTAAGCCCGACCACCTTTTATGAAAACTTCACCCTTGTCATTAGTTACAACACCTGAAACAGAAGATAATAATTCATCAACAGTTGTAACCGGTGCAGTTTTTTTTTGTTCCTTACCGATTACGACTTGATTTGAAGTTTTAAACTTATCTAAAATATCATGCTTGGCTGTTACTTCAATTGTCTTACCTATCTCTTTAACACTTTTAGTTAATTGTACCGAGATAACTGTAAACGTGTCAGCGGTAACGACAATGTTTGTAACTTCCTCTGTGTTAAAGTCAAGGTGTGAAATTCTTAAAGAATACACACCCGGTCTAAGGCGTTTGATAAGATACTTCCCGTCAAAATCCGATATTGCCCCCGTCGAGGTTCCTACTACCATAATAGATGCCCCGACAACCGGGTCACCGGTTTTTATATTAGTTAAGGTTCCTTGTATCCGGCCGGTTTCCTGAGAGCCGGCATCAATCATGGCGTTTGCAACAAGCAGAAGTGTAAGGAGTAAAAGATACGGAATGATTTTTTTTAGGCACATAATCCACCTCCCATAAAAGGGTTTTTGTTTTATCTATCGAGGGGATTACAATATATAGACTGATTTCTTCCCTAAAATGTTTAGTTTTTTCGAATATATTTGTAAGTTGTTGGTGTGTATATCTGAAAGTATTGAAAATAAAAATTAGAATACAGCGTTTTATAAAACGCCCCTACAAGAGTTATTCAACGAAGGGTGTACCCTTTTCGGAAATACCAAATTATCGTTACAATAATTGCTCCGACAAAAAGCATTGGAGAACTCCCAAGGGTTTGGGCATTTCCAAGAGCTATCTCAATTGATTGATAACAGAAAAAAGTCATCATGAGTACAATCTCACATTTCAAATATAGAATAAACCGCCAAACCAGTTTAATTTGTCTTTCCAAGTTTTCTTCTGTCAACTGCCAAGGGACATTCATAAGATGAGGATACCTATAGACCAAAGAGATAAGTCCAAAAAGAAAAACGGACAGTATCGGAAAAAGAAGAAGTATGTTTTTGCCGCCGAAACCGTCAGGTTCTCCCGACAGATTAAAATGTACCGGGATTGTTTCGGGAATTTGTTCCCAATAATAGAAAAGTGAAATAATTTGATAGAGAATGATGAAAATCAAAACGAGATCAACGCTATATTCGTATCGTTCTCTTTTCAGTTCAAGCTTTTTAGAATATGTTATTAAATTATCAGGTAATATCAGATAACTCCTTTGTCAATAAGTAGGTCGTGGTTCCGTTGGTTTGAAATCGTCAGATTTCAAAATCGAGAAACCCGACATCTTTGTAAAAATTATTGTCGGGTTTCTCACAATTATATTTTTTTAGAATCGGAACACCGACCTACTACAAAATAATTTCTACCACCAGACCTGATTACCGTCTTTGTCGATAGTGAAGATACGTTCTTCTTTATCAGACCCTTCAGCAATCAACCAGTAGAGACCACCCGTTGGTACGTCTTTAAAAACTAAAGGTTTGTCATCAACAGCGGTTTGTTTGCCAAGAGATTGCCAGCCTGTTTTTTTTTCAAATGTCATAAGATGATAATTGTTAGAATCACCTTCCCAATAGAACAATTCATAAACTTTACCGTTTTCAAAACTTGATTGTATTGCTCCATCAGTTGATTTTATTAACTTTCTTTTTGTAGTTGAATATAGCTTCATTTTTTTCTTTTTCTTTTTGTCAATTGACAACCATTCTATTGACCCATCTTTTTTCAGAAGCATTGGAGAGTATCCGTTTAAGGGGATAACTTTTCTTCCTAAATACACTGCTGGAATATAAACTACATCAGTTCCCATATCAGTAAATGACCAAATTGCTTCTTCACTAAGAGTTTCTCCAATTTGTTTTCCCCAATGTATCGGTTTCCATTCACCAGAATTAAATACACAGAGGTATGGTTTAAACCTTTCTATCTTAAATTGTATCTGCCCTATTATAAATTCAACATCAGCCACATCAGTATAATCCGCGGTTACATCCATGTAGTTTTTGCCTTTGAGCCATGGTGGGATTTCGGTACCTTCGGGAACCTGAAAAATAAGATTGTCTTTTTGTTGGTCATACGTCTTACGGTAGACTTTGCCAACCTTGCCCGACAATTTATAATTTCCCGGTGAAGCTTCCGCTCCCATAAATGGGATAACATCCCCCTCGGCAGTTACGATTGCATTCCAGGCATGGTTGTTTCCGCTGTTTGCCCAGTATGGTGTATAGTCCGAGGTCACCGCCAGTCCGTTGGCACGCATAGCATAGATTGTGATATTGGTCATATCTTCGCATCGCCCCAGTTTGTTTTCTATCATTTCAGAGAGTCCCTGGTCGGTCGGATGCAGATAAAAGCGTGGGTCGAAACCGAACCAAGTTTTTATATCGTCGTTAATTAGTGCGGCAGCCTCTAGCGGGTTAGATTTATTTTCCATACTGTCTGCAATATATGCATATTTGTCATAAAAGAATTTCCGCCACTGTTCAAGCGGTTCATTGGAACCGCGATAGGGAAGGATATATCTGCAGAACTGTGTGAAATCAAAATTTTTCGCCCACGGTTTTTCTTTCCATGCTAAAAACGCGTAGTCAATCTGGTTAATTAGAAAATCTGAAGTAATATTTTGCAGGTCATAAATTAGTTCTGATTTTTCATAATCAAGTTCGCCTCGTTCTTTTTCAATCTTACCGATTTCGACTTTCAGAGAATCATAATTCGGATATGCCAAAACATCAAAATTTACATCAACATTTGCGGTATCAAACCAACGGTAGGTCGCATAAGAATGCTGTTCCATATTGGCAATTAAAAACATAGCTGCCGTTAATTTTAGTCTGTCACCTGTTTTTTTGTAGTGGTCGATGACTTTTTGTAATTCGGGGGCATTTTCCCCTGCTTTTTCAAAAGCAATTTTAATTTCAGGTGAATCAAGAGAATATTCAAATGCTGATAGGCTTGAAATGATAAAAGTGAATATAATAAGGGTAAAAACAGCAATTAGTTTAGACATATTAAATCCTTACATTATAAGTATACCTTAAAATAACGGAACAAAAATTCTTTAGCAAGCATTTCAACCCGACAATCTGTTTGAAACTGAATAAATTACTTGAAAAATATCGGTTTTCAGCTTACTATTGACCATAATAATAAACCAATAATCGTCCTTTAGATAAATAATTCAGGTGTAAGTATGTCACAAAGACTTAGATTTAATATTGAAGATGATCGGCTGCAGTACAGAGGTCAGAAAAAAGAATTTTCTCTCAATCAAGACAGAATAATTGAGTTTAATCATCGTCATATGTCGGTGTTAAAAAATTATGATTTACAACTGGAAGAATGTTCGATTATTACTTTGGCTGATGAGATAAACAATAAATCTAACTTAGGTGCATTACGAAACCGTCAACTCCGTCAATCTATTATTCTTTCGGCAGCTTTTTCAGCAATTGCGGTCGGACTGCATGGACGCGGGAAATTAAACGATTACCCAAAAGAACAGCATGATAACAACTTAAAAAATAAACTGAAAAGAGCCAACGACCGCACCGCCGCCCAAGTTATGGCAGAAGTTTTACAAACTACCGCAAAAACACTCCCGATGGGTGAAGATATATTAATAGAATCTGCTATTACAGAAGGTGCCAGGATGAAACCGGGCAAAGAAGCAGGCGGTAATCCTACTATCGCAGTCGGAGCTGTTTTCGGTAAAGAAGAACACCGAGCCCAATATGGACTCAACATGCCAACAAATGTTACTCTGCTTTCAATGGGTAACGATGTAATTGACGGTACCACAAAATCTATAACCGGCACGCACTCATCATTTACCGCTTTGTTTGTAACAGAAGCAAATATCAAACGACATTTACCTGATATTTATATCCAACGTTGGATGTCAGGTGCGTACTTTGAAAAGTTTAACCCTCGTGAAGTCAATGTCATTGAATCAGCTGAAATTATGGCAAAAGCGTATGGCATGAAAGATGTCTCTGAACTCAGTACATTTTTCTTAGACCGCCCAAGGCATCATCCTGCTATGGATGACTTAAATCAAATCGGAGTTTCGACACCGTATGATTTAGACGGTGATTTAATGCCCGGTATTTTAATGGGGCTTGAAGGTTTACAGTTCCCCGACAAACGCGGACTCTCTTCAATGATCGGCGAAATCGGCGGTTCTGCCGAATGGGCTGTTGGAGTACTTCCGTTAGTATGGCGTGGTGGTCAGGCTATCGGAATGCTGACATCGCAATCATCATTAACAAGGAAAAATGCATCGCCTGATGATCTCTGGAATAACAGATTCCATTTCACCGAAGAAGAATTTATGCAAATTCAGGATGCCCGTTTTGAACGGAAACCTTATTTTACTATTGAAGATATTGTTGATGATCCTTTCGCCGGAGGTATCTCTGCTTTTGGTGCTATAACCGACAACTATTATCTTCCGTTTATTAAAGGTGTTACATTTGATAAAGATAAAAATCGTGTTTCTGTTTCTGTACTTACCGTAAACTCATTAGGTGTAGTACAATGTTGGGATTTGACTTTCTCAGGAAAAACATCGCTAGATGCTTCTTTACAAAAGATGCTCTCCCCCAAAGAACAGTTAAACGGTTTAAAAGGTGATAAACTTGAATCTGCTATCGGTGCAATGCTTGAAGATGACTTTGCCAACGAACGGTATCATCTTTTCTTTAATAACGAATACTATCCGGCACTTATTCCGATTAGACATCAAATGTATGTATTACATAAAGCTGTTAGTGGGTTGATTGAACGGGGAGCATTAAACCAGCAGGATAAGGAAATTGTAGAAATCACAGAACGTCTTGCTCCTCATTGGTTTACTACATAACCGTGCTGTAACTTTTTAAATGAATATAATAATTCTCTTTGAATCAGACAAAAAAGATGACGGTTTGTATCATCTGTCTGATTACCGAGCCGAGCATATTCGCTCTGTTTTAAAATCTCAAATAAATGACCAAATTGAAATCGGTATTTTAAACGGAGCACTTGGAACTGCATCGGTACAATCAATTGACGATGATAAGATTGTTCTATTTGACTTACAATTAAAAGAAATCCGACCTGTTGATAAAATTATAGATATTATCGTAGCTCTCCCCCGTCCACAAACTGTAAAGAAAATTTTGTT
This sequence comes from Candidatus Zixiibacteriota bacterium, assembly GCA_024276275.1. Lineage (GTDB taxonomy): Bacteria > Zixibacteria > MSB-5A5 > GN15 > FEB-12 > QQUK01. The sequence continues at coordinate 33,254 of JAJRXM010000005.1, forward strand.
TACCTCGGCAATGATGGGAATTCGGAATATCTTTTTTATTCGAAGTAACCGAGTTGAAAAATCATTTTTTCACTCACCTCTTTTAGAAGAAGAAAACTATACAAAGTATTTAATCAACGGACTTCAACAAGGCAAGAATACACAAATGCCTATTGTCTCGATTCATGATAAGTTCAAACCTTTTATGCAAGACAACCTCAGTCGGTTTTATGAAGAGAAAAACGAACAACCGTTAAAATTTCTACCTGAATTAGACGTTTCACAAACTCTTGTTGATGTCTATGATAAAAAAAACAAGCATCTGCTTGTTGCTATCGGTCCTGAAGGTGGATGGGTTCCGTTTGAGACTGAGATGATGGAATCATTAGGTTTCCATAAATTCAAACTCGGCGATTGGACTCTTCGGGTCGAACACGCTCTGACTGCCTGCCTGGCACAGATAGGCTTGTTGAAATAAGTTTAATTCTTAACCGAACTCCCCCCCTCCTATGAAGGCAGGGAGGGGATGCTATATCGTAGTTGTAGAGTTTGACAATCAATACAAAAAAGCTCTTATTAAAAACTTGTATAGATATTAAAATTGAGTAAGGTGTGCTTTGAAAATCTTTTTGATTGTAATTTGCATAGCGTTAGTAGTTTCATCTTCAGTGAATAGCCAAAATTCGTTTCAAGACAATGACTCTGTATTAAATATATATGGTGTGCTACTACTCATTAACACTACAAAACCTCATTAAACCCTCTCTTAACAATAGAGGTGTATAATAATAACATTAACAAAATTGCTACAATAAATATTACAGAAAATGATAAAAGTTATTTTGATTAGAACTTGTATTGGTCAGGCCTCGGAAAGACGTGACCTGCTTGATCGTTGTTTTCACAGGGATAACAATTGAAAATTACTCTCCGCTCTCGCCGTAGTTCGGCAAGGCTCTCGCAGATGGGTCTGATACATCACAGTTTGCCCAACTGTTGTTCGGCATCCAGAACCCTTTTATCAGCTCTGCTTTGTCTGGAAAGAGTTCCTCAAAAATCTCACGGTACATCAGCGATTCTTTTGAAATAGGTGTCGCATGAGAATATTTTTTAGAGATAAACTGATACTCTGTGTCTGAATAGAGCTGTTCAGCTTTTTCCTTTAATGAATCGGCAAGTGAATGACCGACGGCATCGGAAAAGGCTGCTTTCTCACGCCACAAGATATGATGCGGTAGATAGTTCTTTCGGTCGAATGCTTTTCGCAAAAGATACTTACCCTGACCCGTCGAGTTCATTTTTGATTGCGGGTCGATAGACATAACATATTGGACAAACGCTTTATCAGAAAACGGAACCCTTGCCTCTAAAGCATGAGCAGAAATACACCTGTCGGCACGGAGAACATCGTACATATAAATTTCCCGAATCCTTTTCTCTGCTTCTTTTTGAAACTCCCCTGCGTTGGGTGCAAAATCGGTATATTTATATCCGAATAGTTCATCGCTTACTTCGCCTGTTAACAGAACCTTTATATCAGAATGCTGTTGAATATATTTACATATTAAAAACATCCCAATCGATGCCCTGATAGTTGTAATATCATACGATTCTAAATGCCAGATTACATCTAAAAGCGAATCTTTAACATCTTGAGTTGTAATAATTACTTCGGTATGGTCAGCACCGATATATTCGGCAGCATCGCGGGCATATTTTAAATCTATCGCATCAAAGTCCATCCCGACTGCAAAAGTCTTAATCGGTTTTTTTGAGTATCGCTGACCGACTGCACAAACTATCGAGGAGTCTAATCCCCCGCTTAATAAAAACCCGAGAGGAGCATCTGAGTTTAATCTTTTCTCGATTGCTGCAACTAATGTATCGTGAATTCTGTCTGTGATTGTTGTTTCAGAATCTTTGTGAAATGCTGTCGTAGCTGCTATATCAAGATAGCAGATAAACTTAGTACCGTCATAAACATGACCGGGAGGAAACGGTGTTACTGTTTTACAATACGGCTGGATAGCTTTTACCTCGGAAGAAAATATTATTTTATTTTCCGCTTTGGTAAAACCATAAAAAAGAGGACGGATTCCGATTGGGTCACGTCCTGCAACAAATTTTTTCTCTTTTGCATCCCAAAGTACAAAAGCAAATTCGGCATCAAGCATTGAAGCCATTTTTTGCAGACCATATTTGTCATACAACGGCAACAGCACTTCACAATCAGAATCAGACTGAAAAGCATACATTATTTCTTTTCTCAGTGAATCAGAGTTATAAATTTCACCGTTGCAGACAACCATATTATGTGTAGAATTATCTTCAAAAGGCTGGTCGCCGTTATTGGTCAAATCCATAATCCTAAGCCGATGAAAGGCAATTAGCCCTTTGCCGTTATCGTGCAAAACTAAATGATCGGGACCACGGTGTAATATTTGCTGTACCTGTTCATGAAAGTTCTCTAAAACTTTGCTGTTTCCGGTATAAACTACTAGTCCGCACATGAAAAACTCCAATCTCAATACTTATAATTATACCAATATGATATATTTATATCGATATTTATGCAATATATTTATTGACTTCGCATTATTTTTATGATATTATTAGTTAATTAGCATTATTGTTATATTATTCATATTCACAAGGTGATATTATGTCGGAAAAATATGAAATTGATAGTATTGATAAACAGATTTTAGAGTTTTTAAAAGAAGATGCCCGTATGCCGTACACCGAAATCGCCAAAAAATTGATTCTTTCAGGCGGTACAATTCATCAAAGAATTAACAAAATGACCGAAGCCGGGATAATTTTGGGAAGCAAACTTATAATAGACTATAATAAATTGGGCTATGGAGTTACTACTTTTCTCGGTATCTATTTGCAGTCGGCAAAAGATCTTTCTATGGTCGTTGAAAAGCTTCGGGGTTTTAATGAAGTCATGGAAATTTATTACACTACCGGAAGTTATGCCTTGATTATTAAAGCAAAAACAAAAACAACTGATGATTTTTATCTGTTTCTCATGAGAAAACTGCAGGCAATTCCCGAAATACAATCAACCGAGTCATTTATCTGCCTCAATCAACCGTTAGATAGAGATATTTCACTTTTAGAATAGTTTATGTGATATTTACTATTATAGTGAAACTTCTTAAGAAATTAACAGTTTCAATAAGAAACGACAAAGTAGTTAAAATTGCTTGTCTAATAGTTTTGAAGCACTTATTTTTAAAAGATGCAGGAAATATAGAACATTAGAAATACCCCTCGATATATGATAATTAAAAATTATCTCAATGAGGGAACTTACCTAGAGGCTATTCTGTTTGAAATATAAGAAGACAGAAAGCCGGTCAAGTTCAGAAAGAAGAATATGGCTGAGCATAATGCTGAAGCACTAAAAAAGAGAAAAGAATTTGAGGCACAAGCATTACCTCATATGGATGCTCTTTACAGAACTGCTCTTCGGATGACCAAAAATGAAAAAGATGCCGAAGATTTAGTGCAGGAAGCATTTGTAAAAGCGTATCGGTTTTGGGACAAATTTGATTCAGGTTCCAACTGCCGTGCCTGGTTATTTAAAATAATGACCAATATCTTCATTAACGATTATCGTTCAAAGTCTCGTTCACCGATGGCTATAAACATGGATGATATCGATGACAACTTTTTGTACGGACAACTTGCCGTCGGTTCAAAAGAATCAAATCCCGAAAAGGATTTTTTTAATAAGATATTTGACGATGATGTCAAAAAGGCAATAGAAACTTTACCAGATGATTTCAGATTGGTTGTGATTCTTTCATTTTTGGAAGGTTTTTCATATCAGGAAATCGCCGATATAACAGATTTACAATTAGGAACGGTAAAATCACGACTGCATCGTGGAAGAAAACTGTTACAAAAAGAACTATTTGAATACGCCGTTAGAAACGGTTATGTCAAGGACAACGTATAATGATCGACTGCCAACAAGCATTTGCCTTACTACAAGAGATATTAGATAAAGAAGCATCGCAGATAGATGAAAAACAGGTACGGGCACATTTAGAAAAATGTGGTCACTGTTTTGAAAAATTCCGTTTGGAAGAATCTATCCAAGCTTTTCTGAACGAAAAAATAAAAGCAACTGCTCAATCCGATTTTAAATCCGATAAATTAGAATCATTGCGGTTAAATCTTATGGACCAGCTTGATGAGATTGATTCTGAATGTTCAAAACAAAGCAAATCACTTTTTGGAAATTCGTTAAAAATATTTCTATCAGCTGCTGCTCTGGTTCTGCTTGCAGGTGTTTGGTACGTTTCTGCCGGATTTTTTACCCATCAAGAATACTATATCCCGCTTGAACAAGCTCATTGGAAAGCATCGGATGATATTTCTCTCTACACCGAAAATATTGATAAAGCAAATTACTTGGGGGAAATTGAAAGAGACCTGCACTATAGTTTAAATAATTCATTTGCCGATTATACTTTTGTGGGTGGGAAAAAAGAACAAATCATGGGTGCTGATTTTGAACATATCGTTTTTTCTAATAATACCGACTATATTTCAATTTTTATATCCGATGGTGATACGATAGAAATTCCTGAAGAATTACAATCTACAATGATTAAAAACGGTAACATCGAATTGTTTGATCATAACTGCCGTGGATGCCGTTTGGTATTTCATAAACTAGGCTCGTTATTGATTATTACTGCCTCAACAAACAGGGATATCGATTTAACCAAATTTATACCCGGACAACTGACGATATAAATTTTTAATATTGCCACAATAGTTTAAACTGTGTACTCTTTATTTATGAATAGACACAGTTTTTTTTATTGCAAAAAAGTACCGACAATACAATGTATATTTCTTATTTTCCTGCTAATTTTTTTATTTTCTCAGGCAGTAATTAGTTCTGAACTTTATTTAACTGAGACAAAAAAAGAAATAATAAAAAAAATACAGGCAAATATCTATCTCGATAATTTTAAAACAGCTCATACATATTCCGATTCACTTATTTTGTTTTATAATGATGACCCTATCGGATATCTTTTTAAAGCAGCTGTTTATTTAGGTGAAATGACAGATGCCGAGAACAATCTCTACCCGATACAATTTAAACAAATGATAGATACTTCAATAATATTAGGTGAAAAAAATATTCTGAGTGCTGATTCAAACAGAACAGCCTGGAATTATCTCTGTATAGGTCATGCCCGTGCATATCGTTCGTTATATGAATCGAGATTTGGCTCAATGGGCTCAGCACTCAAAAACGGCTTTAAGGCAAAATCAGCATATCAACACGGGTTACAGTATGACAGTAGCTTGTATGACCTTTATGGCGGATTAGGAATGTACCACTATTGGAAATCAGCAAAGGCCGGTTTTTTACGATGGATTGGAGTTTTTAAAGATGATAAACAAAAAGGAATTGATGAGCTGTATCTTACTATAGATTCATCTGAGATTTCAGCCGATGCGGCGAACTCTTCTCTTATCTACATATATATCGACACAAAACAGTATGATTCCGCTACTGTCATTGCTGAAAAAATGCAAAATAAGTATCCGTCGGGGAAAATTTTCTTGTGGGCTTTGGCAAAAATATATTTTGAAATTAAACAGTACGATAAGGCTATAAAAAATTATCAACAGATATTAGATAGAGTTTATTTAGAGAAAAATTTTTATAACACAATCGAATGCGAATACCAAATTTACAAAGCATACAAAAACAGTAAAAATGAAACAATGGCAAAAACAATTGCTCAACGATTTATGTTATATGTAAATAAAATTCCTATGGAGATACGAAAAAGACAAAGAGATAAGATTAAAATACTGCTAAAAGTTGCGACCGACTAAGTCCCCTGATGTACCCGTTTGGTTTCATCAAGTAGTCTACAACCTTCCATCAAGATTGATTCATTCGGCAGTTCATTGTTTGGCGGCGGCAGTTCTGATATCTCTACTGATTCTATCTGCCAGCTTCCCTCTTTCCATCCGATAGCATGATACACAGCTTCTGCACCCTGTTTATCTTCAAAAGAAGCAAAAGTAATTTTTCCTTTATCAAAATAAATCAACAATACTGTTTCAATATTTTCATCCTTAAAAACAGTTAATTTTGCTGTTCTGGTACTACTTCCCATCATTTGGATAAGGTCTATAATATCAATATCGGCTAAAGAGCCTGATGTACTTCCTGAAATCTCCGCTCTATCAATATCGTTGGATTCATTTTCAAGTTCTATTTGTATCTTTCTCGTCTTAGCAAGCAAGAATTCTATAGAACCGTCAATAGTAATTATATCTTCTATACCAAATGTAAACAAAGCAGACAACAATGAGATAGATTCTCCGGGGGCTAATATAAAAGTAGGAGTATCTTTAAAATTTAATCCGAGTGTCTCTAGTTTTGTTACATGGTTTTTTGTTTCATCAGCAGAACAATCAAGATAAAGAACAATAAAATCCGGTTTACTCCGCTTATATAATTCAATCATTGATGTTGACGAATCAGTTGAAACTATTCTGAATTTCTCTATTTTCAGTCTGTCTTCCAACTTCGAGAACTTTTCTTCTTTGGCGTAATAAATCATTATTTGATTAAATTGAGATTCCTGAGTTTCTGACATAATCTCATCTTTAATCATATCAATAAACGCATCGGCTACTTCTATTAAAAATAAATCACCGGATAATTCTTGTATTTTTGTTTTGATAGAATCAAATTTATCAAATGATAACCGTTCATGTACGTTGATATGCTGGCAGAACAAATCACAGATTGTAATAATATTCCCGCCGAGTACTTCTATAGGCAGACGTTTTGTATATTTTTTCTTTAAATCTATATACATAGATTTTAACATTTCTATAATGACCGGGGAATAATTTAATGAACTCAAGAGCTTGATAGTCTTATTTATTTGAACACGTATTTCTTCTTTTTCGGCTCCAACAGATGAATGATAAAATTTAGAAACATCATGAATATAAGCAGCATTAATTATCGACAACCTGTCTTTATGTGGAAGATTTATTTTAGAACATAGATTTTTTACATAATGACCGACTATAGAATTATGGTTATACTCCAGATTATCTTTTTCAACTAAAAGCGATGTAAAGAGATCTAAATTATTTATAAGTAAATCGGTTTCTTTTTCAATTTCTGATTCATTTAGAAATAATGAAGTTATCGAATCATAATAACGTACTTTTGTCATCGGAGATTTTTTTCTAATCCTGTCTATTAAATCTATATAGTCTCCGGCTACCGTATCAGAAATATATACTGAATGATACTCCTCTTCTTCAAGAGTTTGAATAGCATTATCGGCGGTATCTTTGGTAATGACTTTATAGCCGTCTTTTTCAAACAATTTGACTAACAAAGGTTTTGTTACCTGATCATCGGTTACCAGTAGTATAACATCTTTTGCCTCAACTTGAACAGCAATACCGGCACTCTCTAGAACCATCTGTTTTTGTAGATACTCATTATATACTTCCGGTAGTTCCAGAAGATAATTTTCAAGATTTTCTATATCATAATCAAGGTAATGTTTGGCAATTGCAGTATTTAAAACTAAATCGGCTGAGAGAAACAATTCGATATTTTGATTATTGGTTACAAACTGTAACTCCATTTTCAAATCATCATCGGTCGGGTCTTCACATGCAAATTTAATAATATCATTATTTACATCATAGGTAAACGGCAAAACTTTACGAGCTACAGCAAATTTAGCAGGAATCAGTTTCAGAACTATGTCGGGAATAGCAAGATTGGTTAAAACAACTGCTTTGCAATTAAGCTGTTTTGCCAATGCTTTTATAAGACCGACTTCGTCAATAAACCGATTATAAAGAAGCTGCGAACCAAATTTACCACCCCGCTCTTTCTGGTCCTGGAGGGCAATTTTGACCTGTTCTTCAGTAATCAGCCCCTCATACATCAAAATTTGGTCTAAGCGTAGTTTATTATTACTCTGATTCATAATTCCTTCTGTAAACTCTTTTGTCTATATAGAATTTATATCGGAAAGTAAGGGGAAAGACTTAAACAGTAATATCTTATAATTACGCTGTGCATATTTTGCACAGCTGAACAATTGACCAATTCTTAAGATATTTTAACCGAGAAATATGATTTTAGTTGATAAAAAACACAGATTGAAACATAATAAAGTTATGCCAAAGAGAGTCAAAAAAAATAAGTCAATATTCACTCCGATTGCTGATAATTTCTTAAAAAAGATATCAACAGCCGACAAAAGAATCAGACGAAAAATATTTAAATACGGATTTTGGATTGTCGGTATCTTTTTCATATACTCTCTCATCAGCTCAACTTACGGAATTAAGCGGATTGTAACTTTGCAGCTTGAAAAAAACACTTTGATAGATATGAATCGCCAAGAATTTGTAAAACTAGTTGACGGTCAAAAAATACGAAATCTGCTTTTACATGACAAAGAATATATTGAATATATCGCCCGAACCCGCTACCACATGGTTTATCCCGGAGAGACAATCTACCGCTATCAGGGTCAGTAACTTCATGGCACTTGATAAATCTGAAGCTATCGTTTTAAAAGCCTATAATTGGTCGGAATCTTCCCGAACAGTTGTCTTTTTTTCAAAAGAATTTGGGAAAATTGCTCTTTTTGATAAAGGAGGTAGATCTATAAAATCAAAAAGAGGCCGTATTATGCCGTTTGCCTCGCTTGAGTTAACTTTTTATAACTCTGAAAAAGAGTCAACAGGATATATTTCAGATATAGAGATACAAGAAATCTTTACATTTGAAAAAGACGGTACTTTAGGACGATTAGCCTACGCCTCGGCAGCAGCGGAATTGCTAAAAATGCTCCTATCTGAAGAAGAACCGCACCGACAGTTATTCACCTATTATATCAACTATTTGCAATATATAAATTCTGTCAATAAACAATTCATTCCGGCACTTTTTATCGCCTTTTTTCTCAGATTACTCTCTCAGCTCGGGTACCACCCCTCTATAAAATACTGTATTACCTGTAACAAAGAAATCAGCCTGCATAATTCAAAACCGATTTTGTTTGGAGCAGATGCCGGCGGGTCTGTTTGTGATACTTGCCAAAAACCGGGAGAGTATTATATTAGCCTGTCGCCTGAAATGTTTAAGATATTTGCGTCTTTACAAACAGCATCACTTCAGGATGCTGCCGTCGTGCCGATTGGATTAACGCAGGTAACTCTTTTACAAGAGGCGTTGACAAGGTTTATAAGTTCGCAGACACAATTAGACTGTAGACTAAAATCTTTGGCGTTTATAGAAAAGTTAAAAAACAGTAACAACAAATAAGGTTCATCATGGCAAAAAAGAAAAACGAAAATGACACTATGGAAAAAATTGTATCGCTATGCAAACGGCGTGGATATATTTTCCCATCATCTGAAATATACGGCGGACTTATCTCATGCTGGGATTACGGCCCGCTAGGTTCTGAACTCAAACGAAATCTTAAAAATCATTGGTGGACTGAAATGACTATCCGCCGCAAAGATATTGAAGGTCTCGATGCGGCCATTCTGATGCATCCGAAAGTATGGGAAACATCGGGACATGTCGAACTTTTCAATGACCCGATGGTTGACTGCAAAACTTGTAAAGCACGTTTTAGAGCCGACAAACTCGATGATGCTAAATGCCCAAACAAACCGTCAAAATCTCCTATTGAACACAACTGTGACCTTACCGAAGTAAAACAGTTTAATCTGATGTTTAAAACTTTTATGGGGCCTGTTGAAGACAGCTCCAATGTTATCTATATGCGTCCTGAAACAGCTCAGGGTATTTATGTTAATTTCCTGAACGTAAAAAATTCATCGCGTCAGAAAATTCCGTTCGGTATAGCACAAATCGGGAAAGCATTCCGTAATGAAATCACTCCGGGGAATTTTATTTTCCGTACCCGCGAGTTTGAACAGATGGAAATGCAGTTCTTTATCCATCCTTCTGAAGATGACCAATGGTTTGAATACTGGCGGGAACAACGTATGGCATTTTACAAAGGTCTCGGCATTAATATGGAAAAACTCCGATGGCATGAACATGGTTCCGATGAATTAGCTCACTACGCCAAAGCTGCCTATGATATCGAATATGAGTATCCATTCGGATGGCAGGAACTTGAGGGTGTCCATAACCGTACCGATTTTGATTTAGGTCGTCACATGGAAGCGACCAAAAAAGATATGCGTTACTTCGACGAACGCTTTGATGAAAAATTTATTCCGTATATTATCGAAACATCGGCAGGATGCGACAGAACATTGCTGACTCTCTTAGTTGATGCCTACGATGAAGTTGAAATCAAAGGTGAGAAACGGGTATTCCTACGGCTCTCTCCAAAAGTTGCACCGATAAAAGCAGCGATACTTCCTCTCGTTAAAAAAGACGGTATGCCTGAGTATGCCGAAAAAGTATATGGTGTTTTAAATAAAAAATTCAAAGTGTTCTACGATGTTGCCGGTGCAGTCGGACGACGTTATGCCCGTATGGATGAAGCCGGATGTCCGTTCTGTATTACTATCGACGGTCAAACACTTGAAGATGATACTATGACTGTCCGCGACAGAGATACGATGGAACAGACCCGTATGAAAACCGACGAGATAGTTGCTTTCTTAGACAAGCAGGTAAACGGGTAGGAGCTTAAGGCTCTTTTTAATCAGTAGTTATTGCTAAGTCAACTTGTTTGCTACTGTAATCTCATGTTTTTATTAAATAGCTTAATAATATCGGTAGGTCGGACAAGAATGTCTGTCCTACCATACTATAGAATCAAACTGTACCGACAATCTTGAAGACCGGAATTTCCCAAGTGTGCGGTATATTCAATTTCCATCCAAATAGACAATCAAACCTCTCTTTATTATTGACAACAGACTACAATTTTTCTTATTATGCATCTATCTTTAGTAAATCAAATCATCAAGAAAGGTACAATTCAACATGACTATGAAGATTAATGAAGCCTTAATAGCCGAACATGAACAGATTAAAGTATTTCTTGGTGTTGTAAATGTTATTTTTAAAAAACTTGCTACAGGTGAATCCGTTAATAAAGAACATTTGGAACAACTGATTCTTTTTATGACTGACTATATAGATAAATTTCATCATCTGAAAGAAGAAGATATCCTTTTTAATAAATTAGAAAAATATGAGATGTACGGAGAGAATGATCTTGTCGGAGAACTTAAAGCCGACCATACCTTAGGCAGAATGCTCAAAAAATCTCTTGAAGAGTCAGTCTAATCGTACACCTTAGACAACAAAGAAATCGCTTTTGAGATTGCAGGTACACTACAAGTTTTTTCATCAACTCTCTTACATCATATATGTCGTGAAGATACGATACTTGTTCCGTATGTAGAGGAACAACTTTCAGAAAATCAAAAACAGTCTATTGAAAAAGAATATGCAGTTTTAGAAGAAGACCACTTGTTATCAGAGCGGGAGTTATCCAAACTCAATCGTTTAGTTACATTTTATGATATAAATGTCGAAGAGTGCAAGGGTTGTTAGAGATATTATTTATACTATCGGTTATTTTTCCTCATAGTAATTTTCCTTCATCCTAAATGTCATTCCCAACTTGATTGGGAATCCAGTAAAAATAGCAGAACAGCTAAAAGCTACCCTGCGATACTTTTAAATGAATCAATAAAGTGAATTGGTTTTAATACCAACCTGATAGTTGTAGCCAATAAAATAGACCTGACAATGACACTCTTAACAAAGTTCCTGCTTGAATTATAGCTTTATGTTTTTTATCTTCACCTACGTACTTAATCTTCATACCTAGTTCATCGCTCACATAATAATGACCAAATTCATTTAGAGTATATTTACTTATCCAAAATCCTGTACTACAACTTGGCATATCTGTTGGTTCAATAAAATGTGACCCTGAATCTTTCTTTTTAAGTTTACCTTCAAATAAATTATTATCATCCCATATCGTAATGTTTGGTACTTTTCTAATCGTTGAATCTAGGTCTTTTACAATTTTTAATTTAGAATAATTTTGAATTACTATATCTTCAATGTGAGGCGGAGTTAAGTACGGATTATCAATAAATTCAATTTCATATATATCGCCAACTTTGAACGGTGTATCAATTTCATGGAATTTACTTCCTAAATCGTCCTTGTTAAATTCTTTAGGTAGCAATCTAAAACTTTCTCCAGTATTTGTTATTGCTCCAATACACCATCTACCGTTAAATTTAGTTTTGCTGACAATCAAAATCCGTTTCACATTATATCCATTTGAGGAATCTTTAACTTTTCACTAAAGTATTTTGCAACTAAAGAGCGATGACATGCTTCTGGAATTCTTTCTACGCAAAAAAAGCTACTTTATTGGATTTGTCTCCTAATAAAGTTTTTAGAATATCAAAATCATAATTTTTAAGATATTCATTATGATATTGACTTATAAAAAAGTCTGAAAGTTTATCTCTTGTAGATTTTAGAACATTATTATGCGAATCAATTTTTTTTGTTCTTCTCTTAATAATTTACTAGGAGCTAAATCTTTCAAGTGGATATATTTTATGTCTAACAGTTTTAATTTGTTTTGTAGATAATTACTATTGACAAATTTATACTTTGAACTCCATACTAACCCTCCCCCGAATTGACGGACATCAAGTTAAGAAGTATATTCCGTAATAGGAGGTGTCCAAATGACACGCAGACGTAAATATGACCGTCAATTTAAGATAGAAGCTGTTCGTTTAGTAACAGAGAACGGTCGCAAAGC
>JAJRXM010000074.1 GCA_024276275.1 Candidatus Zixiibacteriota bacterium
ATATTACCGAAAATGGCTTTAAGCCATTTTTGCAGACAAAGCCATTTTGCTATAATCACATCCGACCGTTTTACTTACAGCGAAAAACAACATGAAAAAACGCCTAAAAAAAGATGTTTTATATGCGACTGAACCCATTTTAAACTGACCCTTCGACAAGCTCAGGGTGACTCGGTGGAAATTGATAGTTTTTAATAATAAGTCAAGACCGCAGGAGTATGGGCTACAAGACCAGACCACGTGTCAAGCACGGGATGGAGCGTGTTGTTACTTAATCTTTTTAATCGTGTTACTTGTTGAACGGCCTTTGGTAAGTTTGACAGTCTTAACTTCTCCCCCATTGGCAAGCACAAACTCGCCTCCGACAATTTAGAGAATTTTATAATCGGCACCTTTGACAAGTACATTCGGATTGATTGACTCAATAAGTTTTTGAGGGGTGTCTCGTGAGAACAAAACAACATAGTCGACAGACTCCAAGGCAAGTAGAACTATCGCTCTATCAAGTTGTTTATTGATAGGGCGGTTCTTCCCTTTAAGTCGTCTGACCGATGCATCGGTGTTGAGACCGAGTATTAAAACATCACCGAATGATTTTGCTTTTGCAAGATACTCAACATGCCCGCGATGTAAAATATCAAAAACACCATTGGTGAATACAATTTTTTGTTTTTTTCTCTTAAGTTTTTTTAGAAGTGTAGGAAGTTCAGATTTTTTTATGAGATTTTTTTTCATCTTCTCAATAAGTCAGTTTAGTTTTTAACAAGGTTACCGTCTTTGATATTTAAATTCAGCTCTTTTTTTAGCAGTTCAGGTGTGACCGATGCGGTACCCACTTCCCCGACTGTAATCCCCGCACCCGCATTGGCAATAATCGCCGCCTCGATTAAATCAGCTCCGGCACATACCGACGATACAAAAGTTGCTATCACGGTATCACCAGCTCCGGTGACATCATATACTTTCTTCGCAAAGGTAGGGATATGGGTCGGCTCTTTGTTTTCCTGAAACAATGACATACCGTCGGGACCGCGTGTTATCAAAATTGATTTAGCCTGCAGTTTTTCTAGCATTCCGTTTCCGACTTCGAGAAGTTCTTTTTCTGTAGTAATCCGTTGCCCATAAGCAAAACCGGCTTCATGATGGTTCGGTGTAATAACGGAAACATTTTTATAATTATAAAAATGAGTTTCTTTGGGGTCAACAGCGACAAAAATATTTTTTTCACGGCACAATTTGATAACTTTTTCCAAAAGAGAAAGAGATATTACACCTTTACCGTAATCAGAAATAATAACCGCCGATATTTCATCAACAACAGCTTGAAATTTTGTTAATACTTTAAGTTCGGTTTCGGCATTCAGTTCATGTCGATTTTCACGGTCATAACGTACAATCTGTTGATTTCCTGCCATTACCCGTGTTTTCAGAGTCGTTTGACGGTTTTCGTCATTAATTAAGCAATCAGAACGGATTATTTTAGATTTCAAAAGCTGACTGAGTTTTACCGAGGCTTCATCGAGACCGACAACCCCTAGTAACAGCGGGTCATCTCCGAGTTTTCTGATATTTGCGGCAACATTGGCTGCTCCACCGAGTAAAAACTTATCTGAGATCACCTCGACCACAGGAACCGGAGCTTCCGGTGAAATACGATTGACCTGACCAAAGAGATATTCATCCAGCATAATATCGCCTAGAATAAGGATTTTTGCATTTCCCATTTTTTTAGTCAGTTCAGCAATTCGGTCCGGTTTTATCGGCATTTTATACTCGCTAATTTCATCATAATATCAATTGACTTAAGTTGAGAATATATTAAAATGGATTACTTATCACAAGTGTTAAGAAAAGAAAAAAACGATCTTAAATAGAAAGAAGTCAAATGAACCAACAACAACAGCCTCAACAACAGCTTAATATCGAGCTGGGTGAAAAAGAAGCAGAAGGTATCTATGCTAACCTTGCAATGCTAATCCATTCCCCTACGGAGATTATAATTGATTTTGCGCGTGTAATGCCGAGAATGTCGAAATCAAAAGTATTAGCGAGAATTATTATGACACCGATGCACGCAAAATTACTTCATAAAGCATTAGCTGATAATTTAGAAAAATATGAAAAACAATTTGGTGAGATAAAGACTTACGGCTCGATGGATTCTCAGTCTAAGTCTATCGGGTTTGAATCTAATCATCAGGAAGATGAGAATAAATAAAATGCCAAAAGGCTATTTTGCTTTTGTACTCCACAGCCATCTCCCATATGTTCTTTCTCATGGACGATGGCCGCATGGAACTGACTGGCTTTGTGAAGCTGCCGGTGAGACCTATCTGCCTATATTAAAAGTAATACAAGAACTTGTTGATGAAGGCATTTCTCCAAAACTGACTATCGGGCTATCCCCAGTTTTGTGTGAACAACTTGCTGACAATTCATTTAAGTCTGAATTTGTATCATATTTAAATCAAAAAATCGAAGCTGCCAAGATTGACACCGAAGAGTTCCATCGATATGAACAAGACCGGATGCTGAAAAATTCTCATTTTTGGGAACAATTTTATTCCGATACACTCAATCACTTTAATGAGATCGGTCAGGATATTTTATTTGAGTTTAAGAAACTACAAGATAAAGGATATCTGGAAATCATTACCTGTGGGGCAACTCACGGTTACTATCCTTTACTTTCCAGAGATGAATCTTTACAAGCTCAAACAAAAGCAGCCGTAAAAAATTATAAAAAACATTTTGATAAGCAACCTACCGGAATTTGGCTTCCCGAATGTGCATACCGTCCAAGGTACAAATGGACTCCTCCTGTTCCTATAAACGGATTTCAGGAATCATATCTTCGTAAAGGTTCCGATGAGTTTTTGAGCGAAAACGGTATTGATTATTTTATAATCGATTCGGTACTTCTGAAAGGCGGCAAATCACAGGGTGTCTACATTGATAGGTTTGATGCATTAAAAATGCTTTGGGGTGAGTTTGAAAAAGGGTACCAACCTACCGAAGAAAATTTTGAAAAAACTCCCCGCAAGGCATACTTGGTTTCATCTGAAACTGAAGGGAAAAAACCGACCGCAATATTCTCGCGTGACCCCGAAACCGGTGTATTAGTCTGGTCGGGCGAACACGGTTATCCGGGTGACGGAAAATATCTGGATTTCCATAAAAAACGCTTCCCAGGTGGTCATAGGTATTGGGCGGTGACATCTTCTAAAGCTGACCTGGCCGACAAAGTAGAATATGACCGAGAAGCTGCCTTAAACAGAATTCCGGAAAATAGCGGACATTTTGTTTCCAAAGTTGAAGAAATTTTAGAACAGTATGAAACAGAAAACGACAGCGACGGAATTCTTATGGCTCCGTATGATGCCGAACTTTTTGGACATTGGTGGTTTGAAGGTCCTGAGTTTTTAAAAGCAACCTTAAAGAAATTATCTTTAAGTAAAACGGTCGACTTAACATTTTTATCCGAACATCTTGAACGCACAAAGCCTGACCAAATTGTGTCTATACCTGAAGGTAGCTGGGGACAAGGAAATGGTCATTATATCTGGCTGAACAAACAGAACGACTGGTCATGGGGACATATTTACGAAGCAGAAGAGAAGATGTGCCGTTACGCGAAATACTGGACAGAACATCCCGAATCACAAGATGAGGAACTTACAAAACTCATCAAACAAGCCGGTCGTGAACTTATGCTCTTGTCAGCCTCTGATTGGCAGTTTTTAATATCGACATTTGCGGCACGTGATTATGCTGAATTAAGATTGCACGAACATTTTGAAGATTTTAACCGGTTGTCTGTGATGATAGAGAAGAAAATCAACGGTTCTGCTATAGATGACGGTGAATGGAAATTTTTCGATGACTGTGCAGTCCGAGATTGTTTGTTCAAAGAATTCGAAATTGAATGGTTTGCCAAAGTAGATTACCCTGCTGAATAGAAATTAAATTGTTCAATTCAGAGTTTTATACTTGCTTTGTAGATTATAATATCTATTATTTCTGCTATGGGTGGACCTTTATCTGCAAAATGTCCTTTTTGTAAGGAAACTATCATTTTCGGTGCTATTAAGTGTAGACACTGTCATTCAAATGTACCGCCAAGTAAAAAACCTTGGTGGATGCAGTTTAATACATTTAAATTCGGTATTATATTTTCGAGTCTTATGCTTTGGGCATATTATTATTATGTCTTAAGATGATAAAACTATTTTAATGATTATTAAAATATCTGACTTTGACCGTTAAAATTCTTTGACCTTCGACTTTTGTTATTTCAAATTCGATATCATGCCACTTTACGATTTGTCCTTCATCAGGAACAGACCCTACTAAATCATAAATAAGTCCACCGACTGTGTCATAATTCTCTTGATCATATTCTGTACCTAAGAAGTCCTGCAGTGTTTCGATAAGTACTGCGGCATTTACTTTATATCTTCCCTTTTTAATGATTATGATATCGTCTTCTTCTGAATCATGTTCGTCTTGAATCTCACCGAATATTTCTTCTATGATATCCTCAAGAGTCACAAGCCCCGACACTCCCCCATATTCATCAACAACTATAGCAATATGCTGACGTTTATATTTAAATTCTTTAAGAAGTTCGCCAATTATTTTCATCTCAGGCACGATAAACGGTTTACGGATATACTTCGAAAGATTAAAGCTCTCCCCAGGTTCAGGAGGGTCGTTAAACAAATCTTTCACATACACTAATCCTAAAATTTTATCGATAGCTTTTTCATAGACAGGGTATCGAGAGTGACCGTCTTTTTTTATGATAGATTTAACATCTTTAAAACTCATTAAACTTTCAAAGGCGATTATATCCATACGCGGAACCATTATTTCTCTTGCTACTGTTTGGTCCAACAGAAATATCTGGTTAATCATTTCCTTTTCTTCTTCATCTACAATAGTCTCACCTATCCCGGCATGTTCGGCAACAGTTTCAATGGCTCGCTCTACAATATCTTCTTTTTCTTCTTCTGAGACTTGTTCGTTTGAACCTGTTTTGTCAATAAGTTTCCGAAACATATGTACTACAGGATAAAAGATTAAATAAATCGGATATATAACCCATATATATTTCACCATACCGGAATTAATGGCCTTGCGTGATGAAAAACGCGGCAGGATTTCAGCACAAAAAATAAATAAAATCCACACCAAAACTAACCCGATTGTATTTGTCAAAATCACATTAAAAGTCGTGCTTATCAAAAATGACTCACCGAACAAAACAGCAAATATTGTAATTACGATAAGTACAAAAGATTTAAATATTTCAGA
Organism: Candidatus Zixiibacteriota bacterium; assembly: GCA_024276275.1. GTDB lineage: Bacteria > Zixibacteria > MSB-5A5 > GN15 > FEB-12 > QQUK01. The sequence goes on from JAJRXM010000074.1 coordinate 5,317, forward strand.
TATTTGTAAAAAGGCTCTGGGGTCACCGGACATTTTAAGCAGAAATTTTTTACGGTACTTAGATGAAACAGGGAGTAATTTTTCTATATCATCAGGGTCGATATAAACGGCAAGAGCATAAAGTGAGATAACATAAGCATAAAAATATCCGAATAATATTATTGCTATATAGACAAATTCCATCAGGAATAAACTTTCGATAAATATTTGTTTTCTTTTTTCTTCATAATAACGGCATCGCTTGAGTCAATATGGTCATACCCCAGTAAATGCAGGAAACCGTGACAACACAAGCGGATAATTTCTTCCGAGAGAGAAGCATTATACTCTTTTGCCTGTCTTTGAGCCGTAGGAACAGAGATATAAATTTCTCCGAAAACGGCATCATCCTGAACAGGTTCATCAATATTAAAAGAAAGAACATCTGTTGTGCTATCTTTACTTCTGTAAGTTTTGTTCAATTCCTGCAATCTTTCATCGTGCGTAAATATCAAATTAACTTCGCCTTTAGAACTTTTAGAAAGTTCTTTTTTGTATATAGTTTCAAAAAGTGTTTGAATCATTGTTTTGGGAATTCTAATTGAAAGTTCTTTATAAATATATAATCGCATCATCTGGAGACATCTTCTTTACTTGGATATTTAATACGATGATGGAAACTTCCTATCAAAATCTTAGAAAAAGCATCTTTAATCTTTGATAAATCCTTAAGCGTCAGTGGACATTCATCTAATTCACCTGATTCAAACCTATCAGAAATAATCCGCTGAATAAGCGAATCAATCCGAGCCGGTTTTGGATCGTCAAGTGTACGGCTGGCTGCCTCGACAGCATCTGCGAGCATGGCTATACCTGTTTCAGGGGTCTGCGGTTTTGGTCCGGGATACCTAAATTTATTGGCTGCTACTTCACCCATCCCTTGTTCGATTGCTTTATTATAGAAATAAGATTGTAACATTGTACCATGATGTTCTTCTATGAAATTTAAAACATCATCAGGTATATCTGCTTCCTCACCCAACATTCTTCCTTTTTTTACATGAGATGAAAGAATAATCGATGACATCGAGGGAGTCAGTTCTTCATGTTTAGATTTTAACCCGAGTTGGTTTTCAACAAAGTACTCAGGAATTTCCATCTTACCTATATCATGAAAATAGGCTCCGACTCTGGCAAGGAGAGAGTTGGCACCGATTGCTTTTGCGGCTGATTCTGTCAGGGTTCCAACGATTATCGAATGGTGATAAGTACCGGGTGCCTCTAATGACAATCGTTTTAAAAGAGGATGATTTAAATCGGACAACTCTAAAAGTGTAATATCGGTTGTGATAGAAAATATTGATTCAAAAACAGGAAGAAGCCCGATTGCTAAAAGCGGAACTATCATACCGTTGATAATGCCGTATCCGATGTCCAGAAGATAATCTTCATTGGGGGTTAAACGTAAGTTTTCCATTAAAAGAATAAACAGTGCAAAAGTAAATGCGGTCGAGTACATTATTCTAAAAAACTCTGAACGCATGCGAACATGACGAGATGTAAAGCAAGCTATTGTTCCGACAATGATTGTCATAAATGCTATTGAAAAATCAAACCGATGCAATACCCCCAATAAAAAGGCAAGTACAAAAGTGCTTAAAATTCCTACTTCTGCATCAAACAAAATTGTCACCATTATAGGTAATAAAGCTATCGGATAAATATAGTGCGATAAGTCAAAACCGCTATTGGCAATTTCTGTGAGATTGACAAGGAACAGTTGTAATGCAAAGACTAAAAACAACGCCAATAATTTTGGATTAGAACGATAAATATCCTGCCTAAAATAATATAAAAAGAAATACAGAACTATAAACGATGATAATATCAAAAACATCCGTGCTAAAAGAGGAATAAAAGTAGCCAGCCAGCCTTCTTCGACTGCCTGAGCCTGTTGAATATGAATCATTTCACGAAGGATTCTTTCCTGTCGTTCATTTATTCGCTTACCTGCTGAAAGGATAATATCATTTTGTTCAACAGTCTCTTTTATTTTTGAAATTGAGGCAATCTCGGCCTGTACCTGCCTATTGTAATCGCCCATGTTAATTCGAAGATTTGGTTGGATAAAAACTTTACCGATTCGATGGTAGTATTTTACATCGATAGAGTCAGTTTCATTTATTCGATTGAGAGCTTCGACCATGTGAACATTTGCATTTGCTTCAGAATTTAGCTTGGAACGGTTTACAATTCTCTGTCCATTTTTATACCGAATAAGGATATTTTTATTACGTGATTCAGGAAGCGAAAAATGGTCGGGCAGAACACCTAATTTATATATATCGTTTTGTAAAACACTTTTTAAATGTCTAAAGAGAAGGTGTAAGCTATCGTCTTTCATCACCGTTTCAATAGCTGATAACGAAAGCATAGGATACCGCTTAGAAATAATCTGAATGGACAATGATTCGGAAAGTGTCGAATCTGTTTCCAAAGTTTTTTGTAAAGAGTCAACCAATGAAGCTAAGGAATTTAACTGAATTTCGACATTCTGAACAACTGAAGAATCGTAATCAATTATAAACGGAATAGAAAGTTCGATATCCTCTTTCTCTTCCCGTAACTCTCTTTCGGTTTTATAAACTGTTATTTCAAAAGGTGCTAAAATATCTTCTCTGGCAATTTCACCTTTACGCTGCATATCCAAAGGTTCATAGAGAGATTCACTTTGATAAAAGACACCTACTAAAACAGAAAAAAGTATCAGCATTAAAAACTTAAACGTTTTTGAATGCATTGATCTGTTAGCCAATTGCCGTTCACCGGTCTGAACTTTTAGGAGCCGTTTAATACGGCGTTTAAATTTTAATAAAAATGAAAACATGGGCGAATATCCTTTTCGCCTTTCTTAAACTTACTTGTTTTTTTCAAATTTTTCGTACGCGGTTATTATTTTTTGAACCAACTGATGTCTGACAACATCTTTTTCTGTCAGATATATAAATTCGATACAGCGTATTTTATTCAAAACTTTTTGCACTTTAACAAGTCCTGATTTTCTTCTATCTTCTAAATCAATTTGAGTTATATCACCGGTAATTACCGCTTTGGAGTTTTCACCGATTCTTGTCAAAAACATTTTCATTTGAGCATTGGTAGTGTTTTGTGCTTCATCCAAAACAACAAAAGCATCGTTGAGTGTTCTCCCTCTCATAAAAGCAAGCGGAGCAATTTCTATAACACCGATTTCCAATAGTTTTCTCGCTTTATCAGGCTGCAACATATCATTTAACGCATCATAAACAGGTCGTAGATACGGGTCGACTTTTGCCCGAATATCCCCCGGTAAAAACCCGAGTGATTCTCCTGCCTCAACAGCAGGTCGAGTAAATACAATTCTATTAACCCGTTTTGCTTTGAGTTCGGCAACCGCCATCGCAACCGCCAAATATGTTTTTCCGGTACCGGCAGGTCCGATTGAAAAAACGATATCATTTTTACTGATAGCATCAACATACTTTGACTGACCGACTGTTTTAGGTTTGATAACTTTTTTTAATGTATTAGTCAGCAGTTCAGATGTGGAAATTTTATCAGCCGGACCAAAACCGTCATCTTTCACCATTGAAATAGCATACAAAACATATTGTTCCGTGAGAAAATCTTTTTGTTTTATACGGGTGACAAAATCCTGAAGCAGCCGAATAATCATATCTATTTCATCCGGTTCTCCCTCCAGAATAATTACTTCACCTCGGACAACTATTTTACTTAGAAAACTACTTTCTATTAAACGCAGGAAATGTTCATTTTGTCCGAAAAGAAACCGTTGATCAATTCCTTCTAATGCAAATTCTTTTTTATACGCTTCGTTCAACTTAGTTTTATTCCTAATCATCTTCATTGAGATTTAACTGTAAGCCAAGTTCATCAAGTTGTTCACTATCAATTTCAGACGGTGCACCATCCATCAAAGACATGGCATTAGCTGTTTTTGGAAATGCGATAACTTCACGAATAGATTCTGATTCTGTCATTAAAGCAAGAAGCCTGTCCAAACCTGCTGCAACTCCTGCATGAGGAGGAGCTCCGTATTCTAATGCTTTTAGTAAGAACCCAAACATATTTTCAGCCCGGGCATCATCAATCCCTAAAATACTCAGCACTTTCTTTTGTAAATCTTTTCTGTTTATACGCTGGCCACCCGAGGCAATCTCCCAACCGTTTATAACAAGGTCATACTGAATTGCTCTTGCTTTTCTCCACGGATGGTTCATATCGGTGCCGTCTAATTCAGATGTAAACCCTTCATCTATGAGAGGTAAATCCTCTTCATACGGATGTGAAACTATATTATGCATCGCATCAAACCGTTTTGAATCTTCGTTGTAATCAAAGAGCGGAAATTCGGTAACCCATAAAAACTTCCAGATTGATTTGTCAATTAAGTTATGCTCTTTTCCAAGATGTAGCCGTAGTTGTCCGAGGATGGATTCCGTTTTTAGTTTTGCATCAGAGATAATAAAAAGAGCATCCCCTTTTTCTGCTTTAGCATGAGCCATCAATTTATCTTTTACTTCTTCACCGATAAATTTCAAGATCGGCGATTTATCTCCTGCTTCGGCAGATAAAATATAGGCAAGCCCGCCTGCTCCGTGCGATTTAGCCAGGTCAGTAAGGTTGTCAACTTGTTTACGCGAATACGACCCGCCACCCTTCAAAAGAATACCTTTCACGACTCCACCATTTTTAACATTGTCGGCGAAGACTTTGAAATCACAGTTTTTGACAATATCAGAAAAGTCGATAAGTTCCATATCAAAACGCATATCAGGTTTATCTATGCCCCAACGATTCATACATTCGTTATATGTAATTCTTGGAAACGGTGCTTCCAGTTCATAGTCAAGCATCTCTTTATATAAATACTGCATCATCCCTTCCACTACTTTAAAAACATCATCGGGTGTAGCATAAGACATTTCCATGTCAATTTGGGTATGTTCAGGCTGACGGTCGGAACGCAGGTCCTCGTCACGAAGACACCGTGCTATTTGAAAATACTTATCAAACCCTGAGACCATCAGTATTTGTTTATACAACTGAGGTGACTGCGGGAGAGCATAAAATTTACCGTTCTGGACTCGGCTCGGTACAACATAATCTCTGGCACCTTCGGGAGTCGAACGAATTAATAGAGGAGTTTATATTTCATAAAAATCCACAGAATCAAGATATTTCCTGATATGCAGACATGCTTCATGACGCATGCGTATATTCCGCTGCATAGGAGAACGCCTTAAATCTAAATATCGGTATTCTAACCTGAGAGCTTCTTTCGCTTTTGTTTCATCGGTTATTTCAAACGGCGGAGTTTCTGATTCGGCAAGAATATAAAATTCGGTCACTTTAATTTCGATAGCTCCGGTCGGCATAGAATCATTCACCATTCCGTCCGGTCTCGGTATAACCTCGCCTTTAACCGCTACAACAAATTCATGACGAACTCTGTTAGCATCGGTGTGCATTGTTTGATCAATTTGGTCGGGATCAATGACAATTTGAGTTTTTCCGTATCTATCCCGTAAATCTATAAAAAGAACTCCGCCAAGGTTACGTTGAGATGCAACCCAGCCGTTGAGTTTTATTTTTTTTCCGTTATCTGATTCTCTTAATTCACCACAGGTGTGAGTTCGTTTTAGTTCTGAAAAAGTCGGCACAAAATCCTCTCTAACTATTTGTCTATTATATATATATCGGCATTTACCACAGTCTATTAAACTGCGATTTCCATGCATTCTGCGAAAGGTATAGTATTTAACTTAAGATGTCAAGAAAGGCGGAAAAAGCAGAAAAATAAGATTTTAGCCGAAAAACTGCTATTCTCAGCTCATAAGCTTGACAAAAGAGCAGTTTTTTAGCTTTTTCTATCATAATTGAACGGATAAAACAGTCGATAATACAACAATGAACCTATCACGATATTTTAGAGAAGAATTAGTCAAACTCGAAATGACCACGGTTATTGAACCTCTTGAAGAAGATATGTCTGAGTCAAAATGGCGGCAGCAGGGCAAAGAGAAAGTTCTTGATGAGTTAGTGACTTTGCTTGAAGGCGGAAGTCGAGTTGGTAACCGGAATAAGCTGATGCTTGATTTTGTCAATCGAGAGAAAAAAGCGACTACCGGCATCGGTCATGGAATTGCTATTCCTCATGTACGTTCTATGCAGGCAAAAGAATTCTCGATAGCCTTTGCACGTTCGACTGTCGGTTATGATTTTGAATCTTTGGACGGGGAACCGTCTCATCTCTTTTTTATCATGGCAGCTCCGCCGTATGAAGATAATTTTTATTTGAAGGTATATAAATCACTTGCCGAAAAACTGCAGTATGATTCTTTTCGTGAAGAACTAATGTCTATCCAATACGAAGGTGAACTTATCCGCTGCTTGCGGGCGATGGAGTAGGGTTGTAAATATCAGCTGCATTCGTTCAGATACATAACCCACAATTAACCGTTATTTAATTGGACTATCAAAATCATGATTTTTATTATTCAAATCATATTGGCCATCATAAGAACTGAATATATTGACAGCAAAAGTGAAACACCAAAAGATACACAAGACATGTACTGCAGCTTGACACTTTGAGGAGTGTAGGCAGTTTTAGTTTGTCCGTTGAAAATAAATGTTGAAAATTTATAGAATGGTTTTGCTTTGTGGAGCTTCGTTCTATAGCTTTTACTATTACTTTTAAACAGTAAAATTAGTCCAATAAAGAAAAATATAAAAGAGATGTTCATTGACAGCATCGGCATCTTATATCCTTTCGTGTTTATATGATAAATATAACTATACGAACTCAATTTATAAGTTACAAAGTAGAAATATAAATAATTCCGACAAATATTAGAGATATTACAATCATCATTATAACATTGATCGTCGTAAAACGGTCGCCTTTTTCTCTGTAGGCAAATAAAACACCTAATGATGATATGATAATAAAGAAAAACCATCCTGTCATCGCAGCATCAAATATGTACACAATTAGTGCATTAATAGCGAGTGCTACAGTAAAAAAAACAGAATGAATGATAAAAGCTTTTTTTAAATTCGGTTTAGATTGACATCGAGCCATTTTTGTTTCTCCGTTAGTTAGTATAGCAGGGATTGTAAGTCCCTGCTATTTATTTTATAATTGATTATAATCAATTATAATTAAAAACATGCTGGCAATGCTGGACCCCCTCCAAAGGTGTAATTTACTAATTCAACTAAATCAGAAATGTCGATTGAACCTGAAACAACTACATCAGCTTCATCCATACATGGCGGTGCAGGTCCTCCTCCAAAAAAATAAGCAACAAAATACACCAAATCAGAAATATCTATACTTTCTTGCGGGTCACCATTAATATTTCCTCTGATACCAATACAGCATCCGTTCAAAATACCATGTTCATACCAAATTGCTTCCATTTCTTGGTCGTATCCATAAGATGGGGAAGAAAACCATGCAGCCCAAAACTCATCAATATTATCAGGTCTATGACCGTTAACGGTTTTATCTAATAGAGTATTTAACAGGTTAGTTGTTTGGCTACTTAAATTATCACCGATTCCATCGGGGTTTGATAGATTTGGATAAGTAGTTGATCCATAAGTGCTATAGTCATCAATATTACTATCATAAATATCCCATAAAATTCCCGCAACTGATGCTTCAACTTCGTTTCCAAAGTTATTAGCAGAAGCATCTACTATATTATCGAAACCGTATTCACCATTTTCCATATCAACAAAACTATTTTGAGAGAAATTATTATAGTAGTCATGAAAAAGAGAAGAACCATCATCTCTTAAGATACATGGTAGAACACTTGCGAGAGCTTCTTGAGCTGCTACCATTACACCTGAAGTATCCATCCAATCATGATATCCTCCACCGTAATCAAAAAAATCATGTATATCTTGAATCCTATGCGTGTATTCATGAAAGATAATATCTTTATCATAGGGGTATCAGGATACCAAGCTGGGTTATTTATTGAACTTTCAATCCAAATAGCATTGTTGTCATACTTAGTCCCAGCACCAACGGATGATATTACAACCTCTACTTGTCCCATTTGGTTTTGAGGTCTAAGTTGTAACCATTTATTACGTGCTTCATATATAGTATTTGCAACGAAAAAATAATCATTTTTCTGCGAGTTTATAGTTATTGTAGTATCATAACTACCCGGAGGTATATTATTGTAAACTGGAGAGTTATCTGTAATAATACTTCCACCTTGTGTCGATGTGATGTAAGAAGCATTATTATCTGCAAAGAGTTTTATGTAAATGTCTAAATTAGTTCCGTCTGTATCAACATTACTAATATTGGAAAAAAAGAAATCACCATTACTGTTTGTTGTCGTTTCAGCAATTAGTCTATCTGTCGGTGAGTCTTTATCCATCAGTTGAACTTTAATGTTAGCAGAACTTTTTAGTTGTTGACCTGTTGCTGTATTTAAATCCATGTGACCTACCCCACCGGAAAAAGAAAATTCGGGGGACAACCAATTCGCATTTACCCAATACCAGTTATCAAGTTCATCTGACTCATCAACTTGATTTAGGGGGTCTATATTTAACTCAATATCATGCCACCCTGTACTCAATATCTTCTTGTAATCAAGAATAGTTTTCTCTGCATTAGGTGCAAGGCTATTTATTGTCCAAGTTTTTTCTGTAATTCCGTCAATATCAAGGTTAACTGTAAAAGGTCCAGAATCATTATCACCAATATTTATAATACTCCAATCAATATATGTCTGTTGACCACCATAAAGAGTAATTATCACTTAGATTAGTATTTGGTACTTGTGATATAACAATAGGACCATCATTACTAAAGTTCCAATTATAAGTTAAATTCGGTTGAGGTTGAGGAGTAGGGTCACCGGTGATTTTGATGTCATCGATATAAGCTCCTTCGTATTCACTTATTGTACCATCTGAAACAAATTGAAATTTAATATAATACATCCCACCTGAGTTAATTTGCTTATTGATTTCTACCCAGCCATCAAATCCTGTGAAGTATTGAACTGTATCCCATGTAGTACCATCATAAGATTCAATTTGTATAAGTTTATCATAGTTTTCCTCAGTATCATAAAGTAGTTGATATGAGAGATATGTATTTTGATAATTGGTAAGGTCTACGCTCTGAGTCATGATCATATAAGCAGACATATTGTCATCATACTTTTCGCCCGGGTTCATATCCCCTACATCAGCACACCAAACTGACCAACCACCTGTATAAGATGTAAAGTCAAAATCTCCCCAATAGTCATATCCATTATTTGAATTATCATCACCGACTGACCATTGCCCCGGCAAGATTCCTTCAAATCCTTCAAAGAATAATGATTTTGATTATTTATAGAGTTTAATAAGTTATTTGTAGAGTTTAGAACTTTTTTTTGATTCAGAAGGTTTGTTTGATACTCCATTTTTTCGATCTATAAATCGACGAGTGGTTTGATATTTTATCCCTCTATCAAGCAGTTGGATTAAGATGTTTCTCTTAATTACTGATCGATAATAACCTGATGAGTCAGCATCAGCTACTAAGCTATCAACTAACTGTTTGGCGAAATCATAATCGTCTTTTTTAGATAAATATAGCATGACATCATAATCATTATCGGGTGGGTTTTCTTTCATAGATTGGAGTTCAGTCCTAATTTTTTCGCTTGCTTTAGTAAATTTATATTCACCTCGATAACGAATATATCGAATATTACCAACTAAATAATCTTCTCTATCTTTATCAGTTAGAGGTTCTCGTTCAAGTCGACGCATCTTTTTTAATTGCACTTCCTCTTTTGTCCATTGGTGAGACTCTGATCTTTCATAATCAATCAATGTAGGGTTCTCCGGAATTCCGTACAAACTGTCATCTTCAGGGAATTCACCCGGGATAACATTGCCAATTCGACCTTCAAACTTTGGTCGTAAAAACCCTTCAGGATATGTCATAGGCATACCTCTTATCATTTCTACAGAATCAGCCGTTGTTACAAAATAACGATTTATTGTGTTGCTGTAATCACCACAACTCATAGAGATTACCAAAGCACAAGTGTCGTTATCCGGTATAATTATATCAAACGAATAATTTGTTTCTATTTTATCCTTTATAAATGGGACAGTCCAATTTGTTTGTCCCAAATATGATAAGCCGCCTACAGTTTCTACAGAAACCAAAATTTCATCACATGTTCCGCCCTCCGTGCCAATATAAGTGAGACAGAAAGTTGAAACGTGTAAGTAGGGCGGTATGGAGAAAATCAGATGTTACCAGAGTCTGTGAAAAAGAAAGAATTATCAGCTGTTCGGAGTAGGTTAATAAGCCCAGAAGAACAGGTATTGTCAGCCGGTCAATCGGTTGAGTCAGAAGTTGTACCAACAGCCAAAC
>JAJRXM010000075.1 GCA_024276275.1 Candidatus Zixiibacteriota bacterium
AACTTCTTTAATAGGGTGATTCTTGCAATACTCAAATAGACGAAATTCAAATTCATATGGGGTACGAAAAAGTTTAACTGTTAAGCAACTATTTGTAGTGGCTACATTACTAAATTGTCCTGTAATTTCTTGTTGTATAAATTTTCCAGCCTTATCGCCAAACTCATCTGTAAAATGTCCAACAGTCCAGGTTTGAGCATATGACATAGTACTACATAGCATTACAGTAATTACTAATACTGATATTAATCTTATCATTAATAAACCTCCTAATTTTTACTCAATAATGTTATTCGTTTCATCATCACCAACCCCATCCAGCTTCTTCGTCAGTATCAAATACAACAAGTACACTATCGAAACAGAAATTGCAGAATCGGCGATATTGAACGTCCACCATCGGTGAAGTACAAATCCGAACAGATCAATATCAAAAAAATCGACATCAAGAAAATCAACAACCTTGCCAAGTCTGACACGGTCAATCAAATTCCCGATTGCCCCGCCGGCTATAAACGAAAGAGGAATTGACAACATCATCTTTGTACGGTTGGCATAGATATAATAAAGGACAAACAGAAGTATCAGCGATGCCGAGATAAGATAATACATCGATGAGCCCAAATTAGTTCCCATCGCACCACCCTCGTTGTAGACAAGGGTAAACATAAAGAACTGTCCGATAACTTCAATAGGTCTGCCAAAACTTAATGCATCAACAGCCCATATTTTTGTCAGCTGGTCAAAAAGAACTACAAAGAAAATGATAGCAAGCGGTATAAAAAGGTGTCGTTTGGTAGAGTTATTCAAATTATTATCTCTTGCTTTTTTTAATATTAGGCGGCTTTTTCTTTTCTTCAGCCTCTTTACAGCTTATACAAAACCGTGCGTGCGGAACAATTTCAAGCCTTGCAACCGGAATATCCTTTTCACACTCAAAGCATTTGCCGTAGGTTCCGTCTTCAATCCGTTTAAGGGCGGCATCAATATGATGCACAAACCGTCCGGATTTAGAACCGCGGGCAAAAGCCATCTCACGTTCCATTGCATCAGTACCCTGATCTGCCATATGGTAGGAATGCGATGAAAGGTCGCCGGTTTTTTCTTTTAAAGTTGCATCAAAACGGGAGGTAATACCTGAAATCTCGTCTGTCATAGTTTCTCGTTTTTGAAGCAAAAGCTGTTTAAATTTTTTTAAATCGGTTTTTTTCATTTTGTACCCCGATTCTCTATTTTTTAAGTACTTCTATATTTGCTTTTTGGCCGTTAATGTTCCACTCGGTACCGTTGTCGAGTTTCTCTTTAAACTCCAATAAGTCTGCTAAAGTTTCACTTTTAATAAAGTCATTATATTCAGATAAAGCATCAACTAATTTTTCCGATGATACCACAAAAATTTCTATTCGGTCAGTCACTTCAAAACCGTTTGTTTTCCGCATATTCTGAACTTTATTGACAACCTCGCGGGCGAAACCTTCGTTTAATAATTTGTCCGTAAGTAAAGTCTCAAGAGCAACAGTAAGCTCTCCTTCTGATTCAACAGCATAATTATCAATTTCCGTTTTAATAATATCAATTTCTTCGATTGATAACTCAAATGATGTACCGTTTATGTCAAGATTCATTGTCTTGTCAGCGCTAAACTTTTTAACTGTGTCAGAATCAAGAGCTGCTATTTGAGCGGCTCCATCTTTGGCATTTTTACCGAGTTTTGACCCTGCTGTTTTGAAATTCAGCTTAGCGGAATATGAAACTAAACTGTCTAAATTATCAGCTGCTTCAATCTCTTTTACGTTCAACTCATCTTTGATAACGTTTATAAATTTAGAAAGCGAATTAAACGATTGTCCTTGCGGTAAATTGATAATTAGTTTAGCAAGAGGTTGTCTGACTTTTAAATTCTTACGCGACCGAGCTGCTCTTCCGAGCGATACGATTTTTTCTGTCAGCCCCATCGCTGTTTCAAGTTCACTATCAATAAGAGTCTCGTCGGTTTTCGGATATTCTGACATATGAATAGAAAGAGGAATGTCATGTTTCGTTCTGTTTTCACCCATCAACTCTTTCCAAATCATTTCAGAAACAATCGGGATAACAGGAGCAGACAATTGACATACACCGGCAAGCATTTGATAAAGCGTTAAATAGGCACGCATCTTGGATGGGTCGTCACCTTTTGCCCAGAACCGACGTCGATTATTACGGACATACCAGTTGGAAAGTTCTTCGATAACAAAATGCTGAATAGCGCGAGTCGGTTTTGTGATTTCGTAATTATCAAATGATTCGGTTACTTCTTTAACAAGTGAGTTATATTTTGAAATTACCCATTTATCGAAAATATCTTTTTCACCCGCTTTGCTTTCTAAAAACGCTTCTACTGATTTGTTTTCATCATCGGCACGCTGTGGAATATTATCGATATTGGCATAGATAGCAAAAAACGAATATGTATTTTTTAGTGTATCAAAATATTTTCGAATAACTTCTTTAAGACCTTCTAAATCAAATTTAGTTGGAAGCCAGGGGTTTGATGTTGACACCATATACCAACGAACCGGGTCGGCACCAAAATCATCGACTGTTTTAAACGGGTCGACAACATTCCCTTTATGTTTAGACATCTTTTTACCATGTTTGTCTAAGATAAATTCTAAGACTATAACATTTTTAAATGGTATTTCATCAAAAAGGATTGTCGAAATAGCCAATAGCGAATAGAACCATCCACGGGTTTGGTCGACCGCTTCAGAAATAAAATCAGCCGGATATTTATCTTCAAATTTTTCTTTATTTTCAAATGGATAGTGCCATTGAGCAAACGGCATCGCACCCGAATCAAACCAGACATCTACAACTTCGGGAATACGCGACATCGTGCCGCCGCACTCGCAGGTCAGTTTAATATTATCCATCATCGGTTTGTGCAAATCTACTTCATCGGGAACATCGACTCCCTCTTTGCGAAGCTGTTCTATAGAACCGACAGCACGTTGTTTTTTGCAAGAATCCTCATCACAAATCCAAATCGGAATAGGCGTACCCCAGAACCGTTCGCGTGAGAGTGCCCAGTCGACATTATTCTCAAGCCAGTTGAGCATACGTCCCGAACGGATTTCATCGGGATGCCAGTTGATTTTGTTATTGTTCTCAATCAGTTTATCTTTAAACTGTGTTGTTTTGAGATACCATGATTTTTGTGCAATGTAAATAAGAGGTGAATCACACCGCCAGCAGAACGGATAGTTATGTTCATACTGTTCTTTTTTGAACATCTTACCGGCGATTTTTAAATTCTTGATTATTTCTTTATCGGCATCTTTGATAAACATACCGGCATACGGTTTTACAAAATCTTTAAATGTTCCGTTGTTGTGGATAGCCTGAAAAACGGGAAGATTATTTTCTTTACCGATTAAGTAATCATCGGCACCAAACCCGGGAGCAATATGCACAATTCCGGTACCGTCATCGAGAGTTACAAAGTCACCGTTGACGGCAATGTATGCTTCTTCGGCTTGGTCAGTAAAACAATCAAAGAGTGGTTGATATTTTTGTCCGACAAAATCAGAACCTTTAAATTTTTCTAAAACTTTTACTTCTTCTTCACCGCCGAAAACTTTATTGATAAGTGCTTCGGCAAGCAGTAGTTTTTCACCCTCATGTTCAACCAGTGCGTAGTCGGCATCGGCTTTGAGACAGATAGCGGCGTTCGACGGAAGAGTCCATGGGGTTGTTGTCCAGACAAGATATGAAAAATCGGAATCGGCAGCTTTTATTTTGACATAAATCGAGGGGTCTGTAATCATCTGATAACCTTGAGCAACCTCATGCGATGAAAGTCCGGTGCCGCATCGGGGGCAATATGGAACAATTTTATGACCCTGATAAATCAGGTCGCGGTCATAGAAGTTTTTCAGTATCCACCAGACTGATTCAATATAATCGTTGGTCAGCGTAACATAGGCGTCATCTAAATCAAGCCAGTAACCGGTTCGTTCGGTGATTGTGTTCCAATCTTCAAGATAGGTAAAAACCGATTCACGGCATTTTTTGTTAAATTTATCAATTCCGTATTCTATAATTTCTTTTTTCGATTTTAACCCGAGCTGTTTTTCCACTTCAATTTCAACCGGTAGACCGTGGGTGTCCCATCCGCCTTTACGGTCGACTCTGAACCCTTGCATAGATTTATAGCGGCAGACTAAGTCTTTGACAGTACGGGAGATAACATGATGAATTCCGGGTCGTCCGTTAGCTGTCGGGGGACCTTCAAAAAAGACAAAATGCGGTTTATCAGCAGAAGCTTTTTGGGTTTCATTAAAGACGCTGTGCGTCTTCCAGAATTTGAGTATATTTTCTTCCTCTTTAGGAAGTGAGTAATTTTCTTTTAATTCGTTAAATTTCATATTCTTACACGAGTTTGAAGTTATTCTGTTTTAGCGTATAATAATAGCCGTTTTGAGTCATTTTGTAAAGGTTTTAATGGTGGGAGGAGAAATATTGAATTTTACTTGATTAAATATTTAGGTTATTATAATATTAATATATAACGTAGCCTATTTTGGGGAGGTTTAATGATAAAACATATTTTAACTTTAATCTTAATTCTACTATTCGCTTCAAGTTGCAATGAATTAGACAAAAAAATTGAACAAGCTCTTATATCAAATGACTGGCAACAAGTGTATGAGTTGCTTGAGAAGAAAAATAAATACGAAAAAGACCCATTGCATAAGTTTCTGATGTTCCAAGCTTGTTTTGCAATCGATTGTAATCTAAATATCGAATATCCTAAGTTAGATGTAAAATCACTTAAGAAAGTAGATAAATGGATAGAAATATTTAGCTCAAGAAATCAGAATAATATTGTTTCAAAACATTTATTAACCGAATTGCAATTAATCAAAGGCAATTATAATCAAGCAATTCGTAACTCTATTGAAATTTCAGATGAAGATAGTTCCTTTTTACTGACTTACAATACCCGAAGCAACGCCTTTATTGCTCAGAGAGATTATGAGAACGCTCTCATTGATTTAAATGAATTAATAAAACAAAATCCTACTCATTCAAAAGGATACCTTTATAGAGCATTTGTATATGATGAATTACAAGACTATACAAATGCAATAAAAGATTATAATAAATCAATTTCATTAAACCCTACATATTCTATGACATACTACAATAAGGGAAATACCTATCGGCAATTGAATAATGATTCATTAGCAATAAAAAGTTTTAGTAAAGCTATTGAATATGATTCAAATAATTATTCAGCGTATCATAACCGTGGAAATACATTTTTTGATGTAAAAGATTTTACAAACTCAAAAAGAGATTATGAAAATTTTCTAAAGCTTGCCCCAAAAGAGATGTATAATCAAAAAAATATTATAAAATTCAAAATAGAAACTATTGAAAACGGTGGCATTAGTTTTGATGAACAGAAAATCGAAAAAATTATTGCAAATGCCTACACAGCATGGGCAAATAAAGATTGGGAAAAATTTACAAGTTATATTCACCCCCAAGCATTATCAAGATTTAAAGAAGCATTATTGCCGTTTTATGAAGTATTATTCAAAGACAAGGATGATAGAGAACCTATAATTGTATCTGGATTAATTCTAACTATTGAAGGGGCTAGAAGAAGTTCAGGCAAGAAATTTTTTGAAACAGAAGCAAAGTTATCAAATTCTAAAAATAATAACTCAAAAGATATGTCTCTTCCAAAAACTTTTATCGTAAATAATATAGAACAACTGAGCTTTGAACTTTTAAGTGTAAAAATGTATACAACTTATATAAACAATTATAAGCAAGATGAAGAACTAGGGCTAATGCTAGATGGTGCCGAATGGAAAATATTATTACCCGCACCGTATATGAGAGTAATGCTTGCAATGATTGAACATTTTAAAAAATAAGTACTACAGAATTATTCTTTCCCTACAACCCAACTTTCAATGGTGAACTCTCAACTTCCCATTGACCTTTGGCGACATTCTTGGAACCCTTAAAAACCAAATACGAGTATTTTCCATAATGAGGAATCAACTGCCCCAAGCGGGCAAGCGATTCAAAGTCAGATGTTATTACAGTTAAATACTTTTTATACCCCATATAATTATCACCCGACAAAACAAAAGTATGACCATCTTTCGGAAATGTCTCACCGTTAACAGTTATAGAATCATCTGTCATTGTAATCATACCGGCAACATATTCTGGAATCATCTTCGGGTTTAGGACAATCACAGATGTTGTATCATTGCCGTATTGTAGCTCGCGAGTAAAAGTAATAGTCTGATCTTCACCGTTCATGTTTTGAGCAAACTGCCTGTATGCATCGGTTCCTGCAGATTCTAAATTTTCCATAGCGTACATCTGATTTTCAAATCCAAGTATAGCCGAAACAATCGGCTCAACTTCTTCAGGGTATAGTTTACGAAACAGATGAAACTCCGGGTCGATTTCTATTTTATCGGCTTTGGCAGGTGCTATCAGTTGATATATCTGTTCGTTGCTATACAATGTTACGGTCGTGTCAAATTTTGTATCAACAGATGAAAAACGTACCGGTACTTGCAGTTTATATCTTCCGCCCGAGGTTTCCGAAAGTTTAAAAGTAACCCGTTTACTTCCTGTGTCATCGGTAACAAAAATATCAGAAATAGACAAGACAGGTGCACCGGTTTGGTCAATCCATTGTGGAATAATATGTTTTAAATCTTGTCCCGATGTTAATTCAAATGTTTTGATCCACTCTTCCCATGATATTTTTTTTGTAATATACTCGGCATAGATATCTTTCCATGTTTGCCAAAATGCATCAGCACCGATTTCTTCCTCAATCATGTGATAGACCATCATCGCTTTATTGTATCCGATAGTACGGGTATTCTTTGATGTACGCGAGGTAAACTCTCTAATCGGGAAATCATTACCGTCGTTCACATAACTGACATACTGTTTCAAAATATCTTTTCGGTATGCCATCGCAGAGCTTTCCGAACGCATCAGCTTATATCTGTAATCAGCTCCGTAAACCGTTGCTGATTCGCACCAGTTACCTCGTTCGTAATCAACATAGACAGAATTTCCCCACCAGTTGTGCAGAACTTCATGTCCGAGCGAGGTGTACTTTATAAACGGTAGACGGATTATCTGTTGCCCCAATAAAGTCCAGCCCGGCATGCCGTAACCGGTCGGAAAAAAGTTTTCAGCAACAATAAAAGAATTGTATGGGTAAGGACCTATCATTTCAGAATACATTTCCATATACCCTACCGTTGCCGAGAGATAAGATTCAAACAGCGATGTATCTTCTACGAAAAAGTAACAGGCGATATTTATATCGTTTACAGTTGTGTCTTTAACAACGTACGGTGCCGCCATAAACATAAGCCCGTCAGACTTGTACGGGTTCGTCCATGACTGAACTTTATGACGAACCTGTTCTATTTTATTTCCATCAGCTACTGACTCCCAATCCATTGGAATAACAGCAGTCACAGAAAATGAACTTACTTCTTCTTTCCCTTGTGGGTAGTAATAAGATGACGGCGAGAGATAAGCGCCTTTTTCTAATATAGTTCCGGTAACTTCACGACCAACATTTTCATTGGAGAACCGAGCATTTTCAACATCATCGTTGAAAGTGGCGGTATAAGTAAATAAAAACGTAAAAGTTCCCTCGGTTTCATTGTTAAAATTGAAAAGAGAATAAGAGCTATCTTCAGACAAAGCTACATTATATTCTGTCTTCACATTATTAACGATAAAAGAACTAATATTTGCTGACTTGTTTAATTTAAAAAAACATGCACCACTTGGAATAGTGAATGTTCCTCTATCAGCAATAATTGCACTTTGATTTGGAACGTCTAAGGTAATGTGTAAATCATGCGATTCAAATGTGACAAGATTAACATCGTTAGCAAATAAAAATGTCGGCATTAACAGAACAAATGCGATTATACAAATTTTTGAGAATTTCATAGGAAATCCTTTTTCATGATTTTATTTTATTAAAATAAAGTAGGTGATATATGCGATGTTATCAAGGTTTTTTTGTAGAGAATTAATTTTTCAAATGACAGTTTATTATCTTGCTGTCATTGCGAGTTGAGTTCTCGATAGAGAACGTAACGTGGCAATCTTATCTTTTATATTAACAAAAAAAGGCAGAACCGTCAAAGAGCTTTAAAGCTCGTTGGGTACTGCCCTACATAATCAATACGTAAAAACCCTAATTGTTTGTCAAACGTTCGACTTCTTCAACATTTGCTTTAAACAATTCAATCGTTGCATCAACTGGTTCAGGAGTCGACATATCAACGCCGCATTCTTTCAACAGTTGAATAGGATAATCGCTACCACCAGATTTAATAAGTTCTAAATAGCGTTCAATAATACCGTCATCACCGTCGATAATTTTTTTCAGTATCGCCTGTGAGGCGGCATATGATGTCGCATACTGATAAACATAGAATGTCATATAAAAATGTGGAATCCGACTCCACTTATAGTTTGACATCGCATCAACTTTCATCGATGGTCCATAATATTGACTTATTAAATCACCCCATAATTTATTTAATGTATCAGGTGATAAAGCTCCACTCTTTTCAACTATTTGATGAATCTTTAGTTCAAAACGAGCATAAAGAATCTGATTGAAAAATGTCCCCATAGTACCATCAATTTGACGGTTCAACAGATACAGTTTTTCTTCTTTGGTAGAAGCATCTTTCAATAGGTGTTGCATTAGCAGTCCTTCATTAAGAGTCGATGCAACCTCAGCAACAAAAATCGAATACTGTGCTTTTTGGAACGGTTGTTTTTCATTTGAATAAACCGAGTGCAGACAATGTCCAAGTTCGTGAGCAAGGGTAAACATATTATCAACTGTGTCGTTGTAGTTCATCAAAACATACGGATGAGTCGTGTAATTTCCCCAACTGTAGGCTCCGCCTCGTTTCCCCTCTGTTTCATAAACATCAACCCAACGATTGTCAAAGGCAAACTTGAGTCGCTTATGATAGTCTTCACCAAGAGGACGGCATCCCTCGATAACTTTTGTAACAGCCTGTTCATACGGAACTTCATAATCGTAGTCCGGGAATAACGGACACATCATGTCGTAAGGTGCTATCTCATCAAGCTTTAAAATCTTCTTGCGGAGAGCTGTCCATTGATGCATACCGTCAAGTTTTGCTTAAGTAGTATCAAGCAGGGAATGGTAGACCGTTGTAGGAATATTGTCACCGTCCAAAGCACGGTGTAAAGCGTTTTCGTAATTGCGGGCTTTAGTATAAAATATATTTTTGTTCACCTCAGTTGAAAGTGTCGAACTGATAGTGTTAATATGTTCTTTATATACAGACATAAACTCGTTACTGGCATCACGACGCACCCGAGGATCCGATGAATCCATAAACTTTGCGAATCGCTGTTTTGTAAGCTGTACGTCGTTACCTTCTTCATCTTTGATAGTCGGATATTTTATATCGGCACCGTCTAACATTTCAAATATCTGCTCGGGTCCGTTTGCAAATGTCTGTGTAAGTGACAGCAATTCTTCGATTTCTTCAGAACGAATATGCTGGCGAGAGCGAATAAGCTCTTTGATATATAAATCGTAAATATCAGTTTGTTTAAACTGATAAGAAAGTTTCAGCAGCTCTTCATCGGTCATTTTCAACAGTTCAGGTTCTATAAACGATGATGCCGCCCCGATTTCAGCCGAGAGCATCATAGCCCGGTCGGTCATTTCCTGATACTCAGATTGACGGCTGTCTAAATCAAGACTCAATTTTGCGTATTGGTATAAACAGGATACTTTTTTAGAAATTTCAGCTCGAAGCTCCAAACAATCAAAAAGCGAATCAGCGGCCGAAAGTTGTCCGGCAAAAGTAATCAGGATGGCTGCCTGTTCTTTCGCTTGGGTAAAAACAGATTCCCATTCATCGCTGTTTTTGTAAATATCAGTAAGGTTCCATTTGTCTTTGGTTGCTATATCATCCCGCTGAGGAATTTTATTTTCTTTTTCTTTTGTTTCGGTAGTCATTTTAACCTCATTTATGGTATGTCATTTTGCAAAAGAATAACGTGAATTTATTTATAAAAAGCAAGAATTGGATATATTTTTAATCGAAGTTGTAGGATTAAATACTATCGATGATAGTTTGGAAATGTATGCTTTAGGAAGGTTTAAATATGACTCTCTTAGCAAGAAAATATATCAAGGGAAAGCCAGTTATTATAGAAACAGTGACGACGGTTAGCATATAAGATATCTTTTCGACGGAGGTCAGGCATTTCCTGGTGGAGATTTTGATTTATTAAAACTATGAAAAAACTAAAAAAAATGTCAGTTCACAATTCAGCTTTAGTGAATCAGGAACTGACATAACATGTAATTTTAATTTTCTTACGACTGTTTTACAGGCTCGCTTATCGCCGCAAACGCCAACCGTAAATCAATAAGCAAATCATCTATATGTTCAATACCGACCGAAAGTCTGATAAGTCCGTCGGTCACGCCGGCTTTTTCGCGAATTTCTTTCGGAATCGATGCGTGCGTCATCAAGGCAGGATGATTCAATAATGACTCCACTCCGCCTAATGATTCAGCCAAAATAAACAGCTTAGTCGACATCGTAAACTTCTTCACAGTTTCCAAATCAGCATTAATTGTGAATGAAACCATACCGCCCGGCATTGTCATATTGTTCGGAACTTTGGAACCGTCCAAACCGGGGAAATAAACTTTATCAACCAAATCAACAGACTCTAAGTACTCGGCAATTTTCATAGCATTTAATGAATGACGTTCCATCCGCAGGTGCAGAGTTTTTATACCCCGCATCAATAGCCACGACTCAAACGGTGCCAGCATCCCGCCGACAGCGTACTGATTAAAGTGCAGTTTTTCGGCAAGCTCGGAATCTTTAACAATCAAGGCACCACCGATTACATCACAATGCCCACCCAAATATTTCGAGGCGGAGTGCATGACAATATCAGCACCCAAATCAAGAGGTTTTCGGATATACGGAGTCGCAAATGTATTATCAACAGCGATAAGAATATTTTTTTCTTTTCCGATTTTAACAATTGCTTCAATATCAGCCAACTTCAAGAGTGGATTAGTCGGAGTTTCAATCCAGAATAATTTTGTATTGTCCTGTATAGCATTTTTAAAATTTACAGGGTTAGTGCAATCAACATACGAAAATTCAATTTTGAATTTTTTCATCAATCTTTCGAACAACCTATGAGTCCCGCCATAGAGATCATCAACAGCAACAACATGGTCACCCGGGTCAAGCAGATGTAAAACTGCTGTAATAGATGCCAACCCCGAGGCATAGGCAAAAGCATCGGTTCCGTTTTCTAATTCCGCCAATACTTCTTCAAGTGCTTTACGGGTAGGGTTTGACCAACGGGAATAAACATAGCCCGACTCATCACCCGGAAATCCGACCTTGTAGGTTGTACTCATGTGAAGCGGAGTTGTTACGGCACCGGTTTTATCTTCGGGAATCTGTCCGCAATGAATAGCGTTAGTTTCAAATTTTCTGTTTTTATATTTACTCATTGTGTACTCCTATTAAAGAAAACCTTTTTCTTTCATCCAGTCATCATTGAAAACTTTACTCATATATTTCACTCCGCCGTCGGGAAGAATGACAACAATAACTTTATCTTTATCTAATGTTTTAGCATAATTAAGAGCAACATGTACTGCCGCACCACAGGAACCGCCGCCGAAAATGCCTTCTAAACGGGTAAGGTCTCGACAGGCTAAAAATGATTCTTTGTCGGTTACCTGGTAAACTTTATCAATAACAGAAAAATATATAGTCGGGCAGAGCATATCTTCTCCGATACCTTCAACAAAGTAAGTATGCGGTTCTATCATTGTTTGGTCTTTATGATAATTATAGTAAACAGAACCTATCGGGTCGGCTCCAATAATTTCGATAGATTTGTTTCTTTCTTTGATATAGCGAGCAACCCCCGAGACAGTTCCACCGGTTCCGATTCCTCCGACAAATACATCAAATTTTCCGTCTGTTTGTTTCCATAATTCCGGACCGGTGATATTGTAGTGAGCCTCAATATTATCGAGATTAAAATACTGACCTATATAATATGAGCCGGGCGTCTCACGGTGAATTCGTTTTGCTGTTTCATAATAACTTTCCGGAGATTCAGCAGGTACCGTAGTCGGACAGATATGCACTTCAGCACCAAACGCTTTTAAAGCGTTCACTTTTTCATCGGACATTTTATCAGGAATTGTAAAAATCGCTTTATATCCATGGGCAGCGGCAAACATTGCCACGGCAGCTCCGGTGTTTCCCGAGGTTCCCTCAACTATAGTTCCACCCGGTTTAAGTTCCCCGCGTTCAATAGCTTGGTTTAAAATATAGGCTGCCATACGGTCTTTTACAGAACCCGATGGGTTCATATATTCCGGTTTTACCAGTACGGTTGCCTTAACACCGTACTTTTCTGCCATCCGATTAAGTTTGATAAGCGGTATATCTCCGACAGCATCGGTAATAGAATTCAAATAGTAATTATTATTATCCAAAATATCCTCATTTTTACAAATAGATTATCTCATTCATTATTCATAAAGTATATAGTTTTAAGAATATGTCCACCAAAAAATTATAGTAATCATCTAACTATGAAGCCGGCATAAAGTTCCGCCTGAAAAAGTAAAAAAAGTTATTGACATAATTTTATCAATAAATTAATATATTCTCATAAAAGCTTATTTCTCAGTAACTGAACATGAACATACTTGTATGGAATAATGTGACTATGAAATGTAAACAATGTCATGACGAAATATCAGACACACCGATTAAACAAAGTGATGAGTTCTTTTGCTCACTGGAATGTGCCAATCTTGCTGCCGGGTATGAACCGGATGATGATTTGTCATATTTTGAAGAAGATGAGCTTTCAAAAGATTTATATAATGATTTTGAAGAATAAATTACTAGTCGCGGGATATTTTTAATATCTCATATTTTACAACTCCCGCCGGGACTTGTATTTCAACAATTTCACCTACACCTTTTCCTAAAAAAGCCATTCCGATAGGCGATTTCACAGAAATAATATCATTGTCCAAATCAACCTCTTCAGGTGGTGCTATAGTGTATTCAATTTCTTCGTCATCTTCTAAATCTTTAATTAATACTTTGGCATAAAGATATACTTTATCGGTAGGGATTGAATTAGGATCAATAATTTGAATTCTTAAAAGTTTTTGCTGAAGTTCTGCAATCCTGCCTTCAATAACTTTTTGTTTATCTTTGGCAGCATGATACTCGGCATTTTCAGACAAATCACCCATTTCGCGGGTACGTTTAATCTCCGCAACGATTTCCTGGCGGTCATTGTATTTTAAACTTTTGAGTTCCGCTTCAATTTTTTGGCGGCCCTCTTTCGACATTAGTATTGGTTCACTCATATTAAATTATAACAAAATTTTCAGTTATGTGCAACTGCTGAAACAGTTTCTTTTCTCGCAAAAGATAGAAATATTAAAATAGAGAGAATCAGTCCGGGAAATATCGGTTAAACTGAAAACCAGTAGCCTCCCGTATTAGTATAGAACTTTGAACAATACCACACCAAAGAGAAACTTCCGCTGGATACTATCGAAAGAAAGGCATATTTTGCTGGTAATCGTTTCGTGCCGACAAATGAGAAAAAGACCGGAATCAACAACGCAGGTGTACCGACTGATCCAAAAATATGCCAAATATCTATAACAGACTTAATAAAGAACAAAGGTACAATAGCAAGCAGCATTGTTACGACTAATCCGATACGGGTATACTTTATCGTTTGCTTTTCATCTATCTTAAATAACCTCATAACAATATCTCTGGAAAATGTTGTAGCAGCTACAAACGAATTCGAATCAACAGTAGACATTACCGTCGCAAAAAGAGCCAGAGCAAACATCCCCATTAATCCGACCGGTAAAACCTCCAAGGCAATTGCAGGAAATGACCCGACCGGATTTTCTAAATTCGGAAGAACCGCTCTGGCATACATCCCACAGCTTGTAGTCAGAAAATCAAAAAACGCCCAACAGACTATAGAAATATAAATTCCGTTTTTAGCAATCTTGCCTGATTTAGCAGCATAACATCTTTGATAAAAAGTCGGCTCAATAAGTGCTGCCAAAGCTATAACATACCAAACGGCAATATATGCTTTTGAATTTCCTCCATGCCAGGTGAAATGCATTTCGGGAAGATTTGCCTGTAAAAACGACACACCGCCATAAGTAAAATAGAGAGTGCTAAGTAAAATTATAAAACCGATAAACATCAGCCCAAACTGAAACAGATCAGTTCGAACAACAGAATTAAACCCGCCGACAAAAACATATACCAATGAAAAAAGTGAACCGATAATTATGCCGACCCAAAGGTCCCAGCCGAAAAGAAAATTGGCAAGAGTCCCAAGCATAAGTACATATGCTGCCGGAACTGTCATAAAATAAATAATAACCGACCCGGTAACCGCAGTTTTTTTGTCATAAACGGCCATCAATCGGTCGGGAATCGTAAGCACTTTCGACTCTCTTGCTCTTTTTGCCAAAAATACCGCAAAGAAAAATGCTGCTAAATAGTACGGAAGCCCAAACGCCAGCCAGTTGGAAAGTCCATAGTTGTAACTATATTCGCCCACTCCCAGAATCCCGCCGTACCAGGTAGAAACAAGCGATGCAACAAACGCCGGCAGAGTCAGCATCCGTCCGCCTACTATTAGTTCAGCGGTAGAGCTGTTCTTACTCAGACGTTTTTTAAATCCCACTAACAAGAGAATTCCAAGATAGAGAATTATAATTGTGTAATCTAATGCATGCATATCAATTTTTCTTCCTCTCTTTCAAGAGAGGTTTGTTTAGAAATATAAATTTCTAAAACAACTCCACCTTTATCTGTGTAAAAAATGACAACTCCGATGCAACATAATATGTCGACCATCCGTCAATATTTGCTATTTCATTCGGTGTGCGGTATGCATAGTTCTCTGCATAAGCAACTGCTGATTCATATTTTTTGGAAAATAGATTATCAATCCGAATCTTTAATGAAAAATCACCTACTGATTCAATTTTTCCCAGTTGAATTTCCCCGGCAACAGATGATACAAAAACAGGATTTATAGAAAGAGATTTAATATTTTGTAACCCCGAATACTGCCGCCCTATATAATTACCATAATATGTAAACCTAAAATTATCGCTCTTATAGTCAGCAATAATATTGGCAAGAATCTCAGGGAACCTACTTACTTTTTTACCTGAAAAATCAACGGCAACGGTTTCGTTTAGAGTTACCGAGTCGCCAACTGCATTTGTAGTATCAAATGAATAATCAAACAGCTGAGTAAATTCTTTTATACGGTTATAGTTATAGGCGGCATTACCACTTAACTGAAATGAGTTGTTCAGTTTTAAGGTTGTTGATAATTCTATCCCTGAGTGAACGACTCTTTCGATATTAAGCGAATTAGTAATACCGTCGGTAACACCCCCCTCAGCAACTATCATATTTTGAAAATTCATCCAATAGAGATTTGCGTCAACCCCAAACTTTGCGGTACGGTAATTCATACCAAACTCAATATCTGTTACCCGTTCAGGTTTTACAGTAGGCTTACCAAAACTCAATCGCATAACTCCGTTTACAGATGTTGAGTCAAGCAGTTCTAACTTTGGTAGTAATCCCGGTGTCGGATTGTCCCCGTCAAAAATTGCTTTATCAGTCGGCGTGCGCGATGCCACCGATGCTGACCCATAAAATTTCAACTGTTCTGACGATGTAAAATACAAACCGATTCGGGGAGAGACAAACAGATAGTCAATACTGTAATTATACGGAAGGTACGGTCCTATTTGTTCGCGGTCAAAATCATATTGTTGGAACCTTAACTGAACTGTAGCAAGTGTAGCAAATTTTTCACTCAACTTATAATTTTCTTGAGCATACAAAGAGCCTACATACTTTTTTCCGTAATAGGTATGGTACCTGTGTTGCGGGTCTAATCGACCGTTAATGTTTTGAGCCCAGACAACTTTACCGTAATGTTCTGAATTAAAATAATAAAAAGAACCTCCAAACGAATGTTTTCCTTTGTCATGTTCTATTATTACAGAAGGACTCCAGCCTATTTGATTTTTTTCGACCCACTGTTGTCTAACCAAATCACCGGAATTTTGCGAACTGACCGATGTGTCTATACTATAATCATCATAATTTTGAAAAGGTTTATATTGTTCGTAGAACCCTTTGCCTCGGATAAAATAAAAGGTGTTATTGATTGTTGTCTTATCATTTAGTTTATATCTATTGATTAACTGGAAATGCGGTTGTGAAAAATTATCGGTCGCATTGGCATAGGTCAGCTCATCATATCCCGGGATTCCAACATTAACACGCCTGTCTTTGGCAAGTTCACTTCGAGAGGCACCATACCATGCAGCATGATATTTTATAGGACCGCCATATACATGCAGCTCTGTTACCATATTTTTATCTAATCGACCGACGGTAAATAATATGATTTTCCGGTATACCAACTGCTATGACGGTACCCGTCTGATTTTTGCTTTGATAGTCTTCCGCCGTAAATCCATCTGCCGTTTACAATGCCCGATGAGTATTCTATGTTTTGTTTATAAATCGATCCTATAGAATTACCCGATGCAATATATTCACCGTATCCAAATGACATAGAGGTTTGCTGTGGGGCAGAAAAAAGGTCGGTTACAATATTGATAGTTCCGCCAAACGATGCGTCGCCGTAGAGCGAATTACCTATACCGCGTTGCACCTGTATATCGGAAACATTCGAGGCAAAATCAGGCAGATCAACAAAATATGTCATCTGGTCTTCAGGGTCATTTAAGGGAACTCCGTTGATATAGGTCATTACTCGCTTATCGTCAAATCCACGAATACGTACAGATCCAAACCCGAGCGATGAACCCGCATCAACATACGTATGTAAATTAGGTGTTGTTTTCAGCAGAAGCGGGAACTCTCCGACTCCATAGTCACGGTCAATTTCTTGAGCAGAAAAATTTTCAAATGCTATTGGTGTAATTCCAAGTTCGGCACGGTCGGCACGAACTAAAATATCACCGGAACGATAATAAATACTTTCAAGTTTTATCTCTTGTGGAATCTCACTAATAGAAAAATTAACTGCCTTAAACCCTATAGACGAAACAGTGATATACTTGATTCCTTCTTTTAAACTGAGATCAAAAGAACCGTCTTGTTTTGATATTGTACCGATTGTAGAGATATTGGTAGCAATAGTAGCACCTACAACAGGGTTGCCGTCGGAGTCTACAACTTTACCGGAAAAAGCATAAATTTGTGTAGTAGTAAACAATAACAAAACTGTTACAACGGTAATAAGTCGAACATTCATTCGCATGACGTACCTCATTTTCCTGCGGTAATAGCCGCATTTCGTCAACTGATGTGTTGACATTCGGTTGCGTCCTGAAATCGTGGGTGTGCCGTTAATGGCATGGGGGGATGATACTATCATCTACAATGAATTTTTATCAACGATGAATTCTCATCTCCGTTTCCCTACGCCGGTATTATCCGGATCAGGTCGAGGGGGTATATTCTCAGGCGGTGCTTTATGCGCCACCCCCAACGGATTATAATTTACGTTTGTAACTTGGTGAATAAACGGAACAAGGTCAAGCTGTTTTTTTGGGAGATGTGAACACCTCTCTTTAATATTTTATCTACACAATAAAGAAACCAGCCATGTAATCACTAACAAAGGGGTCAGCACTACTCCTTTCCTGCGAAAGCAGGAATCCAGTCTTTTTATAATTACAGTCAAGTAGGTCGGCGTTCCGATTCTATAAATTATAATTGTGAGAAACCCGACATCTTTACTGAGTCACCCTGAGCTAATAAAATAGTCAGTCTACCCCATCCCGTGCTTGACACGGGACCCAGTACAGAAACATATTTAACAAATACTTCAATCAGCAGTCATAGCGAGGCGATTTATCGCCGTGGCTATCTCATCTTTTAAATTGACTTAAGAAACTATTATAATTATTCTTATTTATGTCTACGGAAGAAATTTTATTTAAACCTTCAGATTATATAGCATTAGGTGCATCTTTGATAGCATTATTAGCCGTTATTGTCGGACCATTGATTTCATTAAGGATAGCTCGTCGACAAACAATTTCGCCAATGAGACAAAAGTGGATTAATGTTTTAAGGAGTAAAATAGTTGAATATGTTACTGAATTGCGTACAGCAATTTTACCATTAGAGGGACAATATCCGTTAGCCGATAAAGAGGTGATTGTTTTTTATAAAAGGGTTGTATCTATAAGAATAGAAATTGAATTAATGTTGAATCCTGAAGAAGAAGACCATAATAAACTAATTAGTCTTATGAAAGATTCAATAGAAGAAAATGAAACAAAAGGGAAAATAATAAATAAGAAAAAATTAAGAGAACTTCTTGATGATACAAAAAAGGTTTTAAAAAGTGAGTGGAAAGTTGTTAAAATAGGTAAATAATCTACCCCACTTTTCCCTACAACTACACCGCAGATTCTCAACTCATCAGCTTTAACAGAGAACCTTATACCAAGAGGAAATATTGTTCATCAAAAACACTACAACTAATATTAGCAAAAATGGCTTAAGCCATTTTTTTAGGGCAAAGCCATTTCGCCGTATCTATCTATGTATCATTGAATTATGGCAATAAAAGTATGAAAAATATACCTTTTAAAAACTTTTTATATGCGACTGAACCCATTTTAAAACTGTAGGGGCGATTCGCGAATCGCCCTTCAGACCGTAGGGGTGAACCTGTGTGTTCACCCAAATTTTGACAGACACGCAGGTCTGCCCCTACAAAAACAGGCTTTTGCTATTGAAACATTTTCCGCTTTCCAATGTTATAATTTATTGTACATTAGATGCTAAGAAAAATAATATTTTTAACCAAGTCCCCTACGACTCCGCTCAGGGTGACTTGTAGAATAAAGGTTCCCAAAATGTCCGAACACAAAGCACCAAAAGATATCAAAGAAAAAATCAAAGACCATTACGCCAAGGCAATAAACTTAAAAGTTCAAAATGTAACAGATTCTCTTCAGATGACATCGACAAATTCATGCTGCTCTTCGACAGATGACAAAAAAGAATCTACAGAGTCCTCTTGCTGTTCACCTCAACCGGTTGAGTTTGACAAAGAGGCTGCCGAACGGTTTGCAAAGATGGCAGGTTACACCGATGAACAACTTGCCGATATGCCGGGGACAGTTTCGTCATTCGGATGCGGTAATCCGGTTGCCTTTATGAAAGTAAAACCGGGTGAAGTTGTCTTAGACCTCGGTTCCGGTTCAGGGCTAGATTTAATTTTAGCCGCCAAAAAAGTTGGCGACACAGGTAAGGCTATAGGGCTCGACATGACCGATGCTATGATAGATGTCTGCCGTAAGAATTTAGTAACAGCAGGAATAAAAAACGCCGAAGTCCGCAAAGGTGAAATGGAAAAAATGCCGGTTGTAGATTCCGAAGTCGACTGGATAATTTCAAACTGTGTCATAAACCTCTCCCCTGAAAAAGAACAGGTATTTGCCGAGGCGTTTCGAGTACTCAAACCGGGTGGGCAGGTTATGGTTTCAGACATTGTTACAATAGGACTCCCCGATGAGTTTCGTTCAGACATCGGAGCATGGGTCGGTTGTATCGCCGGAGCTGTTGAAGAAGATGAATATATCAGCCTGATGCAAAAAGCAGGTTTTACCGATGTAGAAGTGACCGAAAAACTCGTATATGATTCATCATCGCTTGCCGCCATGGCAAATGATAACTGCGGATGCGGCACCGACGGTGACCGTACATTTTCTCTTGAAGATGCCGACAAGTATGCCGGTAAAGTAGCAACTGTACGAGTCTACGCCAAAAAACCGGGCGGATGCTGAAGCTGCTAAAAAAAAGAGAAGTTTCTCTTTCAGAATAATATCGTAGGGAAGAACCTTTTAGTGGTTCTGCTAAATAATTTTACAAATACAAAAACGCCGCACTATGTACTGTACGGCGTTTCTGGTAAGGATCACAGGAGGGAAATCAAAAATTTATCTGATAAACCGAACTTTCCCGGCATCTTCTTTAAGTTCCGAAACATCCTCGGCGATTTCAATCTTTCCTGCATCAATATCTTTTTTCAATAATTGGAGATAGTCGGCTAGCAAACGATACGAATAACCAAATGATTTAGATTTTTTTAACGATGATAAAAGTAATTTTTTCGCATTTAATATAGAGGTTTCATTTTGTAAATCACGCTTGTCATCGCTATAATCAAACTTATCATCAATCTTATCTTTTCTGTTCTTAGAATTTTTGTATTCAGCATGTGAATAAGATGCTTCAAGTTTTGCATAAGCAACCGACTGATGACTTTCTTTGATATCTTCAGAAATAATAGCTTGAATCATTTGTGTATGTTCAGATACCGCTTTACTGTCACCCTTGAGCGAGGCATCATGCCAAAAATCAATTGCCAAAGAGAGATTGTTGTATGCAGCAATTGAGCTGTTGACCTGCTTTTTGCTTTGTTTTACATCTCGGATATCATTTTTTAATTCCTGTTTTGCTCCTGCTGTTGCGACTGATGCAAAGACAACAAGAAGGCTAAGTACGGTGCATAGAAATCTTTTTTTCATAACGACACATTCTCCTGTGATTGTTTTTTCTTGTTATATAACAAAAGTTGTGCCGTTTATGTAAGTCGTTGAAAGCAAATAAAGTTGTACGGTTAGGGATGAAAAAAGAGAGGTGAAAATCTGTTACAGTATGGGAAAAATCCTATACTATTTTTTCGATTTTTTGGTGTATTCGAATTTAAGAATATCGAGCATACGGAAACCTAAAGCGGAATCAGCGTTGAATAAATCTTTTAAGATAGCGTCACATTTTTCTATCTCACCGGCTAATGAATATGAGACACCTAATGAGATATTTGCATTTACAAAAGAAGGGTCTATTTCCAGGACTTTTTTGTACTGTCCGATAGCATCTTGATATTTATCCTGTATTGAATATAAAATACCTAAAGCCATGTTCGTTTTTAAGTCGTTTTTATTTTGTTCAATAATTTTTATAAAGAGAGACTCAGCTTCATCGTATTTTTTTAGATTTCTTTTGATTGTTGCTAAGAAATAATATAATTCCTGATTTTTTTGTCCGAGAGAAATACATTCTTCGTAGTATTTTTCTGCCTCAGCATTATTTTTTGAAGCGGCATACGCATTACCGAGATTAAAAAGTGTTATCGGTTGACTTGGTTCAAGTTTATTAGATTTAGTTAATAACTCTATAGCTTTGCTTAGTTGATGTGTTTTTATAAACTCTTGTCCAAGATTGGACAGATAGACAGCTTTGTTCGGTTGTAAGGAAACAGCCTGTTCATAGAAAGAAATTGCTTTTTTTCTGTTACCTTCTTCTGAGTAGATAACACCCAAGTTATTACAGACATCATGATCGGTAGGATTCATTTTATAGGCACGTTCAAAATACTCTTTGGCAGATTTTTGGTCGCCGAGGGCAGAATATATAATTCCAAGACTTTTAATAGCGTTGTAATTATTATCATCAAGACGCAGTACATTATAGTAATTTGTTTTTGCCTTGTCATATTTTTTATCGTAAAGTGATTTTCCGGCAATTTGAGTATAAACTTGTACAGAATCATACGATTGGGCGGTACTAACTGAATTTGCTGTTAATAAAAGCAAAAGTATAATTGAAATGTTTTTTATCATATCTCTTCTATCGACTAAATTAGTAATTATTGTAGTAATTCATTGTTGTTCATTATACCGAATGTATGAGATAAGTATGCATTACTCAATAAGAAAATTTTTCAGGGAGAAGGTCATAAATATGCCAAACTGAACAGAAATTATCTCCCGGTCCAAACGGTTCTTGGGATAAAAGTTCTATGATGTTATCCGATTTTTTTCTTAATGTAGAAATCCCGGGATATAAACTGTTATCTCCCATTACAAATCCTAAATCTTTATTAAAACTGTTATTTGAAGCAGAATATATAGGGAAAGTCCAGCCTTGTTTGTCGGCAAACTCTTTTTGAGATTCGATAGTATCATGATTTATGAGTACAAACCCTGCTTTATCATCAAAATGTTTATATACTCCTTCAAATCCATTTGCCCACATAGTGCAGTAATTACATGATTGTCCCATATTATGAATAACCACTAAATATTTATGGGAGCCGAACATTTCTGATAACTTTGTATTGCCCCCTTTGTGGTTTTTAAAGGTGAAATCATCTAATTGTTTTGGCTGCAATGCATTTTTAAGTTTGGTGAGTTCATTTTTTTCAGCTAATATTTTTTGACTTAGCTCTTGAATTTGGTTATTAGACATGATTGGCATATTGTTCTCCTTTTTGTATATCTGATATACGTCAGGAGTTAGAAAATTGTTATAAAAAAAGCGACCTGTCGCCACAGGCCGCTTATCAAAGGTGACGTTTAAAAAAGAGGTTACAATTCATCCATAAATTATAACAATATTACTTCATATTCTTAGGTGTATGGTTATTTACAATTGCAAAAGATAGATATTCAAGCTCCATCGACATATTTTCATTGCGGAGATAGACATGAGATGGAACTTTCAAATTTATCGGAGCAAAATTTAAAATTGCTTTTACACCGGCACGGACAACATCATCAACCATATATTGAGCCACCGTAGCCGGAACAGTAATAATAACCATTTCAATACCGTCTTCAGCAATTTCTTTTTCAAGGTTTTTAATATCTGAAACAACAATTCCTTTGTGGTTTGAACCGATTTTTCGTTGGTCGTTGTCAAAAAGTTTTTCGATATGAAAACCTTGACGTGAAAATTCTTTATAGCTGACTAAGGCAGAACCGATATTTCCGATTCCTATAACGGCAACTTTCCAATGACGGTCGATGCCTAAAATTTCACCAATTTTGGCTTTCAGTTCGACAACATCGTAACCTAAACCACGTGTACCGAATGAACCAAAAAACGAGAGATCTTTACGAACCTGTGCAGGAGTTAATTTTTCCCGTTTAGCCAATTCTTTTGATGAGACTGTTTCGTATCCTTCTTTTTGTAAAAGAGACAGAGTTCGAAAATACATAGAAAGTCTATGAATAGTTGA
Organism: Candidatus Zixiibacteriota bacterium; assembly: GCA_024276275.1. Lineage (GTDB taxonomy): Bacteria > Zixibacteria > MSB-5A5 > GN15 > FEB-12 > QQUK01. The sequence continues at coordinate 23,293 of JAJRXM010000075.1, forward strand.
TTCGGAAATTCTCTTTTTGTCAGGCAACTCAGATGACATACTTATACCTACTCCTACAAATTTACTCAAACAAAATTATATAATTATTCATGTGAAATGCTTCACAAGAAATTATATCTTTTTTGAGTCTTCTTGTCAAGAGAAATATCAGTTCTAATGCCGACAAAAGGAGCAATGTTGTTGCTATACAATCGTTTAGGGTTTAAGAAATTACGATAAAAAAGGTTCAGTTTTGCTAATATAGTGATTTATAGTACAATTTCACGGTATATTTCACCAGAAAGGCGAGCTAGAATTTCATAATTTATAGTGCCTGACCAGTCAGCTATTTTGTTTGCGGATATGATTTCATTTTTTTCAGAACCGATTAGGGTAACCTCGTTTTCTAAAGTTACCTTTGGTATATCTGAAATATCTACCATCATCAGGTTCATACAAATCCGTCCGCGGATAGGAGCCCGTTTTCCGTTTACTAAAACATATCCCTTATTTGATATAGAGCGGTCGTAACCGTCGTAATAGCCGACCGGGATAATTCCGATTTTTGATTTTGTGGTTGTCTGGTAGGTACATCCATAACTTATAAATGAATCTGTCTCTAAGTTTTTTATCTGAGTGATTCTAGATTTCCAGGTTAAAACAGGTTCAAACAAATTGTTTGTTCCGCCCTCTAGTTTATGGGAAAGATATGTTTCTTTTGAGGGCCAATAACCGTAAATAGAAATCCCTGGGCGTACCATTTCAAAATGAGTTTTCCCAAAGAGAATAGTTGCCGCCGATGAGGCAGTATGTCTTATTTCCGGTTTGATATTATGAGCAGTCATAACATCGAGAAGTTTATGAAACTGACTTAGTTGATATTCGGCGTATTCATGATTAGTGGTGTCTTCGATGTTTGCAAAATGTGTTGAGGCAGCATACGGTTTTTGAAGTGATTTGTATTTTTTATATACAACCGCAAATTTTTCAATATCTTTTTCGGTTATTCCCTGGCGGTTCGTACCGGTTTCTAATTTCAGATGTGTTTTGACCGTTCTGTTGAATTTATCGGCTCGTTTGCCGATGTTTTCTAAAAATTCTCTGTTAAAAACTATCGGTTCGACATCAAATTCTAAAACAGCATCGGAGTCGCACAACTCGACAGGCCCTAATAGTAGTATCTGCTTACGCCACCCTGCCCGACGGCATTTGATAGCCTCACGCATCGAATGGACAGTCAAATAATTTACCCTATGGTTTTCAAGCAGAATTTTAACTGTTTCAGTAATACCGTGTCCGTAAGCATTTGCCTTGACACAGACAGCAAATAATTTGTCGGGGGCTAAGGTTGTGAGCGATTGGATATTATTGTGTAACGCTTTTTGCGATAACTCAATCCATTGGAGTTTTCTTGTCGGTGGCATGGTAGTATGTATACACCGAAAAGGAGTAAATGACAATAAAATAATAAAGGGAAGCCTGTTTAAATAAATGTTAATTTTAACAGTAAAAAAGCCCCAAACAATGAGGCCTTTTTAACAAAAGATTAGATGTGCCTATAGACTCTATAATTTTTTACGCATTTCATCAATTAAAATCATATGTCCTTGTTCAAACTTGGAAAGTTCCGTAAAAATCTTCTTGCCTTCATCGGTTTCGCATTTGTCAATTGCAGCATGAAACATTTTGTATGCTTCTTCTTCCAAACGATAGGCGATGTCCAATATAGTTTCCATCGAATCGGCATTTTTTACTTCATCTATTAAATTTTGATGTTCATTGGTCATATCTTCAGAAATTTCAGGGAGACCTTCAGATTTTAAAATATCGGCAGTTGAAATCCATTTTTCTGTTCTAACTAATGAGTCATATTGTCTTTCCAAAATATGAAAATGATCTTTTTCTTCAAATGCTAATTTTTGTAGAACCGTTTTTTGTTCATCATTATTAGCCTTTTTGGCTGCTTCAAGATAAAAAACATACGAGGCAACCTCGGCTTGAATACCGGTGGATAATGCTGAAAGAGTATCAGGGTGTACGGGGGTCATTTTGTTCTGTCCTTTGCGTTTAAATCTATTTTTTTAGTTATTTATAAGTTATAAATTTCACAAACTTTGTCAAGTATCAATCAACTGTTCTTTTGTCTTGGTTGTGTGAGGCTTTAGGGAATTAGTCATCTGCCGATATAATTTGTAGTTTCATAACTAAATATATGAGGTAAAAAATGCAATTCTCAAGTTTTTTTAATCAAGTAGCGAATAATTTTCGTGACCGTTATCAGCAATTGACAGATTCTATTTCTATCGGGCGTACTCCAAAGTATTATACTGACAGTTCCAAAGAAACGGCTCCAAAAGAACAGATTCCGATAGACTCTTATGTTCCGTCTAGCAAATTAGAAAAACCGAGATCATCGACAGATAACGATAAACACAAAACGGAAAAACCTTCTACCTCAACAGAGAATGACAAACATAAGGTTGATGACTCTACATATAAGAAACCGTCCGAACATAACAATGATAAAAAAACAGAAGACTCTAAAACGGGCGAAGTCGGTTATTATAACAGAAAAACGACATTAGATTATAAAATGAAGCTGCAATTTGATTTACGTGCTATTCAAGGTATTGCTGAAAAAATAGCTGACGGTGATACCAGAGAAATAACAGAGTTTGCTGCCGGAGGTTTTGGTCTAAAGGCGGCATTTGACATTAAAAGCAAAGAGATTATTGAAACTAATATGGCTGAAAATATTGACGGAAAATTAGTTGTAAAGTCTAAGATGAAAAACAAATCTAAATTTGCAGGTGCTTTTGGAGCTCAATCAAGAAACTTTAATGTACAGTCATTTTATAAAGAATCTACAAAAATTAGTAAGTCGATGAAGGCAGAAGCATCGGAAGGGTATCGTCGGACGGTCAATAAATTTGCTCTGCGGTATCGAATGGATTCCAAATTTAACTTCTCCTTTATAAATAAATTCAATGTACAGACAAAACAGATTTCTGAAACTGATCCTAAGAATCTGGAAGGTTATGTAAAATCTGCCGGTAATGTTGCCGAGTCAGGCACAACCGAAATGATGGGAAAATTCTTTGATACTGTAGACAGTTATCTAAATGCTGCCGAGTCTGACATGGTTGCCAAAGCTGAAGAATTTTTCACAATGGCGGTTGAAGAGCTTGGCTTTGCTGAAGATACTGTTGCTTTAGTGAAAGACCAACTGGTTAACTCTATTGAATCATTCTTTGGAAGAGTTGATGATGCTTTGTCAATGATGTCTTCACAATTTATTCCGAAGGCTCCGGAAGTAGCTGAATTACCTGTTATACTGCCTGAGATTCCGACGAATAAAGAAGATATAGCCGATATTGCTGTTGTGTAGCAAATAAATTCAATAAATATCTTGCTTCTTTTTAAAGTTTCGTGTTTTATTATCAGGAACTTATGAAAGATAGATTTGCAAAAAATTTAATGGAACTGAACGGTCAAATTGCAGAAGTCTGCGAGGAATGCGACCGTGATGCCGATGATATAACAATTGTAGCCGTTACCAAGACATTTCCGTCAGCGGCTATAAATATAGCGGTAGCATCGGGTATTTTCAATATCGGTGAAAGTCGTTTGCAAGAAGCAGAACCAAAAATTGACGAGCTTGGGCAAATAGCACGATATCACATGATTGGACATCTCCAGACAAATAAAGTTAAAAAAGTAGTACAGATGTTTGATGTGATTCAATCAGTTGATTCATTTAAACTCGCTGAAGAAATTTCAAAACGTGCTGCTGAAATCAACCGTACAATAGAATGTTTTGTAGAAATAAATTCTTCGGAAGAACCTCAAAAACATGGGGTCTCATTTACTGAGACAATTGAACTTATAAAACAAATATATCAGCTTCCGAATATCGACCTTACCGGTCTTATGACTATCGGACCACACACTACCGATAAACAGAAAGTTCGTTCAGCATTTAATAAATGCTATCAATTATTTAAAGAGGGAAAACAAATAGTCGGTGATGATTTTTCACATCTTTCGATGGGGATGAGTGCAGATTTCAAACTTGCAATCAAAGAAGGGTCGACCATGATTCGGGTCGGTTCGGGATTATTTGGAACACGGGAAAACTAATCAATTATTCTCATTTAAAAGTCTCTGTATAACAACAAGATAGAACGTCAAAAAACTTCATAATTCAGGTTAATATTTTCTTTATTTTGTTCGATAATAATAGAAAGAAACAATTTTGAAATGTTTCAGTTAGAAACAAAAATAATCGAATGAAAAAGAACAATATATAAAGAAAGTAAGGTTTGTTATGAATTTATCCCCAAATGATATTCGTAATTATGAATTTCCAAGTCAGATGCGTGGATATGATAAAGAAGAAGTCGATTCATTTTTAGATCAGATAGCCAATGCTCTTGAAAGTATTAAACAGGAGTCTCTGAAGTTGTCGATGGAAAATGATTCTATAAAAAGTCAGCTTGATAATTTAAAACAATTTGAAGATTCTATCAAAGGTGCCGCTATTGATGCCCGTCAGAATGCTGACTCAACAATGGCAAACGCCAAAGAAGAAGCTGAAAAGATTCTTGCCGAAGCAAAAGAAAAAGCAAACGGATTGGTATCATCAAAAGAAGCTAAAGTTTCTGAATACAAACAGCAGCTGAACAGGTTGGAGCAAACTAAAGAATCATTCTCAACTGAATTAAAAGATATGATTCATATCCACTTGAGGATGATAGAAAAAATAGCTGACGCGGAATTTAGCTATACTTCTGAAACAGCGGAAGAAATAGAAGTAACGAACTCATCAGAAGTCGAGCGCGATCAAATGACCTCGGTTGGATCAGAATCGAAAAATGAACAGATAATTACCGAAGAAACTAATGCCGCCGATGAAATAGTTCCTGTTTCAGAAGATACTCCCGTTGATCCTGAGTTAGCAGCAGCTTTATCAGGGTTTGACCATCATGACAATGTTCCGGAAAAAGTATCACCTGATACTATGATAGGTTCTGATGATGTCCCGAAACAGGGAGCTTTAGTAGAAACTACAAAACGGGCAGAAGATGTGCCGGAAGGATTTGTAGTTGGTGGTACAATAGTAGAATCGAAGGATACTAGTTCAGATGAAAATAGTACCGATAAACTGCACTTAGCACCTGATGCTCAAGATTCAGCTTGCGAACATAATGCTATTTCTGTTGACGAAGAAAAAGTTGATTCTGAAAATATACTAGAAGAGCTTGATAGTGTAGCAGCGAAATTTGAAGAAGAGATGAATAAAGCAGAAGCAAAGTAATTATAAATAATTATATATAAAAAAACCGGTTCTCTATAGAACCGGTTTTTTTATTAGTATATTTTTTATTTAGCTGAACAACCGTCCATAGACGCACAGTTATCACACCAGCTTACAGTTTTACCTTCAACAGTAATAGTCTGAACATCCATTGTGTTGGCATTTGCGAAAAATGTTCCGGTAACTTTTATTTGCTTCCCGGCATACTTCGTATCTTTGAGACCTTGAGAATACTTATTATCTAAGAATTCAACAAATTTACCGTCAGTTGTTTTTAGGGCATGTTGACATCCACGAATTTTACACTCCGAACGGGCACCAAAATCTTTTTTTAGAGAACAGTTTTTGCAAACTAAAACACCTTCAAGTGTTGTCACTTTGCCATCAATTTTCTCTACGTTTTTTTGTCCATGATCATGTTCCGGTCCTGCTTGTACCATAATAGGTAAAACCAGCAAAAATGAACAGATAATGAAAAATGTTTTTTTAGACATTTTCTACTCCTGTTTTAATATCTCTGATTATATACATATTTTATAAAACGGAAAATGTCCTAAAAAAGTTCCGATATAATGGAAACAAAGAGTTCTTTTGTACTCTATTACTATTTCTGCGAGCAGTTATCCATTTTTTGACAAACAGTACACCAACCGATTGATTTGTTATTAAATGAATATGAAATCAAATCAATTGCATGAGCATTTGCAAAATGGAATCCTTTAATTTCTATAGGCTTATACAGCATTGAAGTATCCGTAAGCAGCTTTTCAGAATACCTGTTTGACAACAAAGTCAGGTATGACCCGTTTTCGGCAATAAGCCGTATGTTGTGACCGCTTTCTTGACAATCAGTACGGGCACCACTTTTTTTGAGATTGCATCCTAAACATACAAGCTCGCCTTTAAATACTCTTTCAACTCCGGTCATTTTGTTATTATGAGCTTTACCGGAATAAACATTTTCATCTTCGGCAAATAAAAGACTTCCGAATAATAAAAAAAGCGAACAGAGAAGTATTGTGAATCGTTTCAAAATTGACTCCTTTATCTTATCAGATACTTTTTGAGAAAAAAGTAAATAGTTTTATAGTTAAAAATTTGTTTTGTTGTGAATTCTGTATACTGTTATTTTTATTTTTGATATTTTCAATTCCAGCTTCAAGGTCCAGATAAAAGTAACTCCCTAAGAAACTTTTAAATTGTCCACTAAGTCTGTTAGATTTTTCAACAATTCCATAAGGAAATGTTTCGCTATAGTCTCCGTTTGTTTCCAGCCACGGTTCTGTCCAAGTATCAGTAATAGTTCCTTCACCTTTTCTAAGATGCGTATAATGCAGTGAAAGAGAACGAAGAGGTGAAAACCATTTAGTTACAGATAAATTTATTTTGTCAAAATCATTTGTGTTAAAATATCCGAGAGATTTGTTTTCGAATATATATCTATTACGTTCAAAAGCCTGGTTGTAGGTGCGATTGGTAACTTTTATATATTCAAGCCTTACGTCATAAGACTTTATAAAGTCGACAGAATACCCACCGATTATAAAACCGTATTGGTTCGGCTCCTGATCGCCCTGTGAATTATTTTCAATTTGATAGTCATCTATTAATAGTTGTCCGTAAATTTTTGTTTTTTGTATAGGGTAATACGTGAAGTCGGCACCTAAAAAACTATTATCATTTACATCGTTGTTTAATTGTTCGGCATGATATGACATTAACGGGTTCAAGTAGTTAAATTCAACTGTTCTTCCGATTCCACCAAAAACTATAGATTCAAACAAACCTATGCGTAATTTTTTGTGTAGTCTGACATCAATCCTGTGTCCTGCAAAATATCTGTTGTCAAAAACCGAAGTAGTAAGACTTGTTTCCAATTGATTTAGTTTTGCCAAACGGTAAGTAAGTGAAATTTTTTTATAAGTTACCGTATATTGCAATCCGTCGAGGGCATTTGATTCTGAGAGCAGTAGGGATTTTTTAATTCCCCAGAATGACTTAAAGCGACCGGCAAAAATATTAAAATGTTTAAACTGAGCGAAGAGGAAAGATTGTTCAACTCCTCCCGCCAGACCACGCCACTTTTTCCCACTGTAGAGTTTATCCTCTGCTTTGTTTTCATCAAGTGATATGTTTGAAAAGAAAAATATATTCTTGTTAAACATTCCGGAAAGACCGGCTCTGATAGTTTCCAGCGATTCGCCGGAGCTAAAAGTCTGAGTAGTAAATGTCTCGGTTCCGATAGCGAATATATTTATTTTCTTATTTGAATTATATTTTAAAAAATTTAACGGCGTTATGTCTACTGTGTTTTTAGGTATAAGATAAGGTGCTATTGTATAGATATATATATCCTGTTGGGTTGCTTCATATTTTTCCATTTTGTCATAGACAAAATCAAACAGTTCTATACCTAACGGAAGAAGAGTAGAGGCTGATATTTTAGCTGAGTAGATACTTATACTAAGTATGAAGAAAATAAATCTATATAATTTATTATACATATGTTAGCTTCCATGCAACATATTAAAAGATGATACTTATGATGCCCCGCTTCCTTTCATAACCGCAGGAATAGTTTTGACAATTATTTTGGTATCATTCCAAAGTGACCACTGGTCAATATACTCTAAATCAAGTTTCATCCAATCATCAAAATCAATATTATTTCGTCCGCTTACCTGCCAAGTACATGTTACCCCCGGTTTAACCGATAAACGTCGATGCTGCCATTGCTCGTACTGGGAGACTTCTTTTGGTAAAGGAGGACGCGGTCCGACAATCGACATGTCGCCTAAAAGGACATTAAAAAACTGTGGAAGTTCATCCATTGAAGTTTTCCGTAAAATATGACCGACTTTTGTAACTCTTGGGTCGTTTGTGATTTTAAAAACCGGCCCTGACATTTCATTTAATTTCTCTAGTTCGGCTTTTTTCTCTTCAGCATTGATACACATCGTTCTGAATTTAAACAAGTGGAATTGTTTACCGTTTATACCCGAACGGATTTGATTAAAGAAAATCGGACCACGGTCTTCAATTTTAATTGCTAATGCGGTTAATAGCATAATAGGTGAAAAAATGATTATGCCAACTACAGCACCGATTTTATCAATAATTGATTTTGTGAACAGTTTTATTTGGTTATCTTCGACAGCCCTATACAGCATCATCGGAAGAGAGTTTATGTAGGCGTGTTTCATTTTTCTATTAACTGCCGGTAAGAAGTTCGGCATAAAGCAGATAGGAATTCCCATTTTGTCGGCTACGGCAAATACTGATTGCGCCGAAGAAATATCTTCATTTTCCAAAGCACAGATGATTAAATCAATATGTGAGTTAGCGATTATTCCTGATAGTTCATCGGGATGTCCTATCATCGGTATATCGCGATATCTCCAGAACCCTGTACGGTGAAAATCCATAAATCCGGTGAGAACAGATTTACTTTCCGGTGCGTTGAGTATCGCATCGGCAGTTTGTTTTGCATTTTTGCCGGTACCGATTATTATAATTTGTTGATTTGATTTTCTGAAGATATTATTTGCGGTTAATGCTGAAAGGATTTTATTTGTTATAAATAGACTTCCAAGTTGTGCTATAAAATTCAGACTTAAAACTAACAATAAATCATTTCCTAAAACAGGCCACTCCGCAAACAAACAGAATGCTGCTAAAGTAAGCCCTACACGGGTTTCATCTTCAATTACTCGTTTAATTTTTTTACGGATAGACTGAATTTCCATCACCGGTTTAGGAGCACTGTTCAAATAAAAGAACAAACGTACAACAGCAGTAATAGTTATAGTTTTTACTATAAATTCTATTGAATATCCTAAATAGATAAATGATGCTGCGAACGAAAGAGCCATCAATAGATAAATCTGTATTTGTCCGGTTAACAATAGAACTATGTTGTATATATATTTTCGCATAATATCTTAATCGGCTATTTTAAATAGATGTTTATTATTTACTACTTCAGACGACTTAGAGCGGTCTTTAACTTTACCGGTCATGAGTTCATTTATAAGAGATTTCTGAGCAACTGATTCACCGGCAGGTCGACGAAGAGTTAGAGTACGTTTTTCAACAAGTTTCATTTTGTAGAAATTTTCCGGCATTTTTTCAAAAGATTTGATAAGTCTGTCATTAGAGAAAAATGATTCGATGCGGAACCGTATATAGTTTTTCATGTTTGGATATCCGCTTAGATTTTCTACATCTACCTTATTTTTAATAAGGAAATTTCCGACATCTTTTGGCGATGCGACCCGCATGAGCAGAAAGTCTGTTGCCGTAATGCGACATTGAACACCGAGAGAAGTCAGTTTTTTTGTTATACGGAGAGATTCTTCACGAATTTCGTGTAATCTTTCTTGCAAAGCATCAGTATTTGACATAGTAGCAAGGATTGTTTTACGCAAAATTGTAGAGATTTGTTTTTGTGAAAACATATCTTTGCAATGCTGAACAATTTTTTTGGATGATACTGCATAGCCGGCATCGGATGAATATATTCCGTATGCGGCAGTAAAAGATCTAAGGACTATGATATTTTCAAAACTTTCGACTAAGGACAGTCCGGTAATACCGTAGAAATCAAAATAGTATTCATCAATGATAGTAAGACCGTCGATATTTTTTTTGCAATTTTTTTAAGACCTGTTAATGAAAAATTTGCCCCCGAAATTTTGTGAGGGTTAGCGATATATATAATATCACCGTTTGTGATTTGATCTAAGACTGTATCTAGTGAGTAGGTAAAAGGATTTTTACCGGTTATTTCAGCAATGTGCATGTTTGCTTTATCGGCGGCAATAGCGATATCCGGTGTTGATGCACCGACAGAAATAAGGTTTATTCCTTCGCAGTCGTGTTGAATGAATAATTCTGTTAGAAACTCTCTATTGTCGGCAAAAGGAAAAATAACATTCTTTGACAGATGATGATTATGGGCTACCAGTTGGGCTATATCATCGTTTGATTCGTGTAATGTGTTTGTGTATAGTTTCATATTTTTTTCTCCTAACATCATGTTTAATTGCAAAGGTGATGCCGAAAAGATAGAAATCGTGTTATCTTGTTGTTATTCAACAGTTAATCTGTGTGAAGACAATGCGATGTAGGCATAATATGAGTAGAAAAAGGGTTGTTCTTTCCTTACTTAAAAGAAAATTATTCCATAAAAAAAAGCCGAAACCAAGATAGTTTCGACTCTTTATTAGGAAGGTAAAAAAAGATGAAATTTATAATTTACTGATAATATAAACCGATGTAAGCACGCCTGTAGCAGCACTTAATGCGGAGGTAAATGTTTTCATGAAGTTTCGTTCTTTATCAATTTTTGTAGGGATGATTATAACATCACCGATATCAACATAATTTTTTGTTATACCACCTCCGCTGAGAACTTCTCCGGTAGCCCGTATTAAACGAGTCTGTTTTTTATCAGCCTGCTTAGTGAAGTTACCGGCACGTTTTATATAATCTTTTACAGTTAAGCCTTCTGAGTATTTTAAAGTTCCGTTTGACCCAACGGCACCTATAATAGAGATACCTGATGGAATAGTAGGGATAAATATCTTATCATTTTGTTCTAAAATAATATTTCCTTCTTGTCCGTTAGTCGCAACAATTTTTTCCATGTCGATAATAATTCTGTTCATCGAAAGAGGATCATAATCAACTTTGGACTCTTTAACCTGATGCCCTAAAGAATCTAATTTAATCGGGCTTGAGCGTTTGATAACATCGGAAACTCTTAAGCGGTTAAGGTTTTCATTTATAGATGTTCTTTCAAAAACAATACCTCTCGGGAAGGCATTATCAGAAAAGCCGCCACTTCTTAAGAGAAGCTCATATAGAGTCTCAGAACGGTTGGCGATAGTATATTCTCCCGGATATTTTACGGCACCTTCTATGGTGACTGTTCGGTTATTTTCCCATTCCGGAATTTGACGAATGTACAAATGGTCATCTTCGGTTAATTTAAACGAATTTGCCTCTCCATTGTTGATACCGACGAACATAAGAGAGACTTCAGCTTTATCATTTATTCTAGCAATTTCAGCCCGATGTCGTTGAGCCGAACGGGTATATGAGCCGGCCAAAAATATAAGATCGTTGACGGTCATATTATCATAAAGAGGGTAACGTCCTGGATTTTTTACCATTCCTTCTATAAAGACAAATTTATCCCATTCGACCTCTTCAATAGCGTAAATATGTAAGGAATCTTTATCTTGTAAAAGAATATCAGCAGATGAATTTCCGTTTATGATTTCCTGTAAATTGACCGGAATTATTTCAATTTTTCTGTTTTGATGTTTTCTGAAAAGATCGGCACGTTCATAATAGACATCATACGGCTGAAGTTTTGCCTGGTTGATTAAATCAGAGACTCTAGTCGTTTCTTTTCTTTCAAAAAATCCTTCATGTTTAACTTTACCAAAAATTGCTACGATATTTTGTTTTGCTTCAAAAATAGAATAGATAGTGATTCTATCGCCTCGTTTTAGAATTGTCTGTTCATTTTCAGGATTATTACCTTTGAGGTTTAAATCTAAAACATTCCATTCCGAATTGTCAGAAATTCTTTCAAGCATGACTCTTTCAAGATGTGCCTGGGGAGTTGGGTTACCGGCAAGAGTAAGAAGGTCCGATGCTGTTTCGTTTCCTTTGAGTTCGTAAATAGCTTCACGACGGATTTCACCTCTTATAGCGACTTGTAGTCCCGCAACCGGAACAAAAACAACGTCACCTGACTCCAAATGGATATCTGTTGAGTTGTCTCCTTCCAAAAGTAATTTATATAAATCAACTTCTGCGACAGTTTTCCCCTGTCTTTTAAGTTTTATAGACCGCATGGAACCCCGTTCTGAAGGGCCACCGGAAAGATAGAGGGCATTTAAGAGCGAAGTGAGCGATGAGACCGTATATGCTCCGGGGCGTTGAACTTCTCCGGCAACAAAAATACGAATTGAGCGAATTTTTCCTAACGATGCTGTTAATTCAAAATCAGAATATACTTTTGAAAAATTATTCTGAACTTTTGTTCTGAACTTTTCAAGCGAAAGACCCCATACTACAATATTACCGACTTGAGGTATAAATACTTTTCCTTCACGGTCTATAGTAAGGTTGTACTCTTTTTCGACTCGTCCCCAAAGATAAATAATGATATTATCACCCGGTCCGAGAATATAATCAGATGAAGAACTTATATCTGTCGGTTGGTCTATTTGGTCATCAATATGAGTAAATAGTTCCATCCCAAAAGGTTTGAGCTTGTCAAACGGGGTTTGCTGATGAGAATAATTGTTCTTGGGCGGCTCTATTTGTTGTTTTTGGTGGACTTGTAGAGCTGATTTTTCAGTTTTGGGAGCATTGGCAGTAGTAAAATCATTATCAGAAAGCTGTTTATTTTGTTTGTAGAAGTCCGCTGATTGATAATAATCAGAACTCTTTTTTGTTTGAGAGCTTTTGTATTTTTTTAGAAGCTCTTGTTTTTGTTGGTCAGTTAAGTTAGACAGATCTGCCGCTGAGACAGTGTGAAACCAGTTTAACGAAACCAAGATTATAATTAAAATAACAACGGTAATAATTTTTTTGGACATTTCGTACCTTCCTATTAGTTTGAAATATATGTACCGTCAAACTGTAAAGCAAAGTGAGTGCCGGTTATGAAAAACTCATTTTAACGTATTTGTTTTCATATAGTTAGGTGTGTGAAGCTATTGAAAGTCCTGATGTGAAAGAGCTGTTATTAGAAATTGATTCCGGTTGTAAAGGAATTATTTTCCGTTAAACTGTGTTTGGAATAATAACGAGGTTTCAAATACCTTCAGATGTGAATTTGAGAAAAGTATCGGCTGTAAGTCTAAATGGTTCAATTTTTTTAACTTTCCAATAATTTTTTCTAAAGAGTATAAGTTTCTTTCTCAACAAAATCGCAAGTGATTCGTCTGTTGTTATGATAAAGTAACACTAATAACGGCAGACAGTTAAATCTCTGTTTCCAGGGAAAATAAAGTAGAATTCCTTGACAATGAAGTATGGGCATAGTAACTTGACTGCTTCATTTTAAGGTACAAAAGATGTTGATGCTATTAACTTATTTCTAATATGACATTATTTTATAAAAAGTATTCGATTTACAATTTAAAGAGAAAAATAAACGATGTATTCTAAATGTATGGAGATGAGAATGGGGTTTACCAAATTCCTTGTTTTACTCTTAGCAATAATTGCTCTTTTCTCAATGCGTGTTGGTGCCAGCGGATTTGAAATATCCGGTGTCGGTACCAAAGCAATGGGGATGGGTGGTGCTTTTCGAGCTATTGCTGATGACTGGACAGCAGCTTATTACAATCCGGCAGGTTATGCAAAAATATATGATACTCAAGTGGGTTCATCAAATGGATTTTTACAGTATAGGTACGATCTTGACCCGAACTATTTATGGGGCGGTCAATATGAATCAGGTATCTATAATGACCAAACAAACTATAATAACCATGAGATATTATCTAATCCATCCGGTGGAATAGTTACCAGGCTTCCAATTTTTGGTGAAATTAGTACCGGATTATCGGCCTACCAATTGTTTGACCAAAATAACACATGGAACTTATATAATATTCCGCTAGCTTATAACGATCAGCTAACTTTACCGGATGATCAGTATAGTGTAAATTTGGATGTAGTTGCTTTTCAATTAACAGCTGCTAAAGAATTTATGAATGATAAGCTTTCATTAGGTATTGGTTTTCAATTACTGCGTGCTGACTTAATTTATACTAATATATATTTTAGGGATAATCTATTTTATGACGCTAATACATTTAATCCAATAGCAGTCAGACCGTTTGACAAAATAACTCAATGGAATAAAAATGACGGTAACGGGTATGGTTTTGGCCTTAACTTAGGCATGATGTATGATGTTACTGAAAAATTACGTATCGGTCTAAATGCACGTGTGCCGTTTAATATAACTCTCGAAGGTCGCTCAGCTTTAGAATTCTATATGCCGGAAGTTAATTTCCTTGATTCTGCTTCAATTGACGACCCAAATCGTCCGGGAACAGCAGGTAATTTATTTGTTGCCGGTAATAAAATAGTTGATTCAGCCGATTTTGAATTGGAACTTAAATTGCCGACATCATTTGCTTTTGGTCTGGCTTATAAAGTTCACGATAAATTCTTAGTCTCTTTTGATGCCGAGTACACGATGTGGTCAAAATACGACGGTTTAAATTTCCGCTATTCTAACCATTCAGGATTAACCGGTGCTGCTGATACAATAGCTTTGGCAAATGATTATTTAACTGCCGACGTATCCAATCCGGTTGATTGGAAAGATGCCGGTAAATTCTCATTAGGCTTTATGTACGATTATAATCAATACTTTACTTTTATAGGTGGCGGTTCTGTTGATCAATCACCTGCTCGCTCTAACTCTCTTATGACTCCTCAATTTATTGATACCGGAGATAAAAATAGAATTAGTGGCGGTTTGATTTGGCATTATAGACAGTATGATTTTGGTTTTGTAACAAGCTATACATCATATCCTGATTTAACTTCTACTGATTTAGTCGATGTCAATTCAGATGGTTTATTTGATAACATGAACGGTTTTTACGGGGCTGAATCTTATGAAACCGTATTTTCATTTATATATCGGTTTTAAGGAGATCTTATGAAACTATATAAAATTATTTCTTACGTAACACTTTTGGCATTCATGTTTGTTCTTGGCTGTACAGACCGAGGTGTTAATTATGGAAAAGAAAATTATACACTTGTTGAAGGCGGTCTTGTACCAAAGACCGGTGCCCATGTTTTTACTGATGAATTAGTATTCCAACTTCAGAACAAATTCCAGCAAATGCCATTAAAAGGGTATATGCCAAAAGTCGGTTTTCCGGTACAAAACGGTGGCGATTTCAAACCGGTACCGTTATTGATTTTACTTCCACCTCAGGACGGTGATGAGAATTTTTATTTTCAACACGGCCTAAAAGAGGTAGCCGATGAGCTTATTTCAAAAGGTGAAATTCAACCGATGGCAATTTTGTGTGTACCGAACGGTAAATTGTTTGGTGGATATTTCTTTGCAGGATCATCACCTGCTGCCGGATTTTATGATTCTTTAATCGGAACAGAACTTATTCGTTTTGTTGAAGAAGAATATATGATTCCTACTCTTAAGATGACTTCCAAAAGAGGCATCGGTGGAATTGGTATGGGTGCTTATGGTGCCTATCGAGCTGCTATACTTAATCCCGGTGTATTTAGTTCTGTAAGCGGTGTATCCGGACCTATGGATTTTGACGGTGCTGACGGTGCTTCAGGATTAATGACACCTTTTGATGATGCTTTAAATGAGCAAGGACTTATGGGACAAAATTTACAGGATCCTCTGACCGGGTTCAGTTACGCAGGGAATTGGCATATATCAAGATTGTTTATTGGCGGTAGTTTTGCTTTTTCTTCTCATCAACTTTCTGTTAATTATGAAGATTCTGTTACGTTTAATCAATTATCGGGAACTCAGGAAAAAGAATTTTACTTTATTTCTGATGTAACATTAGATACTACGGTTTTCCCTGAATCAACTGCTATTAGTTATGCCGGATTTACAAATCCTCCAAACGTGTTTAAAAACAATATAAACTATATCTTTAGTTACCATCTTCCATTTGATAACAACGGTAATCCTATAACACCGGTTTGGGACCTATGGCTGCAAAATAACTTACCGGTAATGTTTGTTGCTAATCCAAATGCATTTGATAATGTAAATCTTTGGATGGGGAACTCATCTGAAAGTACTTTTGGAAACTATAATGAACAAACAGATTCATGGATTTCTACTTTGAAGAACTCCGGTGTTCCAGTTTCTATTGAAACGTACGAACTAAGTGGATATGACGGACATCCTGCGAACAAAGATCAGTATGTATATGACATTCTTCGTGAGATGCTAATATTCCATTCTAAGAGATTCGGTAATTAATAGTTTTTTATAAAAGCTTTAACCCGGGTGATATAAAATCATCCGGGTTTTTTTAGATAGAGAGTGTTTATTATGGCTTATGATTTATTATCAATAGGTGCACATCCTGATGATGTTGAAGTCGGTACCGGTGGGGTATTGATTGATCAGCAAAAAAGAGGGAAGAAAACAGGAATTGTTATTCTTACCGAAGGGGAAATGGGAACCGGGGGAACAGCAGAGATAAGATCGAGAGAAATCGAAGATGCTGCATCGGTGATGGGTACTGATGTTGTAAAAGTTTTTAACTGGGGGGATACAAAACTTGCTCATAGTTATGAAAACCGATTAGAACTTGCTAAAGTAATACGGAAATGTCGTCCAAAGATGTTACTTACTCCATATCCTCATGTCGGTCATGGACGCAGACAATCACATCCCGATCATGTTGCGGCAGGTATTATTACAGTTAATGCTGCTAATTTGGCTGCCTTAAAAAAAATTGATATTGAAGGCGAACCTCATTTGGTAACTCGTATATACCATTATTTTTTACCTCCGCAGGTAATACCTAATTTTATTGTAGATATAACTCCGCATTTTGATCAATGGATAAAAGCTCTTTCGGCACATCGCTCACAATTTTTAAATAAAGATAAATCAAAAGACTATATAGAGCATATAGCTGCCATGTCACGTTCATTCGGTTTGCAGGCACGATGTCAGTATGGGCAGGGTTTTTATGCCGTTGAACCTATCTTAGTGAAAGATATTATGGTTCTTACTGAAGGTGAGTAGGTTGCCGGTTTATTTCTTTTGAGCTACGACACATATTCGGTACGAATTTCGGGTCGGTTTACTGAACTTATAACAGTCATAAAATCCTCTTATTGAAAAACCGGAATTGTTGAGCAATTTTTTAATTATTGTATTGGAATATCCTTTTTCATAATGTGTTTCATCAAATCTTTCATATAACTCTCCGCGTTTTTTAAAGAAGGTAGCATGGCAGGCTGCTTTTTTTTCTTTGGGGTCATAGTCATTTTGCCAGACCCATGCCATTGAGCCTTTTACTCCCGCATAAATTTGTTCATCCCAAATTGTTTTGAGAGCATGGGGAGTGTTCATGTCAAAGATAAACCATCCAAGTTGGTTCAAATGTTTATGAACAGACTTAAAAGTTTTTGATAAATCTTCTTCAGTCAGCATATAGTTTAATGAGTCATAAAAAGAAGTTATCATATCAAACTGAACGTTTTTTTGTGAATTTTTTAAATCTAGAAGTTTAAATGACGGTAGTGATTTTTGATATAGTTTAACTTTAAATTTTTTAGTTTTTTTGGCAGTGACGGCAAGCATTTCGGCACTTTGGTCTAAACCGGACATTTTTATACCTTTTTTTCAAACTCTAAAATAGCTGATCCGGTTCCACAACAAAGATCTAATCCTTCGGAAGGATTAGTTTTAAATTTTTTAAGGATTTTGAGACAATAGGGTACCATAAGTTTAGAATGCAGGTCGGCATCCATTTGGTCGTAAACAGTAGCAAATTTTTTATATATGTGCATTGTTCTCCCAGAGTTTTTAAATTGACTTTCATCTAAGTTTTCTTTCATAATGTAATGATTCGATTTTTCTGAATAAAGAAAAAAATAGAAAGTATATAATATAGAAGTCAGTATTTGTATATATTGATGAGTTTAGAAAGGAGTTGTTCAAATGCCTGATGTTGTTTGGATTTGGCTGGCAGCGTTTATTATATTTTTAATACTGGAAGTATTGACACCGTCTATGCTGTTTATCGGGTTTTCAATCTCAGCACTTGTCTGTGGGATTTTTGCGTACTTTTATCCTGAGAGTTATTACTGGCAAATAGGAATGTTCGTTGTTGTTTCTGCAATTTTATTACCGATGACTCGGAAGATGGCAAAAAAATTACCAAAGAATCTCCACAGTCAGTAAATGTAGATGCTATGATTGGTCATGTAGGATTGGTACTTAAAACAATTGATTCTGATGTAGCAGGTCAAGTGCAAGTAAATGGAGAAGTGTGGAGAGCTGTTGCTGAAGAGATTATACAAGAACATGAAAAAGTAACAATCTTAAAAGTTACCGGTACAACAGTTATTGTAGAGAAGAAAAAATAGAAAGGAGTTTTATATGAATATGGAACTAATGTTGTTTCTAGGTGTGGCAGTAGTATTAGTTTTTCTATTAGTAGTATTTGCAATCAGAATTATACGTCCTTACGAAAAAGGATTAGTAGAAAGACTTGGTAAATTTCAGCGTGTGATGGATCCGGGGCTAAACTTGATAATGCCGTTTATGGATATAGTTTTAAAAGTCGATATGCGTGAAGTTGTACTAGATGTACCACCGCAACTCGTTATTACAAAAGATAACGTGAACGTCGAAGTTGACTGTATTGTGTATGCTCAGGTTACTGATCCTTTTCGTTCAAGGTATGAAATTGCAAACTATATTATGGCTGCTACGAAACTTGCTCAGACTAACTTGAGGAATGTTATCGGCGAGCTTGATTTGGATGCTTGTCTGACATCAAGAGATGAGATTAACGGACAGCTTCGTGATGTTTTGGATAATGCTACAGATAAATGGGGTGTAAAAGTTAACAGAGTCGAACTGCAGCGTATTGACCCTCCTCGTGATATTACCGAGGCAATGAGTCGCCAGATGAAAGCAGAGCGTGATAAACGTGCCGCAATATTGGAAGCTGAAGGAATAAAACAGGCAGAGATTACACGTGCGGAAGGACATAAACAGTCACAGATTTTGGATGCCGAAGGGTTTGCTATATCAGTTAGAGCAAAAGCGGATGCTGAGAAGTATAAGAAAATTACTGTAGCTCAGGGTGAAGGTGAAGCTGTGCTGACTGTGTTTACCGCAATACATGAAGGTAAACCCGACAACGAATTGATTACGCTTAAATACCTCGAAATGCTTCCAAAACTTGCCGAGGGTGATGCTAATAAAATATTCATGCCGTACGAGGCAAGCGGAATTATTTCGTCATTGGCTGCTATGGTAGAGGGCGTTAAAGACAATAAGTCAGAGCAAAAACCTGTTGAAACGACTTCGTAAATAATCTAAATAACTGCAATAAAAAACCGGACTATTAGAAGTCCGGTTTTTTTATAATTAAATTTTGAACTGTTCTACAATAATTTTTAACTCTTCTGCTTGTTTACTTAAGCCTAAGGCAGCATCCGATGATTCTTCGGCACCTTTTGTATTTTCAATAGATATGTTTGAAATGTATTCGATATTCTTAGCAATCTCCTCTGCCGCACATGTTTGTTGTTCTGAGGCAACCGCAATTTGTTGAATCATATGCATGACAGATTCTGACATTGTTACAATAGAAGATAGAGCATTACCTGCTTTGTCGGTAAGTTCCCTGCCTTTGTCGACTTCAGAACTTCCGGTTTCCATTGATGTAACAGCTTCACTTGTCTCCAGCTGAATACTATTAATCATCTGAGTTATTTCATTAGTAGCCGTGCCGGTTCTTTCAGCAAGTTTTCGTACTTCATCGGCAACTACAGCAAAACCGCGACCTTGTTCACCTGCACGGGCAGCTTCAATAGCTGCATTTAATGCGAGGAGGTTTGTCTGGTCGGCTATATCGTCGATGACTCCTATAATTTCACCGATTTGATTAGAAGACTCAGCAAGTTTTCCAATTGATTGAGCTGATTCAGAGACAACAGAAGAGATTCTCTGCATGCCGTCAATAGTTTCGCTTACAATCTGTCCACCCTCGGTTGCTGTTTGTGCGGCAGATTGAGCCGATTGACTTGCTTCGGCAGAATTATTTGAAGACTCCACAATCGTAGCGGTGATTTCTTCTATTGCTGTTGAAACTTGTGTAACCATGTTTGTTTGGTCTTGAGACCCTTTTGACATTATTTCGGCAGAAGATGCAATTTCGGTTGCGGCAGCTGCTACTAAGCTTGTGTTTTCATTCAAGTTTTGCAGGGTTTTAGTTAAGTTGAGTCTCATTTTATCTAGTGAGGAACCTATCTTATTTTTAGACTCTAAAGTTAGTTCTATAGAATTGACTAATTGACCGATCTCATCTGTTGAATTAATACCTGTCGACTCGATTTTGGATTGAGATATTTTTTGAGTTAAGTCATTATTAGCAATTGCATCAACAACTTTCACAAATGAATTATATTCCTCATTCATCTTATTTGTAAGAGAAACAAGAGTGCAAATTGGCTTTGTTATTCCTGCTACAATAATGAATGTCAAACCTAACGCGGTAATAACAAGAGTTATCGATACAATAAGAGAGAAATACAAAGAACTATTCGCATTATTTAAATATTGTTCAGCGTTGGACAATAATTGCTCTGCGTTTTCATTTTCGATTTTTTTCAGTAGATTTATTTTTGTTGTTATAGTTTTGAACCAGTATGAAGCATCTACATTAAACTGACCTGCAGAACCTTTTTCGATTGCTATTTGTCTCATATCTTGAACTTCTGATACTTCTTTACCTCGCAATGTATTATTGTAAAAAGCAACGAGATCATCGGTAGCGAGAGTTTTATAAGCATCGGCATAGGCACTGTGCTCTGTTATGAGTTGAATTAGCTTATTATACATTCCCGGGCCGAATTTGTTTGCTGCAAAAGTGTCGGTTAATACAGCCCGTTCAATACCGGCTCTTTCTTTAGATTTTAAAAAATTTGTGTATGCTTCTGCTCTATTTGAAATATCCGCAATCGAGCTTAGTTTTGCAATTTCTCCGATTGCACTTAATACTTGGTTATTAAAAGAAGTGTAGTATAGAATAGCCTCTTTTGTTTCGATGTTTAATGAGGACACTTTTGAACGGATAGCTCCAATTTCGTCGAGTTGACTTAGGGCAGAATTTACATGTTTTATAAATGCAGGACTGAAGATATCAAGATCCATTTGTTGAACAAATTCTTTTAATTCAGACCGTTTTTTATCTGTATTTTGATGTTGTGTCGAAAGTTCAGAGACAAATTTAGTACCGTTACTACCAAGAAAACCTGCAGTAGCACCTCGTTCCTTTTGTGTTTCATGTACTAAAGCAGATGCTATAACCGCAAACTCCGATAAATCTCTTACTTTACACAATTCAGTTGACAGTTGATTCTTCTCCATGATTTCACCTACTGAAAAATACAGTAACCCTACAATAGGTAGCAGTACTAAAATAAATAGTTTGTTTTTTATTTTGATGTTTTGTAATGCTTTCATTTTTCCGACTCCCTTTTTTTTAGCAAATGATTACATGATTATCTAATCATTTGTTTATATAGACTTTCCCTAGCTATAGAAATTATCGGCAAAAACACTAAACCAATTATGGGTCAACAAAGTCCTTGTAATAAAAAAGCCGGATGATATAATCATCCGGCTAAAAATATATTGTTAATCTGTTCAGATTTTGAACTTAGAAATTGCTACTTTAAGCCCTTCAGCTTCTTTGCTTAAAACTTCAGCAGCTTGCGATGATTCTTCGGCACCGACTGCTGTTTCTTTTGAAATAGCAGATATTTGTTCTACAGACTGTGAAATTTCTTCGGCAGCATTAGATTGTTCATTGGTTGCTGTTGAAATCTGATGGATCATATCTGTTAATCTTTGAGACATATTAATAATTTCGCTCAAAGAATTACCTGCTTTGTCGGTTAATTCAGTGCCGGTTTGCACTTCTTTGATACCGGATTCCATGAAACCGACCGCCTCATTTGTTTCTTTTTGAACACCTTGAATCATTTGAGTGATTTCACCGGTAGCTTTACCGGTACGTTCGGAAAGTTTCCGTACTTCATCGGCAACAACCGCAAACCCTCGGCCTTGTTCACCAGCACGGGCTGCTTCAATAGCTGCATTTAATGCCAGTAGATTTGTTTGATCGGCGATTTCATCGATAACACCTATAATTTCACCGATTTGTTCTGCTGATTTTGAGAGCTTCTCAATAGACTGAGCGGCATCACTGATAACTTCAGTAATACGATGCATTCCCTGAATTGTCTCATTTATTATTTCCCCACCATTTCCGGCAGTATCTGAGGCATCTTTGGAAACATTATTTACTTCGCCTGTATTTTTCGATGTTTCAACAATTGTAGCTGTAATTTCTTCTATAGCAGTTGAAACCTGCATAACCTGTTCATTCTGAGTTACGATACCTCTTGACATCTGTTCTGATGAAGATGCTATTTCAGTTGCGGCAGCAGCAACCTGAGTTGTGTTTTCAGTAAACTGCTGCATAGTTTTTCTTAAATTTGATGTCATGTTGTTGAGAGCATTACCGATTTTATTTTTTGAATTGATAGTCTGTTCTAAAGCACAAACTAGAACATTAACTTCGTTTTCAGAAATAGTACACTTCGGGTCTATTTCTGTCTGTGTTATTTTTTGAGTGAGGTCATTTGCGGCTATTGCATCGACTACGGTAACAAAGTCATCAAATTCTTTATTCATCATTTCAGTAAGGTCTACGACTCTGTTTATCGGTTTTGATATTTCTCGTCCAAGATATACTCCTATAATGGCACATAGAATTAGACCGATCCCTAACAATATCCATTGCAAATCAAGCAATGATAACAACATGCTTTCAGCATGTTTCGCATCTTTGTTTAAAAGTTGTTGCTGATTTGCGGCTAACGAACTGAGAAGTTCTTTAATTTTAAATGCTTTCGGAGCAGCCTTAGTTCCGAGCATGTAATTAGCTAAATCGTATCGGTCAGATACTCGAATTTCAAACATTTGTGACGGAATAGGGTCGAAGGATGCTCTTGCTTCAACAAACTTATCAAAAGCAGTTTGTTGATTTTTTTTCAAAAGGTTAGAGTTTTTTTGTAGGTCAGCAAACCTTCTACTGTTTTTATCCCATAATTTTTCAAAATTGTTTTTGTAATTTTCATCACCGGATAACAGGTAAGCTCTTATATTAGCCAGTCCAAGTCCTAATGAACCTCGTACGTCTGCCATCATACCCAATAGCTGTTTACGAGCAGGTGTTGCTTTTTCTGTCAGTTCCTGATCAATCATTTTTGTTATTTCAGACGACATAATTGCGGCTACCGGAGCGGCATCTTCAAACAACATTTTAAGGTCAGGTCGTTGGTCTATAGTATTAGCGATATTTTCAATTTCAATCTGATAGTCTTTGAATTCACTTAATAATGAGTTGATTTGCTGCAGTTTATTTTTATTTTCTGCAGATGCCCAGTTTTGAGAAAGTTTATTTATCTCACCGAGAGAAGCATCAATGTTTGTCCAGGCAATACTTCTTTCATCTTTAAACTTATCTTTTCCAAGTATTATCCAACCACGCAGAGCAGCAAGAGAATGGTTAACTCCGTTTAAAACTTTAAGTTCTGCTTGTGCCGAAGGTACATGATTGTTAATCACTTGATCAGTGACTTTAATATCTTCTGTAACTTGGTATGCAGTAAAAATTACCGAGCCGGCAAGTACTAAAGCTACCAGAGCGAACCCAAACAGGATTTTAGTTTGAACTTTCATTAATTGTGCTCCATAAATATAGATTATAAATAAACAAAGACTAATTTCTTAATTAGTAGATACTATCGGCATCGATAGGCCGCACTTTATAGACTATTATTATCTAGATTTTGGATAAAAAATAAGCAAAACAAAGATTAATGTTGAATTGACAATATCAGAATATCTGCGTATTATTGAGAAAATATAAAAGAGAAGATTGATGACTACTGAAGAGAAAAATATACGAAAAGCGGTTTGTGCAGGAGATTGGTATCCAAAATCCCCGATTGAATTAACAAAACAGATAGCTTCATATTTTGCCGAATCTGAAAAAATTCCTCTTGAAAACTCTATTTCTGCCTTAATAGTACCTCATGCCGGGTATATGTATTCCGGAAAACAGCAGCTAAAGCATATAAACAGTTGGAAGGTAAGCAGTATGATACTGTAATTGTAATTTCTCCTTCTCATAAAGTCTTTTTTCAAGGTTGTTCTGTTTTTGACGGTGACGGGTATTCCACTCCACTCGGTGTTGTGGAAATTGATAAAGATTTTTCTGAGAAAATCGGTACTCTTTTGCCGTCAGTCTATCTTTCTAATATGGGACACGGAGCAGGAGAAGAACGGGGAGAACATGCCCTGGAATTGCAGCTTCCATTTTTACAAATCGTATTGGGAAAATTTAAACTGGTTGCAATTGTAATGGGTGACCAGGAGGAATCATCAATTAATGCTCTAAGCGAAGTTCTTGCTACTACAGTTGCAGGATGCAACTGTCTGCTGGTTGCCTCGACCGACCTCTCCCATTTCCATACTGAAAAACAGGCAAACAGGCTGGACGGAGAAATGCGAAAAGCGATTGAATCTTATGACCCCGAACTCTTAATAGATAAACTAGAACGTGGAAAAACAGAAGCATGCGGGGGCGGTATTGTGGCATCTGTTTTAAAAGCAACCAAGCGGTTGGGTGGCTCACGAGTTGAAATTTTTGAATATACAACATCGGGAGCAGTAACAGGAGATTTTGAGGAAGTTGTCGGATATTTATCTGCGGTGGTTATTGCCGGTAAAGAATCAGTAAAACAAAAAAAATCATTATTGGGTGAACGTGCGGCAGTCAAAAAAATGAATTCGTATTAACTGCTGAAGATAAACAACAGCTAAAAGATATTGCAAAAGATTCTATTTTAGCACGGATAAACGGAAAAAATTATGCAGCTCCTTTGTATGATAAATTTCAGGTAAAACGCGGATTGTTTGTGACTTTAAAAATTAATGGTGAACTTCGGGGTTGTATAGGAACGATAAAAGCAAGAGAGCCGTTGGCAGATGCCGTAGCAAATATGGCTGTGGCGGCAGCTTTTGAAGACCCCCGTTTTATTGAAATCTCTGAAGAAGAGTTTCAAATGTCAGAAATTGAAATTTCGGTTCTATCGCCGTTAAAAGTTGTTCGTTCAGTTTCTGAAATTAAAGTAGGTCGTGACGGGTTACTCATTAATCTTGAGATGCATTCGGGGCTATTACTTCCGCAGGTAGCAACAGAAAATGATTGGGATGTAATCGAGTTCGTTGAGCAGACATGTTTAAAAGCAGGCTTACCAAAAAACAGCTATAAAGAAAGAACTGTTGAGATTTACCGCTTTGAGGCAGTTGTTTTTTAGTCTAATTTATCTTTTGTATCAAATCCTTGTGTAATAATTATCAATTCAGTACATTCTCATCATGGATAGCAATAAGCGAACAGTCTTAATTACCGGAGCCAACGGATTTGTCGGTACTCGGCTATGTGCTAAGTTTCTTGATGAAAATTTTCATGTTATCGCCGGAGTACGAAAATCTTCTGATTTGTCAAATCTCGACGGGTTAGATGTTACCTTTCGATATGGCGATGTTACCAAGCCGGACACACTTAGTGAAATGGTTAAAGATGTTGATTATATTATTCATAATGCCGGAGTTGTAAAAGCAAAAAAGAAAGAAACATATTTTGATGTCAATGAAGTCGGTACAAAATTACTTCTTGATGCTGTTACAAGTCATAATCAAAATCTTAAAAAACTAATTTATATTTCCTCGCTTGCGGCTGCGGGACCGTCTGTTAATAACATTCCTGTAACAGAGGAGGATGTTCCCCATCCGATTACTATGTACGGTAAATCTAAATTAGCAGGCGAGAAAGTTCTGTTCTCTTTTAAAGAAAAACTCTCTGTTGTATCAGTCAGACCGCCGGGTATTTATGGACCGGGTGATAAAGAGATATTCTCATTTTTTAAAACTGTCCATAAAGGTATCAAACCATATATAGGCAATATACAACGAAAATTACAATTGGTGCATGTTGATGATCTCTGTGACGGAATTTACAAAGCTCTATTGTCTGATACAAAATCCGGGTCTATATATTTTATTTCAGAAGATAGGTCGTACACAATGGAGAATCTAATTCAGCTTCTAGAAGAAGCTGTCGGAAAAAAAGGATTCCCACTCATATTACCGGCATCTATTTTTAAAGCGATTTCGTATATTTCCAAAGCAGCATTTAAATTAGTGAATGCAACCCCGATGCTGACCCCTGAAAAAGCAAACGAGCTGTTAGCATCATGGGAAGTTTCAACTGAAAAAGCAAAAAATGAATTAGGGTTTGTTTCGCAGATGCCTTTTGCCGAGGGTGCCAAACAAACATACAACTGGTATATAGAAAAACATTGGTTAAAATAATGAACAACACATTACTTTTATATTGTTTGGTTGGCGGTGGAGTAGGATTACTATTACTGAGTTTTTTGCTGGAATTTATTTCGGGAAAATTAAAATTACTCAATGGTATTCCAAAAGAGATGCTTGAAGAAAGCTCCGTAGCATGGTTTACGATGAATTTTTTTATGGAGTTTTTATTTTATGTTGTTATTCCGTCAGTGGGGTATAGCTTTTTCTATTTAATGCTACCGTTTGAAGGGTTACGGGTCGGGCTTGCGGCTGCTCTGTTTGCACTCATTATGGGGGCGGTTCCGCTTGTCATGGTTCTATCGGTACGCATAAAAATACCTATGCCGTATCTTACATTTTTACTGCTGTCGTATTTTCTGAAACTTATTACTTCTATGACAATTATTGGTTATTTATATTCGCTATAGGATAGATATATGCACAAAGACATTACAAAAAAATTTCAGAGAGCAAGAAAATTATTTCCTCATACAAACGATATAATCTATCTCAACTCAGCATCGTATGGTCCTTTTTCCACACCTCTTGTTAACGCTATAAACGGTAATATGAAAATTCGTATGGAGGCTGACAAAGATGACTCACATGATGCTTTCAAACTTCGGATTGATTTAAGAAAAAGATATGCAAAGCTGATAGGAGCCAAGCAGTCAGATGTCGGTGTTAGCATGAACACTACCCAAGGACTCAATATTGCCGCCTTTGGGTTGCCATTGAAAAAAAATGATGAAATCCTGATTTCTGATATTGAATTTCCTGCGATGGTGTATACGTTCAAGGCTGCCGCACAAGAACGAGGTTTAAAAATAAAATTCTTAAAATCACGTAATCGCTGTTTTGATATTGAGGCAGTTGAAAAAGCAATTACCAAACGAACTAAAGTTTTAGCAGTTTCGTTTGTACAGTTTTTTAACGGATACAAAAATGACTTGCGGGTACTTTCAGAAATATGTCAAAAACATGATTTATATTTTGTAGTTGACGGCATACAGGGGATGGGTGTAGAACCTATCAATGTGAAAAAATTAAAAATAGATGTGTTTTCAACCGGTTGTCAGAAATGGATGCTCTCACCGCAGGGTTGCGGATTTTTCTACCTGAGTGAAAAAATTAGACCGCAATTACAGATATCTTTTATGAGCTGGATGGGTGTGGACTGGAATATGCAGTTTGGAAATCTCTTCCAATATGATAAACCATATTTTGAAACAGCAGAAAAATTTGAACTTGGATACTATGCTGTTTTAAATTTATACGGTATGGCAGCCTCTTTGGATATTTTTGAAAGTTTAACAATAAAAAATATTCAAACACACAACTATGAACTTATTGACAGTCTTGCGGAATACTTAACAACCTCCGATAAATATAGAATTACATCATCACAAGATAAAAAACACCGTTCTTCAATAATCACCTTCACAACAGACAACATTGCAGATCTTAAACTGTTTTTGGATGAAAAGAAAATTATGGTTTCTCTCCGAGAAGGTTCTATACGAGTTTCAATACATTTATATAATAACCGGTCTGATATAGCAAAACTTATTCAAGCGTTAAAACAATTTGCAGTAAATTATAAAGATTGAATGAGGGGAATCAACAAGGCTTCTATCGGTTTGGTAAAAACTTTTTGACCTTTAATATTAAAATGAATCGGGTCATCATCGGGGTTGTCGAAAAGGTCATTGTATAAATCAAAATTTGGTTGATGGTTGATGAAATTTATATTTTCATATTTTGCAGAATTGATTACCTGATTTTGATACCTTTCATGTTGTTTATGAAATTTATAAATTTTCCCTTCAAAATAATTTTCAACCGATGCGACCGGGGGAACCATCAAAACAGGGATTATAGAATTTTCTTTGGCAACTCTTACAATAGTTTTTAAATTATCCTTAAATTCTGAAACAGAAACTCTTTTTTTGCCGC
>JAJRXM010000006.1 GCA_024276275.1 Candidatus Zixiibacteriota bacterium
GCGGAGCTTGATACACTTTTGAACAGAACTGATTCTTTCTTTTTCTCTGCATGTACAGATTCTGATAACATCTGATATTCTCCATACCGCCCTACTTACACGTTTCAACTTTCTGTCTCACTTATATTGGCACGGAGGGTAATTATAATTTCATTTTTTAATTTTCAAAAAAAACAGGCAGAACTAAAAGAACAAATAGTAGTAAAGTAGTTTAATCTTTTTTAATCGGGTTGCTATTTTCAATCAGCTCCAACTTCCAATCTCTTTTCCATTTCTTCAACTGCTTTTCTCTATGAAAGGCTGAAATTCTGTCTTCATGTTTTTTAAAGTAAACCAACCGAGTAACATTATATTTACTCGTGAATCCTTGTGTAAGTTTATTCTTATGCTCATAATTAAATCTGATGCACAGCCGATGTATAGTGTTCCATTCATTTTACTGGCTAAGATATATACAAAGTATTCTTGATGCATACCGTCTGGATCCCTGGTCAAGCCAGGGAAGGTGTTTTAGGTTTAATTTTCTTTAAGTTAGTATACGGACATGCACTGACATACTCTGTCAGTTTATCTTTCAATTTGTCTACAATCTTTTAGCAGATTATGATTTTAAATCATATATGAGAGACTTATTTAAAAGGAGAATTCGAACATACTCAAAAAGACTACAACTAGTATTAACAAAAATGGCTTAAGCCATTTATTGAGACAAAGCCATTTTGCCGTAACTCCCTGTTCAAATAGCTGTTATCTACAATATTAATGAGTTAGACGCAGTCTGTAGGTTCCCTTTATATGTGAAACGAACCCATTTGAGAAAAATAAATCAGCCTTCAGGCTGTTTACATGGGACTGAACCCATTTTATCTGACCCTTCGACTCCGTTTCAGGGTGACAGATTAAAAATAGAACAGGCGAGCCTGTTCCCTACAATTTTACTGGATACCAGATCAAGTCTGGGATGACATATCTTTATGTTTTATAAACATAAAGATATATCACTTATGAATGCGTTTGAGGTAGGCTTCCATTTCGGGGATACCGCCTTGGAAAATTAGATACCCGTTGTATGGTTCACGTTCGGTAATTTCATCGGAAATAGGAGTCAGCATAATCTCTTTGACTTTTTCCAAATCATCGCTCTGCCCCAATGCCCATCCGAGTTTGATATAGGCAACCTCGGGAAGCATATTATCGGCCGGAATAATTCCCATCGCCATGAGGTCACGACCGGTATCATACACAAACATGTGGACATATCCCCACAATGTTTGGACAGTCATATAAATAGCGATACCTTTGGCAGTCGCCCGCTCAATAGCCGGATAGATTTCTTTGTTGACATGCCCCAGCCCTGTCCCTGCGATGACTATTCCCTTATAACCGTTCTCAATCAGGGAATCAATAATATCCGGCTTCATGTTTGGATAATAATAAACAATTGCAACTTTTTCCTCAAAGTATGGGAGAATTTTCACATCTCTATCTTTGCGGCGAGGCTTAAAGTTATCCTTTATGTGAATGATACTATCCTTATCTATAGTAGCAATTGGCGTATCACCGATAGTTCTGAACGTAGAACGATATGATGAGTGCATTTTACGTACACGGCACCCTGAATGAAGCAGTCCGTATTCATCGGATGTCGGTCCGAACATACAGACCATAACCTCGGCTATATCTGACTCAGCTGCTGCTTTGGTGGCGTGAATTAGATTTAGGGTAGCATCGGATGACGGCCTGTCAGACGACCTTTGTGAACCGACTATTACAATCGGTACAGGTGAGTCCTGTATCATAAATGACAGAGCTGCTGCTGTATGATGCATAGTATCAGTACCATGCCCGACAACGATACCGTCGATACCTTTTTCAATCTCTTTGCCGATTGATTTAGCAAGAGTGATATATTCCTGCGGTCCCATATTTTCAGAGAATACAGCAAACAGTTTTTCAGTTGTCATATTACAAATATCAGCAAGCTCGGGAACTGCTCCGTAGAGTTCGCCCGGTGAAAATGCGGGAATAACTGCTCCGGTACGATAGTCAAGACGGGAAGCGATTGTTCCGCCGGTTCCGAACAGTTTAACATTGGGCTTATCTTTAGAGTATGGAAATTCTTTTTCGGGAATTTTATAGTTAGCCTCTTTATATCCCTCTTCTTTCATATCGGTGATAGTATCAACCAAAATCCCAACATTATAGCCGGTAATCATTTTAAGCACAATATGTAAGTCATCATCATTTTCAGAGCGTGGCAAGACAATACCTTTAAATTCACCGCGAGTAGTTTGTACGACAGCATCGCTCCATACTCGTATTTTGTAAGACTTCAATACATCGAGAGCTTTTCCTTTGTATCCTTTAAACAAATCAGCCATTTTAGATGCTCTCCTTTACTAAAACCGACAATTCAGAAAGAGGTATATTTCCCATTGCTTTGTTTCGTATCTGGCCCATAATCCAATCAAATTTGGCATTAGGATTTTTTGAACTGTTAATCTGGTCAAACTTCTCAGACAACAACGGAATATAGGATTTCAATTTCTCTTTATCACGTCGTTTAAAGTTTAACTGTTCTAAGATAGATTCAAACCGCATGTTAGGATGTTGATATAATTCCACGAGCATTAAACGGGAAATTTCTTGGTGTAAATTTTCTTCTTTTATAAAACGAAACATACCTAAAACTTTTGAATATGTAAAATCGCCCGACGGTGTATGCTGTCCCTCCAGATGTTTTAAATCAAAGGCAAATAGTTTAGCAATAAATGACTGTGAAACATCTGTCTCATAGTTGATACGGCGAATCATCATCATAAGATTATTTCTAAAAATATATGTCCATGTAGATTCAGGTACTTTCCATTCCGAAAGCGTCTTCATTTCATCGGAGATATCGTGCGGTAAAGTTTGTCTGATCTCTTCTATCCATTTCTCAGGAATTTGAATCGGTGCTGAATCGGTATCGGGATACATACGGTCGGCACCAGGAAGAACTCTTTCAAAAATCGTTGTACCGTCGGGCAGTCCTTTACGCGTTTCATTCGGAACACCCTCAAACGCCATCTGACAACGCTCTTCAATAGTTTCGACAGCAATCTGTCTATCGTATTCATCAGTCCAGAAAACTATTTGGGCATCTTCTTCAGAGGCTCCAAGAGTTTCTCTGATATAGTCACCATCGGCAAAAAAGAATTCAGGTCTTGGTGTTTCCGATGAAATCATATTTGGATGCTCGAGGCATGCGATAACTTTCAGGCGGTCGGCGATTTCATTTGAGAACATCTGTCCCGGTTGTGTGAAATGGGAAAGAATTCCTTTGAAGTGAGGAAGATTAACCGCTATCAGTTTTTTATTTTCTTCTTGAGCTTTTAAGATAAAGTGTGTAGATGAATTCAGTTTATTGTAATCAAGTTCAACAACTTGCATTTTCCATTCAGTCGGTTTAATACGTTTGAGAAGTTGTTCCCTGATTTTCAAAAGAGCAACCTGACGATACGCTTCATTGTGTGTCAGGAGCGGTATCCATTTTATGTGAGCGACACCCTTGATTTCAACACGCGTTCCTCCCTCAGCCGAGACATTTACATCTTGCCTGGCAGCTCCGATGCCTGTAAAAACATTGCCTGTTGAACGGACAAGAAATCGGAGATACTGACATGCTTCTTCTGCTTCTGAAGGTGTCAGCATTTCGGGATAAGTCACAGTTTCAATTAAAGGCATACCGAGACGGTCGGTGCGATAGACCCGCTCATGTCCGATGTCTGAAATCTCACGTGCGGAGTCTTCTTCGATTGAAAGCTGTATCAAGCGGATTGTTTTATTTTTGAGAGGTATCTCTCCCTCAATTCCAATTATACCTGTTCGTTGAAAACCGGCAGGAATTGAACCGTCGAGATATTGTTTTCGAATAATATGTAATTCACCTACAACTGATTGTTTTGCCAAGAGTGATATTTGGATAGCAATTTTTAAAGCTTCGGTATTGATTTTAAACGGCGGTGTGTCATCTATTTCGTAAGTACAAGTCGTTTCATTTTTCAGACGATAGGTAATATTTTTACGGGTACGAAACTCCATAAGAGCGGTACCGTCGTATTCACCTAGTTCACTAAGAGTAGGACGCATGTGACGGATAACCTCGGCATCGTATTCATCAATTTTATTATAAACTGAGGCAGGGCAACGGCAGAATAGTTTTTTTTCTGTTTTGAGTTGCTGATGAACTTCGAGTCCGCATTTGAATCCGATTTTTGCGTAATCTTCTTCTTTTGCTATTTTAAAATCGACATAACCTGAGGCTATTTTTGTTTTCTGAAAATTATCTACTACATCAAATATATCGCTCATAACCTAAATCCCTGTACCCAAAACATTTTAAGTAAAACATATTATTGAACGAGAACATACACAACAATTGCTGTTTTCGCAATTTATTTAGAGAGATTTTACACTTAAAGTATCAATTCAACTCATAAGCCTAATCCTTTATTTATTATAATACTATACAACCACTTGCGTCTTTAACGATTTTTGCCGATATTATTGATAACTACATAAGGTTGCCGATACTAACAATATGAGATATAAACAAATACTGATAATTTTAATTCTCTTCTCAGTTTTGGGTAAACATACTGTTTCTCAAGCTGCGGAAAAACAGATAAGCTATCAAGGACAGCTGTTAGGTTCAAATGGAACTGCTGTTGTAGACGGGACATACTCTGTTGATTTTCTGCTCTATACTGATTCGGTAGACGGGTCAATTGTTTGGGCTGAAAATGCTGACATACAGACTTTGGGAGGATTATTCTCATATCAAATCGGTTCCTTTAACAGCTTAACCAGTTCATTGTTTCAGCAGTATCCGATTCTGTATTTGGAACTCAGAATTAGCGGAACACCTATTCTCCCGCGTAGTCGATTGGGAGCATCAGCTTATGCATTTTCAGCGTCTGATATTAGCGGATATGACAGTAATGCAATCAAGTCTATAGAGACAGATTCTGAAAATCGCAGTTTGACTTTGTATGATTCACTAGGAAATAGCTACATTACTTTTCAGCAAAAGGCCGGAGACTCTGCTTTGATTATTCCTGATGCATCGATAAATGCTGATGAGTTACTAAATGAACCCGGCTTGACATCATCTATTGATATATCTCTCACAACTCTTACTAATAGTGAAATGATAGATTTAACCAAGGTTACTATTGATATTCCCGATGACGGTTATATAGTCCTTTACGGGAAATGCTATCTATTGCTTTCGGGAACAACCGGAGCAAATTCGGCAATTGTGCAGATTGATGCTACCGAAGGCGGCGGCACGCAGTTTCCTTACTATACTATTGCCGGGCTTTCCGGTTATACAAACTCCGGGACAAATTATTTTCCGGTATGTATCACCAGAACTTATTATAAATCTAAAGGTACTTATACATTTCGTCTAGAGGCAAAAGCTAACTACCCTCTCCCCGCTGTAGCACAAAGTTGGGATCATATATTATCAGCCTTCTATTATCCTACATCTTACCGAGGTGTTGAAGCAATAGTTTCAAGTCCCTTAAATTTCCGGCAAGCAGTTCCGATTTCTGCTGACAGTTTGAGAAGCACAAAAGGTTTTTATAAAGTTGATTTGCGAGAACTTGAAATCTTAGATAAAAAAGAATAGTTATTTAATTAGTATCATTTTCTTTTTAGAAACCGCCTGCTCTGTTTCTAATTTATATAAATAAATTCCGGTAGCTATAACATTTCCACTAGAACTTGTACCATCCCAACTCACAGAATAATTCCCGGCATCTTGTTCGGTGTTTATCAAAGTTTTGACTTTCTGCCCTAAGATATTATAAATAGAAAGCTGTACTTTTGATTTTTCAGACATGCTGTAATTTATTACCGTTTCCAAATTGAACGGGTTCGGGTAGTTCTGCCCTAAAGAAACAAAATTGTTTTCTTCGGTATACTGATTTTGTCCTGTCAGCGGAAGGTCGTGATAATACAGCATAACAGATTGATTGTCATGAACTACTATCAAATTATAGTCAACAACAATAGAGTTACCCGGTAAACCGCCTGCATCTATTACTATCGGTACACTACCTTTTAAATCAAATTTTGTAATTCCGCCACTACCGACAGTAAACAGATAATCTTCGGCGATAACAGCATCAACAACTTCATTTGGGATAGAAATAACCGCTTGAATAGATATATTATTTCTATCACTAAAATCTAGGATATACATTTCATTTTCAACGAACAAATAGAGTAGGTCATTGTAAAAAATAGACTCAGTAGCGGTACCGCTTAAACTGAACGATGCGATAAATTTTCTAAATTCTGAAAACGGTTGATAGACAGTACATTCGTTTTTCCTATCAGTAACAACAACAAATGAATCTATCGAGGCAAATGAAGTCATATCGGAAACAAATCTCCATTCTCCGACATACGACAAAAAGCCTGAATCCGAGGCTGCATATAGTTGGTATTTAAACGGGTAATCTAAAAAAATAAGATTATTATTATCGAGCTGCTTAGGGACATAAGACATTTCTCTTGCAGGTGAGGATGATATAGTAATAGAGTTTTCCAGTAAAACAGAGTCCGGCTCATCGGCATTTACAATAACAGCCAGTTTATCTATATCCGGATAAATGACAAACACTGAGTCTCCGTTATTGATTAAATGTCCTGTATTTTTCAAATTTTCATAAACTGAAAAAGCGTAGGTAGTAAAACCGGTACTGTCTATAGCATAAAGTTGAATCGGTTCGGCACTGCTGCTTATATATAATAATGAATTATAAATATAGATATCATTGATTTTGCCGTTATATGTTAATCCATTTCGAATACTCAACATTGTATCAATGTCTAGAATCGTAAGACCTCCGCCGATAGTGGGAAGTAACAACGACAAATTACTATCGGTTCGGTTTAACAAGCCGAGCGGGTTTACATTGCTTATCGTATAAACTACCTTATCATCAAAATTCGATTTGTTTATAAGAGTAAGAAAGCGATCTTCTGTGATAATAAAAAGAGAATCATTATTATATAAATTTGCAACCTGGCTTAAGTCTAAAATAGAATCTATAATATTATTTCCCGAAGGCTGATTAAAATCCCCTACTAAAAGTCCACCTCGAATTAAATGCAGATAAAACAGTGAGTCTATTTTTGTGAAAGCGTTTGCTCTGAAAGGTACAAAAAGATAGTCATCAAATATACCGAATCCATTGCCTGTTATATCATACCTTAAGAGACCGTTGTACTCATCCAGAGCATACAAATATTCTGAATCATGACTCAGTTGAGTTACTAAAATTCCGGTCATGCTTGAATCTACAAACTTAACCGTAGAATAATCCTGTAAAGAGTATCGTAAAATCCCATCATAAAACCCGGCGATATACAGTGAATTCCCGATAAGTGTATAATCGGCAAACGGTCTGTTCAAATCGACAACACCAAGGTATTGCAATTCCGGAAGATTTTTGAGAAAAACAAAATGAAGTTTTTCATCGTGAGAATTGATTATAAGGATTGAATCTACTAATTTTGTTGTTACTGAATCAAGAGCCGATATATAATTTCTTGTGAGGAATCGGTATTGCTGCAATGAATCATCATAAACAAACAATGAGACTCCCCCTCTTGAAGCTGAGACTAAGAAACTATCAACTGAATGCAGTGTACCGATAGCAGTTGATGTTAATGTTTGGTCCGGCAATTGTTTTATCTCTGCCTGAACTGCTGTAGTCAGCAAAATGAAAAAGAAGAAAGTAATTTTTTTCATTTTATCAGCACCATTTTTTTGGTTAAAGAGATATCGGTTGATTCAAGACGGTACAAATAAATTCCCGAGGCAAACTTGTCTCCATCAAACTGAACTGTATGCAGTCCTGCCTCAAAAAGACCTTCGGCTAAACTTTGTACTTCCTGCCCAAGGATATTATAAACGGTCAATTTAATTTCATCTTTATTTGGCAGTTCAAAGGCGATTGTCGTAATCGGATTAAAAGGGTTCGGATAATTTTGGTTAAGACCAAACAATTTAGGAAGGTTGTTTATGTCATCACCTATATCAGTCGGTATACCTTTTGAATTATATTGATTAGAATTAAGATTATCCATTAAATACCGAGTTTTATTTTTCCCCTCTTTAAAAGATGCATCAAAATCCCAAACTAAAACATCTGAATTGTCACTCATCAAAATCAGTTCAACAAGACCATCAGAATCGAGATCATCTACTAACGGAACAAATTGAGTTGAAAATACCTGATTATATCTTGCAGGAGTTTCAGAGGGCCAGTTCGGTATCGGAGTAAGGTCATTACTTAAGATATGGACAATTTCCGGACCGGTACCGGGAAGTATGAAACCGGAACGAAAGATAATCTCCGGGAATTCATCTCCATAGAGATTTGCTGCTATAGGAATTCCTAATGTTCCAAAGACTGTATAAGCCGCACCAAATGGAGCGTTGATTTGCTGTTTATATGGAGTACCGTCTGAATTAAATATAAAGAGATGACCGATATCAAACCAGAAAGCAGTAAACATTATTTCGGGGTTACCGTCTAAATCCAAATCAGCTAAAGTCATTGCTGAAATTAGCCATCCCTCTATATCGTTAATCTGTATCGGCCACCCGGGATAGTCCTCGGTCATTTGAGTTTTGACCCATAACGTCAGGTCTCCGGTTGTGTCTTTTCCGAGTGATATTATTTCGGAGCTGTTATTATTATCAAAATCGGCGATAGCGGTACTAAACACTTCCTGCTGTAAAATTATAACCGGATCAGTTTCAGAAAGAAGCGGCAGACCTGTTCTTCCGTTAAAAAGCCCAACGCCTGCATATGGTGGAGGTGCTGAATAAGAAGAAAGAACTTCGTAAAAGCCGTCATGGTTGAAATCTAAAGATGTAACAAACGGAGAGACCTTTCCCCCGTTGGAAACAAAATCGGATATCCGAGGATTAAGAACAGCGTAAAATCCTTCCAGAGAGTAAAAGTATGAATCACCGTTGAATTCATACGCTAAAATCTGACCGAGAGTATTGATAATAACAATAGCTGAATCTTCGGTTGCCCCCAGTTTGGTAATTGTTGGATTTGGGTAACCATGCCCTAATCGTATCATACCTGTTTCACAATACTGCGGCCAACCGTCAGCAATGGTTCCGTCGAATTTGACAACATAAATTCCTGTATCTGAAGTAATAATAATTTCATCGTTACCGTCGCGTGTAATATCATACACCGCAGGCATAGACCGAACATCTATACCCGGTAGAGCCGGGAATCCGTCAAGTATTTCGCCGTTTGCATTAAACCCGAAAAGACCGGCACCGGTAGGAATATAAATTTCTTTTAAATTATCATGATTTAAGTCTGCTACAATTGGGCTTAAAGAACTTTTTGTACCTAAAGATTGTGGCCATCCATTTGCAAAAACAGAATTGATACGAAACGATACTGTATCAACCAAAGTTTCTGCTTGATAATATCCGTGCAGAAACATTTTATAGTCTCCGGTATCAACACCGGAAATTTTCCAATTATAAATAAAAGAATCGTAAAACTCTTTTGTATCGGTAAATATAGTCCCCTGACTTCCATTTTGTTTAAATGAAATTTTCAGGGAGTCAAAGTCCGGACCATAGGCAGCACCCGAGATAAGAATATCAAAATTTACTATATCATTATTAGTAGGTGTAAAAAATTGTAGTTTTCTAACACGGGAGTAATAAAAATCTGTTTTTGTTTTGTTACCGAGAGCATCAACAAGTTGTAAGAATATATGTCCGCTTGGGAATGTAGAATCAATTGTATAGAGTAAAGAATCAGACGGCAGCAATGTACCGCTCGCCAAAGGAAGCCATGCACTGTCTTGTCCTACAGCATAAGATAAAACCCATAAATCGTTATATCCCCCTGACGGGATAATTTTAATAGGGATGTCACCTGTATATCTATCTTTCTGTTTTGGTGTTTCAAATGAAAGACCTTCAGGTGCTAATAATGAAAGAGAATTGTCAATATTTAACAATCCATGTCCTGAAAGAGTATCATAGCCAATCAGGTTATCCCCTTGACGAAGCGGATCAACCATATCTACAGCACCGCTTAGAAGTATCTCTTCAAGTTGATCAACCGATAGTTCCGGTTTCAGAGACCAAATAAGAGCAGCTGCACCAGCCACGATAGGTGTTGCCATTGAGGTACCGTCAGCGAGGTAATAAAGGGAATCGTTCCCTATTATTCTTACGTTTGGTTCCGTCGGGGCATAGAGGTCTGTCTCGGCACCTCTGATAGATAGAATATCTTCACCGGGGGCAACAATATCAATATGTTCTCCGTAAGTTGTAAAGTATGTTAGATAACCATCTGAATTACTTGCCGCAACGACAAAAGTAGAATCAAATGCAGCAGGGAAAAATCGTTCTGTTCCACCGGTATTCCCGGGAGCAATACAGACAAAAACATCATTAGCTCTGGCGTATGAGAGTGCATCTTTTAAAACAGCAGATTCAAACGGTGTTCCCCAACTGAGATAAATAATATCGGCACCGTTGTTGACCGCATAGATAATCCCTTCGGCAGCTACAGCAATTGTAAAGTTCGGAAATATCTTCAAAGGCATTATAAGAGAATTGGGGGCAACCCCGACAACACCGATAGAATCATTTTTAGCAGCAACAATACCGGCAAGATGAGAACCGTGCCCTACCATATCAGTCGGGTCGTTGTCACCTACCTGATTAAAAAATGTCAGATTGTCTCCTGAAATATCAAAACCAAGTGTATCATCTACATATCCGTTATGGTCATCATCAATACCGTTTAAAGGAATTTCATCTTGATTTATCCAAAACTGTCCCTGTAATTCAGGATGAGTAAGATCAACACCTGAATCAATAATTGCTACAACGATTTTTGTTTTATCGGCAGGTTTGTTTGTATAGTAATCTTGCAAGCCAACATCAAAACCGGCAAAGCCTGATTTCATTACGAGTTTGTCATTAAAAGAACCTGGGTTTCTATGGATACCATAATACATCTGACCTGTGTTTTGTAAATACCACTGATGCTTGAATAGAGAATCTTGGGGAAATTCGAACATTTCTAAATAATAATTAGGTTCTATATATGCTATATTCTGGTCACCTAAAATTGTAGCAACATCGGAAATTGTCAGAGTTGTATCAGATGACGCAAAAAGAAAATATCTTTGAATTAGGTTTTCTTGAGATGAAAAATTTTGACTATTGCCCGAAAGATGTTTGAGTTGAGTATTTGTTGTAGAGGCAGATAGACTGTATGCAATTTTATCAATCTGTGCTGATTTTTTGAATTTTATAATATACTGGCCAGGTACTTTTCCTTTTGCAGTTAAATCAGAATTTATTACAAAAGTCAATCCTAAGATAATTAATATATATAATAACCGCTTTTGAACCATCATATTCCCGCTATATCAGAGATATTAAACATTTCGGTCAAACACTTGTAGTATAAACGAATTGTGAGTTAATTCTGTTTAGCCTTATTATCTATAAGATACTATCAATCAAAAAGTTGTCAAGGAATAGGTTTTTTGAGCAGTTATTGCTGATTATAGAGAATTTTAATAGGAAATATATATTATATCAGGCTTTTTTTAGAGCTTTTTTATCAACTTTACCGGCTTGGGTCTTGGGCAGGATATCTGCGAAATGTATATATCTAGGGACTTTATATTCAGGAAGAAGAGTTCTAATATACTTCTGAATCTCTTTTTCATCTGCTTTTTCCCTCTCACGCAAAACAATAACAGCCTTAACCGCCTCACCAAAGATATCATCATTGACTCCGAACACAGCGACCTCGTGAATTTTACTATTTGTAAGTAAAGTGTCTTCTACTTCTTTTGCTGAAATCCTGTTTCCACCTGATTTGATAATTTCTTTTTTTCTACCTACAATAAATAAATATCCGTCTTCATCTCGTTTTGCTAAATCACCGGTAA
This sequence comes from Candidatus Zixiibacteriota bacterium, assembly GCA_024276275.1. Classification (GTDB taxonomy): domain Bacteria; phylum Zixibacteria; class MSB-5A5; order GN15; family FEB-12; genus QQUK01. Next base: position 12,028 of record JAJRXM010000006.1, read on the forward strand.
ATAATTTACCGTTTTTTAAAACATCTTTTTCTTCATCGGGTTGATTCCAATAACCAAGCATTACAGAATCTCCCCCGACAACGATTTCACCGACTTCACCATCGGGTACTTCATTGCCGTCTTCACCCATCAGTTTAACTTCGACACCGCTTACTTCAACACCGATAGACCCTACTTTATCCTGTATTTTATCCGGTGGCAACCAAGTTATTCGCGGAGATGCTTCAGTTTGTCCATACATTATGTATAATTCTTTATCCGGGAAGGCATCTGTAATTCTGTTTATAACAGAAGGAGCCATCGCTCCGCCGGCTTGCGTGAAATATCTTAAATACGGAAATTTGCGGTCGGTAAATGTCGACTTGTTTAACAAAATAAGAAAATTTGACGGAACACCTGAAAGCCCTGTGACTTTTTCATTCTCTAAAGTATCAAGAACAGTTTCAGCATACATAAACCGATTATCTATTACAAGAGTCCCACCCGATGCAATATGAGTCAGCATGAGAGAGTTTCCGTAAATATAGTAGAACGGTAAGATAACAAGGAGAGAATCTATTTCTGATAGTTTCAGATATGCAACTGTTCCGACCGTATTTGAAATAAGGTTCTTATGAGACAGCATGACACCCTTTGCTTCCCCGGTTGAACCGGAAGTATAAAAAATCGCGGCAAGTTCATGGGGAGCTTTATTTACATCATCACGGTTAGTTAAAGTAGTCTTGCTAATTGCTTCTGTTTTCTGAACAGTTCCTAAAATATTCCGAAAATCACTATACGATATTGACGGGGATTTCAGTTTAAAATCTTTTTCTGAAATTATATGAGTTATAGGATGGTTCATATCATACAATTTTTTAAATGTACGTTGGAATTTAAAATGAGCAAAAAGAACTGCTATATCGGAATCTTGTAGAATAGTCACCAGTTTTTCAGGGTGTAGCGAAGTGTCCAAAGGAACTATAGTATATCCTGCTTTTGAGATAGCAAAATAAGCTGTAATATAATCTATGGAATTTTCCAGAAAAATTCCTATACGAGAATCTTTCGGTAGTTGTAGAGTTAAAATATAATCGGATAAAGTAGATACATTGTCATATAATTCTTGATATGTTATTTTGTTATCATAATAAATAACCGCTCTATTTGCAGGAAACAGAGCGGTTGTTTTTTCTAAAATTTGAAAGAGATTCATTGTATCAATACAAGATTATCCGTTTACTTTTTTGCTGATAAATGTGACTAAGTTATCAACCGAATCTAAATTCACCGGAGTCATTTCTTCATTTTCTATAGAAAAGTTAAATTTCTCTTCTATAAAACCGGTTACTTCTAAAATCCCTGTCGAGTCAACAATTCCAGTCTGCATAAATGAATCGGTGTCAGTAAAACTATCGGCACCTTCACCAAACAAAAACGTATCTACTATAAATTCTCTGATTTCTTTTTTTAGTGTATCTTTGTCCATTCTAAATTCCTATCCCTTGATTTCCAAAGGCTCCATGCGTAAATATTCAGTTGCTGTAATTTTTCTTTGAATGTTATAAAATGCTCTTTCAACCTGTTCAACAGTAAGGTCAAGAACTTCTGCCGCTTTTTCTTTTGGCACATTGTTTTCCATGGCATGCCATAACATATCCATGCGGTAGAAATCAAGCCCATAGAAAAATTCTTCTTGTGTTACTTCTGAGCTATATGTATCGGTTGTCGGAATACGATCTACGATTTCTTTCGGCACTCCGAGATACCTTGCAAGTTGGAAAACTTGAATTTTATACAAATGAGCTATAGGTTTTAAATCGGTACCGCCGTCGCCGTATTTCACAAAGAATCCTTGCATGTGTTCATCTTTGTTTCCCGTTCCCATGACTGCCCAATTTCTTTTTTCAGCATGGTAATAGAGTGTTGTCATTCTCAAACGTTGTTTATAGTTTGTGGCAGCTACAATTTGCAAATATGGTTTTAACGGTAGGCGTTCTTCTCTAATTTCACCTGTATCTGTTTCTACAACTACAGTAAAGAAATTAAATGTTTCTTTTTCTAAGAGATTTGTCGGAGTTATAATTTTTGATTTCCAGGTTGGTTGATAATCAGGGAAAACTTGTTTGATTGCTTCATCACGTTTATTATAGACCCCTAAACCCTCACAACCGTCATAGATTGATTCAAGAGTTGTATCAAAACCAAAATGCTCTGCTAAAACTTCTGCCAAAGATTTGCTTTCATCGGCTGAATCTTTTTCAGGCATCATAACACCAAAAACTCTTTTTGGTCCGAGAGCTTTAACGCAGAGAGCGGCGACTACCGATGAGTCGATTCCTCCGGAAATACCGACAACTGCACCAGTTTTGTGCATGTCATTTTTTAACTGAGAACGGATTTGTGTACAAATAGTATCACAAACTTTTTCCGCATCAATATTTAAAACATCTTTATGAAATTCCAAAATATATGCCCTTTGTTCCGTGTCGTTAGAATTTGTTTTTATTCTTTATATAAAACATACTATATACAACTAGTATCGGTCATTATAAATGTTTCTTGATTTGAGAACAATTAAAAAATCAACTCATTTGCAAGAGGAGAATATGCTACAAACAGCTTGATTTTTCTATTCTCTCCGGTGCCGGAAAAGCCTTTTATCTTCAGTAAGGCATTTTTATTATCTGCTGTTTTCAGCTGTATCCAGTCATTTTTAACAACCTGCAATTTATCTTCTGAAGCTGTTTTTGTATACTTTTTTATTCTCTTTCTCAAGTCATTAAATTCACCTTTAAAAGCTAATTTCACCAGTTTATTGACTCTTAAAAAACCGTCTAATTTATGAGGAGAGGCAATATAATCAACACCGTTTTTTGAATAGAAATACAGGTCATTTGCCACATTATCGGCTCTGACATAACTATTTTTATCAAAAGAATAACCGTCTTTTTCAGATTTATATCTTATAGATAGTTCGATATTTTCTCTTGGGCCACAGACCGCCACAACTTCATCTGACCTCTTTGATTCAGTTTGACCGGGGTTTACAATCGCAACAGAGACATAATATTTTTTACCGTTTTCAAGATGATCAGCTTGGTAATTTTCGATACCGTCTTCAGGATTTGTATCACCGTCAAACGGTGTTTGATTAAACGGTTTATCATCAGAATTTTGGTTTTCAGAAATATAGATATTGTATCCTGCAATAGTTTTTTCACAGCCGTTCACCCAACTAACATTCATCATCTTGTCATTGACTTCAACACGAACATTTGATACAGCACAATCTACTTGTTCGACTACATTTGGTTTAGGTGGCGGACAACCAAATAAGAGAAGTCCTGATAAGATAGAGCTTATGGCTAGTAATTTTTTATTCATAAAACGATTAACTCCGTTTGTCTGGGGCAGAGAAACTCTCCGCCGTTTTTGTTATGACAATATCTTCCTCAAGTCCGACACAACCGATACCCGGAAGTAAAATTTCTAATTCAAGTGTAAATACATTGTTTTCTTCTAAAGGAATAGAAGTTGACTGACCGTACCTTTCCCATTTAGGTCCGATAAGTGCCGCTCCATCATGAACATCTCTTCCCAGTTGATGCCCTAAGGCATGTTCATAAGCATTATATCCGTTATCAGCTAAAATTTTTCTGGCTTCGGCATCAATTTCAAAGCCTTTTACACCCGGTTTACATATTTTTGAAGTCGTTGTAATAATATCGACAACTGTTTGAAATGCATCTAAAAGCTCAGGTGGTGCTTCGTTTTCATTCGGTCGTTTAAAATATGCTAATCGTTGAATATCAGAGCAGAACTCTTTATACTTTATACCAAAATCAACATGTAAAAGATCCCCACCGGTTAAAGTAGCTTTGGTAGGTAGAGAATGTCCGGGCTTTGTCTTATCACCTGCATTTACAATAGTTGGGAAAGATAGTTTATTTTTCCCTGATAAAATATAATAATTAATAACTGCCGCAACCTGCTCCTCAGACATACCGTTTCTAATATCCTCAACTGTCTTCTTCCAGACATCGTCTGCTAATTCAGCAGCTATTCTAAGGTTTTCTATCTCCAGAGGTAGTTTTCTGCTTCTTAGTTTTGCAAGAAGATTATCAGAAGAAACTAACCTTTCTACGAACGGTGTGTTTGACAGATATTTTTGTAATAACAAATACATGCCGTGTGATAAACCGTCAGCAGCAACATTGTCGGTTGAGTAATTGATAGCTATTTTTTTTGGGTTTAATTTTTTTAGGATTTTTTGAATTTCCTCAGATGCATCGGCTGTATACGATTTCACTTCTGAAAAACAGCCCGACCTTATAAACTTTTCCTGATCACAATTACCGACTAAAGCAATTGCATCTTTTTGTCTGGTGTAGATGAAAAATGACTGCCAGGTAACATCATGTCCGACAACTAAAGGCATCGACGGGTCAGGTGCCATAGTGCTTTCACGGACAAAGATAATCCAGCAATCAAGAGTCAGCTCATCCAGAATCTGAAATGTCTGAGCAATTTTGTCTTTTAACAGGTTCATAAGAAGTGATAATACTTTAAAAAAGATGCTGAAACAAGGTCTTTTTCTGTCTCTGTTGTACCTCTCACAACGGTATTTCCATCCCATCCATAGCAACGATTAAATTCTGAAGCCCTAATTGATTTGCTCTTTCTACATATTGACGGATTTCATCATTTTTGCCTAAATGTGTAGCTATTATTTGATTGATACTTTTCCCCTGAGCAGCTGCATGTACATCTTCGATTTTGATATGAGTTGTTTCTATTATAAGATAGTCTAAATTATGTAAATAATTATCTATAGGTGTTATTGTAGCAAGGTCGGATGAATATAATAATGTTTTCTGACCTGTATTTATAAGAAAAGAGAAAGACTGCATTTTATTAGGTAAATCAAGTTTTTCAATCAACTCTTTATAGCCAGATAGATGATCGGTAAGAATAGCTTTTATCTCAAAACCTTCATTATTCAAAACAAAATTATTAGTAATCGGATGAAAATTCAACTTAAACGGCAACTTCTCTTCCATTAAATAAACAGCCTGTAAGTAATTTCGAAAGGGAGAAATAAACTCTTCGGGTAGGTATAAATCGAGCGGTTTTGTACGTTTATGAAGATAAATGAGTTGTAAAAATAGCGTTAATTCACATACATGGTCTGAATGAGTATGACTTATACAAATCCTGTCGATTTCCAGGGGGTTAAATCCTCTTTTGAGAAAAGACTGGGTAACACCACCTCCGCAATCAATCAGAGTTAAGCTGTCCCCTGTTTTGAGCAAATAGCCTGAGGTTGCTTTATCGGCAACAGGTAATCCCCCTGAGGATGTTCCTAAGATATAAAATGAGTTTGCCAATTTATAAATCCTTACGTGTTTCTATTTTCATTATCTTATTATTCACATTTTTCTCTATAAATCTACTTAAAAATTTGCCGATAATTAATATAAATGCTGGATAGTAATATAGTTAAAGGGAACAAATGCCTCTCATAGATTGGATTCCGTCCTATAATATCGGAATACCTGAAATAGATACAGATAATCAACAGTTAGTAGGAATGATAAATCTCCTTCATGATTCGATTTCAAAAAAAGATAATCATGAAATAGTCAATCATGTGATATATCAATTAGTGCAAAATTATCAAGATCATTGTACATTAACTTTGCAGGTTTTGCAAAATATACAGTATACAAACTTAACCCAGCAGCAAGAGTCACACAAAAAATTCGGAAGAGTTATTTCAGGATATTTACATCGGTTAAAAAAAGATGAAAAAGTATCAATAATGGAGCTAATAGGTTTTTTACGAAACTGGTTTGATAAACATGTCTTACTGGAAGATCAAAAAATAAAAGCCTTTTTAAAACAAATAAATAACACTCAAACTGAGACTGATATTACTAAATCTCACGTTAAAACTATCAAAGATTCTGACATCTTTCAACTACATAACAATAAAATGGATGGGCAGCACAAAGATTTAGCCAACATATATAATAAACTTTACCATGCGGTTGAGCTAAAGATGAGTAAGAAAATAATTTTGAAAATTATTGACACTTTTAAACATTACGCTGAGATACATTTTAAAGATGAAGAACAGCTTATGATTGATGTCGGCTATGATCAATACAAAGAACATCTTATCTTGCATAATAAGCTACTGAAAGAATTTGACAAGTTCCTGATAAAAATAAACGAGGACGAGACTATTTCACATATTAAGATATTAGGGTATATCAGAAATTGGCTCTTAAATCATATAGCAATCGAAGATAAAAAAGTGTTTGCATTTATATCCTCCCAAAAGAAAGAAAATTCTCACGCGTAAATTGAGTCTATCCTATCAACAACTTCACTGATATCTTCTTTAGAAACATCCAAATGAGTTACAAACCGAATCTTCGTAGGAGATGTCGGAATCGCTCCAATTTGCGATTCGGATAATTTTTCATGTACAGTTTGTGAATCTTCTTTGCCGACTATATTGGCAATAACAATATTTGTTTGTATCCAATTTAAATCAATGTCAAAATTATCTAGTCGGTTAAGTCTTTCAGCTAAGTAATAAGCATTTTCATGGTCAGCTTGTAATTTTTTTAAATTATGTTCAATAGCATACAATCCGGCGGCAGCAAGCATACCGGACTGACGCATCCCACCACCAAACAGTTTTCTTTCACGACGGCATTTTTCTATAAAATTATGTGAACCTAAGGCAAGTGAACCGACCGGGGCTCCCAGACCTTTTGACAAACAAACTGAGATTGAATCAAACGGAGCCGATAATTCAGCCAGGGAAATTCCGGTAGCAATATGTGCATTCCATATTCTGGCACCGTCAAGATGATATATAAGAGAAAACTGATCACAAACTTTTTTTACTTTCAGCACCTCATCTTGTGGAAGAATAGTACCACCGTGCCGATTATGTGTATTTTCTAATGCTACAATTTTTGTAAGAGGACAATGTATATTAAGAGGACGTACAGAATTTTTAATCAGCTCTGCTGAAATCATTCCATGTTCAGTAGTAAGTAAATTAACAAGTAATTGTGAATGTACGGCCGGTCCACCGACTTCATAGTTTACAATATGACATTCACGTTCACACAGCAATTCCCACCCCGGTTCACTATGTGCTTTTAGACAAATTTGATTTCCCATAGTACCCGATGGAACAAACAGAGCTGCCTCTTTTTGAAACAATTCGGCGGTATATTTCTCGAGTTTCGTAACTGTAGGGTCATCACCTAAGACATCATCACCTAACTCGGCACAACACATAGCTTGTCTCATTGCATCGGAGGGCTTGGTGACGGTATCAGAACGTAAATCAATAACTTTCATAGGTGTAGTATAGTATAAAACTGTTTAATTGACAACTCTGAGACATAAAAAAAGCTGACGAAGAATGGCAGCTTTTTTTATAAAATTTTAGATGTAAGACAAGGAGTACGTGTGTGTTATTGATCCACCATAACATTTTGTGCTTTGTATCCGCCGACAGTATCAGCAAGTTCATAAATAACTTCCTGGCCTTCCTTCAAGGTCTTATAACCATCCATGTTAATCTGGGTGTAATGGACATAAACATCCTTGTCCAACCCATCACTGGAAATAAACCCCCAGCCTTTTCTGTCGTTGAAATACTTAACTTTACCTTTAGACATGTAAATCCTCCATATTGAAGATTAACTGTTCCCACACTCATATTGAGTATAACAGTTATACGCAAAAGACACAAGAAAGAACTAAAAAATTTACAAATTTTGTGATATTTTTATTAATAAAGTCATGAATAAACCAGAGAGAATCGGTACCGTAACATTGTCATCTATACCGAAAGAAAACGCTTCAAAAAACGTTCCGACAAACGCCCCTAAAAGCAGAATCGGCAATGTTACCTCAGGAACAGCTAACCCCATATAAAACACTAACATAGAGACGATTGCCATACCGACATAACACCCTATTGAACCGGCAATAGATTTGTTCTTATAGAATTTTGGAGATTTGATTTTACGACCAATTAATGCGGCAAAAGTATCCCCGACAATGATAAAACTAATTGCTGTAATGGCTACCGACTTCTCATATAAAGCGATAGTTAAACAGAACGACATAAGTATATATGATGCACCGGTAAAGTCTCCTTTTGCCTCATGAGACCGTACCATCGGAGATAAAACTTTACGGATAATCTCTTGTCTCCAAAACCACCAATTTCTTAATCGAGAGACATCGGCAAATAAAATCAGAATAGCAAAAGGTATCATAATTGATAACATTTGTACTTTACTCAATTCTAAAAGATAATAAGTACCGGGAACAACTAAGGCACCCATGTGTGTACTTTTTCTAATTATCTCGTAAAAAAAACTAATTTGAGCAGGTTGCTCCTCTGCTGATTTCCCCATTAAGCTTTATTTCCTTAAAGATTTCGGCTTCAGATGAACAGGATATAAAGTACCTTTGGATTGCACATGATATTTAGTGAACAATCGATCTTTAAAGTTTTTAAATACATTTTCTTTGTGTTCTTTTTTAAGAATAGGAATAATCGTTCGTTTTGCTTCATCTAAAGTTTGTTCTTTTGCTATCTCTAAAACTTTAATCAAGTGATACCCAAATTCAGTTTTCACCGGATGAGACACTTCACCGATTCGAGTCATTAAAGCAGCATTATAAAACTCTTTTGAAACATCATTTTCTCCGATATATCCCAAATTAGCCAAATCTTCTCTGATTGATTCTTCACCCGGATAATGTTCTTTTGCCAACTGCATAAAATCAATCCCGGACATAGCTTGATCTCTTAAAAATTCACCAAAAACAGAATCCTCAACAATGATATGCTGTACTTTTAAAGGTTTTAAAACTTCAAAGTCAGCTGTATGACTGTTGTAATAATCCTCAATCATACTATCAGAAGGAGCCCATTGAGCATCAACCATTTGTTTGCTGACAACGGTTCTCGCATACTTATGATTTAGTTTTTCTCTTTGGTCTGTTAGAGCAGAATCTTTTTCAATACCTATTGCACGACCAGCCTGAACAAGTACATATCTTTCGCCAATTTGCCTGAACATCGCTTCTTTCATTTCAGCAGTAGTATTATCTACTTGGTACTTTTCTCTGAAAGTTAGTTCTAAAGACCGAGCTTCATTACAGTCAATTGTATCTATCCCGTTTATAATAGCTCCCCAAGTCCTACCTTTAATAACATAAATATTTCCATCTACAATCTCAGGATTCAGTTGTACATCAAAATCAGATAGTAAAGAATCTATCAGCTTATTACCTATCTCATTTGTTTTAACAGTTTGGAGTGTGGTTTTTGCGGCGATATATAAATTTTCATTTAGTTCCGGTAGACCGGCAGGATAGTACTCATTTGCCATAATAATATGCCAACCATTATTATCGCGATATGGTTCGGCTATATCACCGGCTCTTAGTTCAAACGCAATCGAATCAAAAGGATACGGATGTACTCCTTTTTTAGTCCAGCCAAGATACCCGCCTGTTCGTGCTGCGACTTCATCTTCTGTAAATTGTTTCGCTATTTCAGGGAATTTATCAGGTGAAGTAATAAGAGATTTAATAGAGTCGGCAAATTTAAACAATGCATCTTCCAAATCAACTTTGCTAAATTTTCTATACCGAAGAGAATCGGGACCAAATAATAATGTGTTTTTAGTTATAGCGATGTGATATAAATCAATCTGTTCTTCTATCGCGAATTTATCTTCATTGGCATAATAATAGTCAACAATTTCCAGAGAGTCAGATTCAGCTTTATCATATACCATTTTTTTCAAATAGAGTCTGAGTAATATATCATAGTAACGGAGTTTAAACATTCTATACTGGCTATAATAGTCCGATAAATTAACTTCTGATGCTTCAAATCCCATCATCGAATCTAAAACTAATGAGTCTATAAATCCTCTTACCCGAGCTGTATCCAATACTCCACCCAGATTGAGTATTTTACTTTTATAAAGAGCATCGTATACTGTGTTCATTTCCAGACTATATCCATTATCTGCCGTAGCTACTAAAAACGGATAATCTTGATAATTTTTTTGAGAGATATTAAACGACGGTTTACATCCTAAAACTGCAATTAGAAGTAAAGCTGTTATTATTAGTTGTAACTTTTTCAATCTGAAACTCCATATTTATTTTATTGTTTTGCACAATAAATTATACACATTAATAGAAAAAACAAGGAGAATTCATTGAAAAAAATGAAAAATTAGGCGTTTTGCGTAACGGGTAAAGTTGCCGAGTTGTTTTGAGGAATATATTTATTCAATTCTACCATAAATGTAGTACCTTCTCCCATTTGAGAGCTAATACTGATCGAGAGGTTTTGTGCTGAGCAAATTCTATGTACTATAGCTAACCCAAGTCCGGTACCTTCTTTTTTAGTAGAATAAAAGGGCTGGTATATATGCTTCAGATGATGACTTTCAATTCCCGGGCCGTTATCTTGAATATACAATTCTACAATATCAGTAGAATCATGGACTGCTAATCTGAAAGTTAATTCACCGCCTTTCTCCCCCATTGCTTCACAAGCATTCATAGCTAAGTTCAAGAGAAGCTGCTTGAAAAGGCTTTCATCCCCAATTACATACATCATCGATTCATCTGATTCTATATTTATTTTAATACCGGAATGAAAAGACTTATGGTGATATAGTATCTCGATTACTTCCGATATAAGATGCAGAAGTTCTACTTTATTATATGACGGTCTATCTATTCTGGCATAAACTAAAAACTCGTTTAAAATATGGGACAACCTATCGGATTCTTTCACAATCAAAGACATAAGTTTAGCGTTTTCTTCAGATACATCTAGCTCGCTTTTTAGCACTTCAACCGAACCGGAAATAGCAGCTAATGGGTTTCGAATTTCATGAGCAATAGATGCTGACAGTTCTCCGACAGCTGCCAGTTGGTCTGACATCCGTACTTTTTCCTCCAGCACTTTAGCATCAGTTAAATCCGAAAAAATTGCTATCACCCCACGAATCTGATTATTTTTTTCGGTTAAAACCGATGTAGATAACCCGACCGGTTTGCTTTGATTTTTATTATTAACAACAAATATTTCTTTTCTCGGATATGCAACATGGTTTTGAATCCCCTGCATTAATATCTCAGCAAGGTCCGGCATTCTCTCGGAGAAAACTGTTGTGCAGGCAACTCCTTTTATATTTTCCTCTTTATAGTCCAGAATTCTTTCAGCTGCTTTGTTGAAATAAATTATTGCTCCGGTACTATCTATAGATAAAAGTCCTGAGTTTAAATGCTTTAAAATATCATCGGTCTCCAGTTTAGCTTTTTGCAATGCTAATGAAGCATCGGCAAGTTCTATATCTCTTTTTCGCAATCTTTCCGCCAAGTAACCCGAGATAAATGCTATCAGATAAAAAATAAGTATATGCATGAAAATCGGATAGAATATTGAATCACCGACAGAAAAAATTGTTTGTAGTGATTTCATAGAGAGATGCTGTACATTGTCTCCCCCAAACCCAAACCAGATAATTAGTGCATAGGCTGCTGAAACAGTTGATGCTAAGAGTAAAGTACCGATTAGTCTAAAGACTAAAGAAGCTGAAATAATTGTTAAAATTAAGAGTATAGAATATTGAGAGTTGATATTTCCGGTAGTATATATAATACTTGATTCAATAAAAATTTCTAGAATAAATTGACAGCCGATTAAAAAGGATGTCAGGTTTTGTAAATTGTGACGTTTGTCCGTTGCTAGAAGAATTGAAAATCCAAGCGTTGCTATTGAATACAGTACAAATTGAAAATGCATAAAGTCGGGGAATTCCATCGAGACACCGACAATAGCTGTCAATATTATATATTGTGCTAGTCGAAACGGAAGAAATAAGTTTTGTACTTTTAAGGTATTCATGTAATAAAGAAGCGGTGCTTATTAGGCACCGCTTTTTACAATCGTTTGTTTATTAATATTTTTATATTTTTCCAATAATATCAAACATTGGAAGATACATAGCTATCAAGATACCACCGATAACAACACCCATGAACACAATAATAATCGGTTCAATAACTGATGTTAAGGCAGTCACTGCTTCATCTACTTCTTCGTCGTAGAAGTCAGCAATTTTGTTAAGCATTTCATCAAGCCCACCTGTTTTTTCACCTACGGCAATCATCTGAGTTACCATTGGAGGGAATACCCCGGTTTCTTTTAACGGAGCAGTAATAGTATCACCCTCGGCAATAGCAAGAACCGATTTGTTAATAGCATTTGCTATTACCAAGTTACCCGCTGTTTTCGCAGTAATTTCCAGAGCTTCTAAAATTGATACACCTGAAGCCAACAGAGTACCGAGAGTTCTTGTAAACCGGGCAACAGATGACTTTCTTACTAACGTACCGATAACCGGCATGTGCAGTAAGATTTTATCCCACATCAAAGCACCTTGAGGTGTTTTTTTCCACCATATAAACAACGCTCCTAAACCGATTCCACCCAAAGTGAGATACATCATATTATCTTGTAAGAAATTCGATATTATTAAAACGACTTGTGTAGGCATCGGAAGCTCAGCATTCAAACCTCCAAACATCTTTGCAAATACAGGTACAATAAAGGCTAACATACCGATAGTTACACCGGCGGCAACGACAACAATAACAGCCGGGTAAATCATGGCACCCTTTACTTTTCGAATCAATTGATCAGCTTTTTCACGATAGACAGCTAGTCTGTTTAGAATAGCATCTAAAGCACCACCGACTTCACCCGCTTCAACCATGTTGGTATATAATGTATCAAAAATTTTCGGATGACGAGCCAATGCTTCTGATAAAGTTGCACCGCCTTGTACTGAATCTTTTACTTGCACAACGATTTTTGCCAGTTCTTTATTTTCCATCTGAGAAGATAGAATATCTAAACATTGTACCATCGGTAAACCTGCACCGATCATAGTAGCAAATTGTCTTGTAAATCTTGATACATCAAGCCTTGCAACACCAGTACCGAATTTAATTTCGATATTAGCAGCTTTTTTTGATATAGATTTTACAATAATTCTATTCTGTCTGAGAATCCGCTCTAGGTCAGCTTTATTATCTGCTTTAATTTCGCCTGAAACAGCAGCTCCTGCGAGAGTTTTTCCTTTATATTCAAATACCGGCACAGCTTATTCCTTTCCTTAAACTTTCTTTAGAAAGCAGGTGCTTTCTGATGTTTAGACATCATCTCACCCAATTCCTGTGCATTATGACTATAGTTCATCGCGTCATTTATTGTTATTTTATTATTTGTATATGATTCAAGTAATGATTGATTCATTGTTCTCATACCGTATTTTTGTCCACCTTGCAGCATTGAATAAATTTGGTGTACTTTGTCATCACGAATTAAAGCACGAATAGCCGGAGTTACGACCATTATCTCCATAGCCATCACACGTCCGCCACCTATTTTGGGAATCAAGGTTTGAGAAATTATCGCTTGTAAACTAAATGAAAGTGAAACGCGTATCTGTGCTTGTTGGTTAGCCGGAAAAGCATCGATAATTCTGTTGATAGATTCTGCTGCCGAGTTTGTATGCAAGGTTGCAAATGCCAAGTGACCTGTTTCGGCAATTGACAAGGCTGATTCAATTGTTTCTAAATCCCTCATCTCACCAATTAGGACTACATCGGGGTCTTCGCGAAGTGCGTACTTTAATGCCGATGCAAATGAAGGTGTATCTGAAAATACCTCGCGTTGATTTATGATAGCGGTTTGATGCCTGTGCAGATACTCAATAGGGTCCTCAACAGTAATAATATGAACCGGACGTTCACGATTTACTTTATCAATAATTGATGCAAGCGTAGTTGATTTACCAGAGCCTGTCGGTCCTGTTACTAATACTAATCCACGTGGTAGCTTTGAAAGGTCTGCAATTACTTTAGGCAGGCCTAACTCTTCAAATGACTTTATCTCGTACGGAATCTGCCTGATAGCAATAGCCATGTTCCCTCGTTGCATAAACACATTACAGCGAAAGCGACTCATTTGTTCAATACCAAAAGAGAAATCTAATTCTGAATTCTGTTCAAATTTCAGTTTTTGTTTTTCATTTAACATTGAATAACCAATTTTTTTTGTTTGGTCAGATGTTAGAGCATCAAAATTTAACCGTTGTAACTTCCCGTCTACTCTTACAACAGGAGGGATACCTACTGTAATATGCAAATCAGAGGCGTTCATTTTAACCATTAATTCAAGTAATTCACGTAAAGAAACCATACTTATATCTCCAGATAGATTTATAGTCGTAAGTAAAATTTGTATTTCTCTACTATTATCGGTAAAAAAGCCGAATTCTTGAAAGAAAAATAGACGTTTTTTGAATGATAAGTGGTTGAAAGACAGTTAATTTAGAATAGTGCAGCTAACTTGAGACAGAAGTTGTAGAAACGACTTCCTCAAGTGCAACATCGCCGTTTTTCATTTTCTCAACAGCGCACATACGTAAAGAGAACATACCCTCACTTAAAGCACATTTACGTATATCAGAATCAGGTGCTTTTTTAAGTATCAAATGTTCGATATCGCTGGAAATAGGCATTACTTCATAAATACCGGTACGCCCCGCTTTTCCGGTTTGATTGCAGTCAGAACAGCCTTTCCCCTTAAATGCTCGAATTCCTTTTAATACATCATCCGGTACTTTAAGGTTTTTTACCTGTTCTTCAGTAAGATTTATTTCTTCTTTGCAGTTTTTACAAATCTTTTTCATCATTCTCTGAGCCATAATAAGTTTTGTGGCAGATGCAACCAGATAAAAAGGAACATCCATATCAATCAGACGATTTATAGACGATGGAGCATCGTTGGTATGTAGAGTCGAGAAAACTAAGTGACCTGTAAGAGCAGCACGAATAGCAATCTCGGCAGTTTCACCGTCACGAATCTCACCGACCATGATTACATCAGGATCCTGACGAAGGAACGATCTTAAGGCAGCTGCGAAAGTCATACCGATTTCCGATTTCACCGCAACCTGATTGATTCCATCAAAGTTAAACTCAACAGGATCTTCCGCAGTCATAATATTAATATCAATAGTATTGATTTGCTTTAATGCCGAATACAATGTTGTAGTTTTACCCGAACCGGTTGGCCCTGTTACTAAGATTATTCCGTAAGGTAAATGTATTTTATCTTCAAACTTTTTTAAATCTTCTTTTCTGAACCCCAGTATAGTCATATCGACCATGAGTGCCATCGGGTCTAAAATACGCATTACGACTTTTTCACCGAAGATTGTAGGAAGAACAGAGACACGCAAATCAACAGTACGCCCTGAAATTTTAATTTTAATACGTCCATCCTGCGGTAATCGTCGTTCGGAGATATCAAGTTCTGACATGATTTTAATACGAGAAACTATGGCAGCTCGGTATTTAAACGGAAGAGGTGCCATCTCACGAAGTTCCCCATCAATTCTGTAACGCACTCGAATACGTTTCTCATACATTTCAAAGTGAATATCAGATGCGCCCATACGAATAGCATCAGAAATAATTGAGTCAACTAATTTAACAAGAGGTTTATCTTGAATTTGCGAAAGTAAATCAGATTCAGACGGACCGTCATCTTCTGAAACAACTTCTAAATCAGAATCTTCTTCAAGCCCTTTCACTATTTCAGATAATGCTCCTGCGTCGACATAATAAGTATCAATTGCCTTTTCAATAGCTTTCTCGGGAGAGATAACCGGTTGAACAGTACAGCCGGTAATAAATTTAATCGCATCTAAAACATAGATGTTATTAGGGTCAGAAATAGCGACTAATAAATTTTTATTTAATTTAGTAATTGCAATTACTTTAAATTTACGGGCAATATCAAGAGGGATAAGTTTAACTACAGAGGGATTGAGTTCAATATCGTTGAGACGTAATGTACCGATTTTAAGGTTTTTTCCAACTAACTTTGCAATTTCATCCTGCGATGCAATAGCACCGATACTAACTAAGGCATCCTGAAAGTTTTCTTTATTCTTCGTAGCATGTGCTTTAGCTTTTTCAGCTTGTTCTGTTGTTATTTTACCGGCTTGCACCAGCATGGTGCTTAAATCTGATGACATTACTTACATTCTCTTTTTTATATTTTTACAACTGTCTTTTAAGTTAATCCTGAAAAATATCATCAAGTTTATCTTCTGCTTGAGCAGCAAAATCTGAATCAATTCCGGATTGTTTATCCCGATCAGAATTTTGAATATCTGTAAAAACTTTTCTGAGTTCGGCACTAGTTTCTTTTGCATACAAACGTACCATACCGATTGTAGTTCTGTCATCAAAGATTACAACTAGAATTGACCTTTCTCCAACAATAGACATGTGGATATGATCTTTTTTTCCCTGATGAAACAAAACAGAGAACTCGGGTTCGCCGACTAATTTGGCAATTTCTTTTGTTGAAGCAAATGACCCTGCCAACAAAGCTGCCAAGGCAGTTGTATCTAATGAGTGCGTAAATCCCTGACGAGTTATCAGATGTCCGTCTTTATCAACTAAAAGAGCACATTTTGCTTCAGCACCTTTTAACATTTTTGAAATCAACGCATCAATCTTGTTAATCTCTTCTTCGTAGAAAATTAAATTATCTTCAGCCATTTTGACCTCCGTGAGGACTATTTTAAACCGAACAATCTTTTAAAGAATCCTCGTTTTTTCTCCTTACGTGTTTTCATAGAAGGAGCCATCGAGGGAACATGCACTGATGTATCATCGGCATTATTCTTCGCAGGTTGTTCAATATTTTTTACTTGTTGAGTAGAAGCACCGTCAGTCGCTGATTGTTGCGATTGGGATGGTTCCGTTTTAACTTGTTTTATTTTTTGAGACATACTTCCCGGATACGGTCTGTGTTGTTCGTCAACATCAGAAACCGCAGTTGCGGTAGCCGAGGAAACAGGTTGCATCGGTTCATTTGGTTGTTGTAAGACCGGAGGAACTGAATCTTGTATACCTTGTTGAGCAGGTTGTACATCATCCGGTTGTTCAAGTACAACAGCTTTCTTAGCAGCAGGTGAAGCAGTATCTTTTGCTTTGTTCAAAACAATTTTGATAATACCTTTTAGAGTATCAAAGACTCCGTTACCAACTGTAGCAGATGCGACAAAGAATGGACGTCCTTTAGGGTTCAATTGTGGATTTAGTTGCTCAGGTCCTAAGACACCCGGTAAATCACATTTGTTATATTGAATCACAAAAGGGAGCTCATCTATATCATATCCGTATTCAACGAGGTTATCTTCTAAGTTAGAAAGAGATTCAATATTTTCATCCATTTTATCAGGTTGACTATCAGCCACAAATACAACACCGTCAACACCACGTAAAACTAATTTACGTGTAGCATTATAATACACCTGTCCCGGAACAGTATAGAGTTGAAATTTTGCCGCAAATCCATTTATAGAACCGATATTTATCGGCAGGAAGTCAAAATACAACGTTCGGTCAGCTTCAGTCGCCAGCGAAATCATTTTTCCGCGAGTATTAGACGGTACTTTGGAATGTACATAGAGCAAGTTTGTGGTCTTGCCTGACAAACCGGGACCGTAATACACAATTTTGCAACAAACTTCTCTTGATGAATAGTTTATCGATACCATAGTGATATTCCTGTTTTATGCATTCACTTTTAACTTACTGATTGCATTTTTAATCTCTAATCGGATCAATCCGATATTAACCGATTTTTCGGTTGTAACGACTAATATCCCTAAGCCGGCATCAGTAAAAAACAACTTACCTTCATCCGCTTCAATAGTAACTTGTTTGAGCGGTGTAGTTTTTAATCTATCCAAAGATTTTTGGATGTTTGCGGTTATTGATGCCGCCAAAGCACCAATAGTATCGCCTTCAAATGATTCATCGAGATCAGCGGCAATAACAATACCGTCGTGTCCGACAACCATAGAACCGGTAATACCGGTTGTTTTGTTTAGTTCATTTAATACATCATACATATATTCTCTCCGCGTTCCCGATAAGTTTTTCATCATATCGTTCTGCTGTATAGATTCTTATCATTTCAAGAGCCTGGTTAATACGTATATTTAAAATGTCATCCATGGAACGTTCCGAGATGACAACCAAGGTATAATAGTTTTCAGATGCGATAATCAATCTTTGATTTTCAAACATCATATCAGTTTTTTCAGGTACAGTCAGTTGCATTTTATGTAATGTCATTTTGTTTTGTTCAACAATCGGTAACACCAACGGTGCAATATCTTCCGCCTCAAACATTGCTCTTTGATAACTTGACAACAACAGACCTTCATAGTCAACAACTGCCGCCATTAGTACGGTACCGTTTTCACCGATATAATTCACCGCTTTCTGAAATCCGATTTCATTTACCGAACTCTTTTGTGACGACCTAAACGGTTGGGATTCAGAAAGTTGCGAAGTAACTTGAGGTTGTTCTTTGTTGATGTTTTCTTTTGTAACAACAAACGATGACGCACCTGCTAAATGGCTTTTATCAACAGTTGGCTCATTGAGAGATGCCGCAGGTTTCGGAGTAGTCGCGTAGAATTTTTTTTGAGCGATAAATATCGGTTTTAAAATAAAAGGTGTCGCTAAAACATGTGAACCGACTGCCGGCCAGAAAGATGATGTTCCAAACGATATAGTAACACCTAGATTCATGTCATACATTAAGGCAATCAATCCTCCCAACATAACACCCAAAACATATCGAGCGACAAAACAAATAGTAGCATTTGTAAACAATCTTGCTAAAGTCGTCTCTTTGTTAAAGAAGAAGAGACAAAAACCGTAAAATACTATTTCCAATGCTATGGTAGTAAAAGAGGCATTCACCATAGATGACTGCATTAATTTTGTACCCAATAATACAGGGAACAATACCATCGGTATAATTAATACAAACAACGCAAACAAAACCATTTGTCTTATAATACGTCCATCAATTTCCATACTTTATCCTTCAACTATTTACCGGTACATACCGAGTAAACTTTCAATTTTCATTCGTAAACTACCGAGGTTCGATTTTTCACCTGCGACAAAAACAAATAGTCCGATATCAACCCGTTGTACATAGTAGGTATATCCGGTTGCTTCAATCAAAACAGTTTTAAAGTTCCCAAAAGATGATTCCATCAATTCCTGAGAAAGAAGTAAACTTAAGTCGCCGAGTGTAGCCCCACAAAGTTCTACCTCGGTTTTGAGTGTCCACTCAGACTCTAAGACCAGTCCTTCTTTGTTGACTAAAAAGAGTCCGTCAACACCAACAATTTTGATTCCTTGTTCAATAACATCTTGTGCTGAAAGCTCTGTTTTTTCAACTACAGGTTGTGCAATAACAGGTGTTGGTATTTCAGCTTTTTCAAATTCCTTACTTGTCGTCATAATAGTTTTTTCTTCGCTTGCATTACTATTATAATTTTCAGTCTGAATTAGCACCTTCTGTTCTTCAGGTATTTTTTTGGCAATATCTAAAAGTCTATTTATTTGGGTATTATACGGGTCAGCGTTATGTAGTTTTTTCAACAATTTAATTGCTGTTTGAAATTCCCCCCGATAGATATAAATTTCAGATAACAACAACTCAATAGTTCTACTTTTGCCGTCAATTTCGGCAGCTTTTTTCGCTTCAACCATAGCCCAATCATATAGACCTCTATCAAGGTTGATTTTAGCCATAACAACGTGAGCAGCTCCGTAAGACGGATGTATTTTTAACCCGCTTTGACAGACCCGAAAAGCGTTATCAAAATCGCCTTTTTTTCGGTAAGCATCTGCTAATGCGGCAAAAATCTGCGAATTAGGATCAACATCAAGAATCTTCCGACATTTATCAATCCGCTCATCTATTTCAATAGAACTTATCATATATCTTATAACTGTTTTCCAATTAAAACGTTACGAAAATCTCATATTTCTCTAAAGGGTAAATATATACCATATAAAAACTTATGTCAACTTTATAATACTATTATTCCAAAGTCTTTTTTGTCTCAAATACTCCAAACATAAACAAACCGAGTGCTAATAGTAAAAGAGCCGGAACGGCAAAAGAAGGCAACATAAAAATCTCAAAATCGTGCAGTAAATTTGCAAGTTGAGAAATCATGAGTACAGCAAAAGCTGAAAGAAAGATTTGCCAACTTTTAAAAAGTAGCCCTCCTCGAAGAAGAGACAATATCTTTACACTTCCGACCAAACAACCAAGTCCTACTAATAAAAGAACAGCACTTAACATTGTTGGAGGTTGAGTAATTACCGCAAAATTGGCAGCATGTGCATCAGCACCAAGCAATAATAAACTAAATAGAACATAATTTTTTTTCATTTTATCCTCGAACCATTTTTATGACTTTATCGGCACGTTTAATTGATTTATAAAAGTTTTCGTCTATTGCATATCGTTTTACTAGTTCTCTCCGAAAAGCGATAGGTTCAGCTATCTCTTTTTTCACTTTACTCACCGCATGATGATAAACCCCGTCACCCAATAGTTGAAAGACAAATTCCAATTGTTCCGACAGCATTGATTCAAGACCGGACATTAATTTATGATATCTGTTTTCTTTCGGAAGTGCATGTACAGCCTCGATAAATTTATCTAGTTTAGGTCCAAGTTCAGAATTTGGATCGGTTCCGGGAAAGTATGCAAAAATTGAGCTCCTGTATTGCGAGACAAAGTCGTTAAAGCGTCTGTTTTCCATCCCCAAAATAGAGTCTACCGAATTTCTAATACGGTAAAAGCAGTTATTATACAGATTAAAAATTATCCCTAAGACAACCTCTTCCTCATTTACTTTTATCTCTTCTTGGGCACTTTCAACTTTTCCGTTTGATTCAATCAGCTTGCTTAATATAAGTTTATAAACTGCCCGACAAGTTACAAATTCACCTAATGGAGAGATACTCATTAAATCGGTCAAGGTTCTTTCACCGTTTATAAGTGTAACAACTCGGTACTCTTCCATACTAAAACGAACTTCTTCATTTTTAGTTTTTGGAGATGTTGCCAAGGCTAAACGAACATCATCGGGAGGGAGAACTTTTTGAATTTCAAGCCACTCATCAATACGACGAGTACCTTCCATAACAACATTCATCGTACTCAACTCTATCAGAAAAGGAGCATTTTTAGGTTTGCTACCTTCGTGAAAATAGAAATCACCCTCCTGCCAAGAAAAGAGATTATAGACGACCTCTTCAATTTGCAGTTTTAAACATTCGGCAATTTCTTCTTTATCAAAAAGATTCATATCAATAAGTGTAGTGCCTAATTGACGTCCGGTTTGTTTGTGCAACGTAATAGCTCTGTTGAGATCCTCTTTGGTTATTCTTCCACGATGTAGAAGCATATTCCCAAGTAAATCTTCAGAGGCGTTTACTGATGAGGCATAAATGATATTTCCGTTCTTAAAGGAAACTTCTTTTTGTCTCGTAGAGGTCTTCAGCTCCAGAATACCGGTCTTTTTACCGGTTGCCAATAGTTGTAAAATGTCTGGAAAAGATACTGTTTTTAAATTGCCCGCTAAACTCATATTATGCCCTCAAATGCATTAAATAGCGTTTTTATTCACTATGGATATTTCTTAATATATATCGGGAAAAAAGAAGGATTTCTTAATTAATAAAGAAGAAAAAGAATAGTATTGTTGTCTTAAAACGGTATTTGAATAAGATATTCCGAATGATTATATAAATCAACGAATAAGTCCTCTGCCAACAGGTCTACATCTTCATTACCGGGAATATTTGTCTGTGCAATTTTTGAACAAATGACCTTTTCATATTGTAAATCTTTCAAAGTGAGATAGTCGTGTAGTGATATGTTCCAACTTGAACCAATTATTAAAATTCGTTTAAGCTTATCATTAAACGGTTGTAAATTCTTTTGGGAAATTTTATCTACAAAGGTAATTTCATAACCTGTTGTTTTGAGTGAAAAACTGTTTTCATACAGTGAATAACCTATATCAAAATCCTCAGATTCAAGTTCTTGTAAAACTTCTAATTTTATTGCTAGTAATCCCTCGACAGTATTTTTTATTTTGTCGATAAAACTATTTTGAAGGCTCTTCGGCAGATAGATACTATTTACTTCATACCTCTCCGCAATTCTAAGTAAGTCATCAATAGCCGAATAATCTGATTTGAGTACAATCAGTTTATCAATTTTCTTAATTTTTCTACTTTCTAGTTTCGGTATAATGATTTTTTCATCAATCAGATATGACTTCCCTTTGATACCGTTGATAATAAGATCAACTTCATTGTTTTCTATATTCACAATCGCCATATTCCCTCCCGGAACAGTTGTACAAAGTACACTAATGTAATCATAACGATTCAAAGCAGTTATAGCTTGATTAATGGCGAATATGTTTAAAAACACCAACATGACAATCAAAGTTTTTCGACGGTTTGTTTTAGAGAGCAGAGCAAACGGAGCCATAAACAAGACTATATATAGACAAATAACCCCTATGATTGTCCAATCATACACCTTTATCATCGGCATAGAACCTGCCCCGAAAATATCAACTATATAAACGGTAAAAGTAAGCAGCAGATTTAAAAAAGCTCCGACAAAAAGCCCTAATAAAGGCAAAATAAAATCTGCCACGAGCAGAACCAAAACCCCTATTACTGCTGCCGAGACTAACGGTACAACAAATAGATTAGCTATCGGAGATAACAAAGGTATCTGTTTGAAATAAAGCCCTATTAAGCCGAATGAAAATATCTGAGCAGTTAAAGAAATAAGAAACGGAAATAATAGAAATTCATACCATTTTTTCAGGTGGTGTTTTTCAAGTAAGATATTCAACTTAGGAACAACTAAAATTAAACCCCAGGCAATTACAAATGAAAGCTGAAAACCTAAATCAAATAGTTGGGACGGATCATACAAAAGGATCAGAAAGGCAGCAACAGCAATAAGGTTTTGCAGTTGATACCTTCTTTCTACCAAGCCTGCCCCTAAAACCAACCCTGCCATAAGCGATGCCCGCAACACCGAAGGTTCTCCATAAGATAATAAAGAGAAAAGTATAACAACAGCCATCAAAAACAGAGCCCTCTTTTTTGTGTTCTTAAGAAGAGGATTAAACAAAAAACTAAAAAAAGTAATGACCAAAATAACATTTGAACCGGAAACTGCCAATAAATGTAATGTTCCGGAATCTTTAAAGCGTGTATATAATTCCGGAGGGATATCGCGAGTTTCACCGATTAAAAACCCTGAAGCTAATGCCGCCGAAACAGGTGAAAGGTTCCTATAAAGACTCTTTGTAATAGCATTTCGTAATTGTTCAACAAGTGGAATTAAGGAATATCGACCTACCTTGTCATGTAAAACATTTAGTGGTGTAGTTAGATAGACAACTCCACAAATTTCTTTGTATCGCAAAAACCGATTATAATTAAATTCCTTTGAAAAGCTTTTCCCCTCAACCGCATATATCCGACCTTCAAGAACAAGATTATCTCCTCGTTGAAAAGAAGTTGTAAGACTGTTTATTTTTAAAAGAATTTTACCACGTACTGATACAGTCTTTACGTTTTCTAACGAATCAACATCTATGGTCAGTTCCGTTCTTTCTGATTTTAATTCCGGCCAATCAGCAACTTTGCCATAAATAACATAGGTCGATTTACTGTCAATATAGTTTGATATATGATTAGGTCCTGACTCATAATACATAGATGCAAACCGGACTCCCACAAACGATAACAGCCCAAGACCTATAGATATCAGTAGAAGTTTTTCTTTTTGAGATTTATAACAGAATAAAGAACCGACAACAAACAGAACCAAAGAAAGAAAAAAGTAAGAGATGTCAAAACGATAATAATCAGCAACAAGAATTCCGGTTACAACAAAAATCAAAAGAAACAACGCCGGAGATTTCTTAAACATAGTTTTTTATTTTCTTTTAAACCGTGCTAAGAAATCGATTAAGATAGGTACTCGGAATATAAATACAAAAATCAGATATAACAGGATTGCTGAAATAAGAGGTACAACGAGAACCTCGATTCTTATAAGAAGCTCTTGGGAACCGTCATACAATCTAAACGGATTCAATTTTGCTATATAAAAAGCTAAAAATGATGCAATTGTTATTCTAAAAACAGAAAGAAACAATTTGCCAAAACCACAATTAATTCCTTTTTTAGGTAAATAATAAAGCAAAACAGCAAGGTTAGCTAATCCGGCAAACGATGTTGCCGCAGCTAATCCGGCAAAATTGAGCATTTTCACAAAAGGATAATAAAGAGCGATATTCACCACAACAGCAGTAAGAGATGCTCTCATAGGGATTTTTGAATCAGAATGAGCATAGAAAAACGGTACAACCACCCGTACTGCCGCAAAAGCTACCAGGCCATAAGAATAATGTAATAATGCAAGGGAAGTATTTTGTACATCAGTTGCTGTAAAAGCTCCCCAGGCAAATATCAATTCGACAATTTCTTTTCCCATAAAAGCTAAAAACATCGCCGAAGGAATTACTATAAACAGATTAAGACCAAACGTTTTTTCAAAAGTTGTATCTAACTTTTCCTTTTCACCTTTTGCCACCATTTCGGTAACATTTGGAAGAGCTACTGTTCCCAGAGCAACCGCAAACACACCGAGAGGAAAATGCATCAGCCGATAAGAGTAGCTTAAGAATGAAATAGATCCTTCAATTAAAAATGATGCTACCAATGTATTTATCAGGATATTTATTCTTGATGCCGAAAGTCCGATTATCATCGGACCAAGTAATCTTGTTATTTTTTTGAAGTTTTCATCTAAAAAGTCAATTGTCGGTTTAAACCGATATCCGATTTTTAGTAAAACCGGTAATTGTATAACCAGCTGCCCTACCCCCCCGATTAACACCCCGACTGCCAAAGAATATATCGGTTGTGGAAAATAGGAATGAAACCCGATGACTGTTACTATAATCCCGAGATTAAAAAGAGCCGGTGATAATGCCGGTATTCCGAATTTTCCGAACGAGTTTAACATCTCCATCACAATAGCTGATAAATAGACTAAAAGCAGATAGACCATCATAATTCGGGTTAATTCTACTGTCAGGTCAAATTTATCGGGAGTATCCACAAAGCCGTTGGCAAACATAAAAATCAACACAGGAGCAGCTATAATCCCCAGTAAAACAATTAAACCGACCACCAGCAGAAGTGCGGTAAAGACAATATCGGCGATTCTAAATGCTTCCTTGTTGGAACCGTTTATGATTTTTTCTTTAAAAATAGGTATAAATGCTTGTGAGAGAGCACCTTCGGCAAACATATCTCTCAGTAAATTCGGGATACGAAATGCTGTCACAAAAGCATCGGTAGCCATTGAAGCACCAAAATAATACGCCATAACCTGTTCTCTCACAAGTCCTAGGACACGTGAAAAGGCTGTTGATGAGGCAACCACCGAGGCTGAGCCGAGAATTGAATTTTTCTTTTCTTTATTTATTGACAAATTATTAATTCCGTGTATTTTAATGGACTGAAATATTTTAACAAACCGACTTGAAAGGGTTTAGATTGCCACAACACAAATCTTGTAAGAAACGGATGAAAACTTCTGAAAAAGAACGTCTCCGCAACCGCGGTTACCGTACGACTCTTCGTCATGCTATCCGTGATCTTCACAATGAAACAAACAAAGACGAAGCATTGAAACAATACAAACAAGTTTCTATACTTTTTGATAAGGCTGCTTCTTACGGTCTGCTTCACAAGAAAAACGCCGCTCGTAATAAATCTCGTTTGGCTAAATTCGTACAGACTATCTCTTAGTTCCATTGTGACTTATACCTCAAGCATAAATTGGGGTTGATATAAATACAAAAAGCTACATTAGATTTCTAATGTAGCTTTTCTGATTTTAACTATCAACTATAATTTATCGATTGAGTAAGTAGACTTTCCCCTGATAAATAGATGTTTTTTCCGCTTGTTCTCTTAATAGTATTAATTCTCTCAAAAATACTTCTTTTTCAGCAGAAGAATTCTCGGCAATTAATGTAGAAACAGGAAAATCAATATAGAGAATTCTAACATCAGCACCTACTTTTAGAATAGACGGCGGGAATAAGCAATTTTTCTGAGCTGCCAGCATTAAATCATCAATCGTAACTTCAGGTAATTCTATTGAAGCAGCAAATTGATGAATTTTCATCAGGCTTTCAGAAAGCTCTTCTTTCTGATTAATCATTCGATAGCCACCGTTTTTTTCGATATATTCGAATAATTTTGAAACAGCTGTCGGGCATCCTTCACGAGTGGTAGGTATTGAATTCAGGAGATATTTTTTCTCCGACATCAACAAACGAACTGAATCTTTTTCGTTTGTATCGGAAGTTACAGTCTGACACAAAACCTGACCAGAGTTACCGGTTAGAATTTCACCGAGATCATTTTCATCAAATGAATGTAATCCGATTACCTTCTGATAGATTTGTATTTGTTTTTTCTGAATAATCTGAACCGGAAGCAGTCTGATACCTGCCTGTAGGAGGGTATAAAATTCGGCCGATTCTTCTAAAAGCAAATAGGTACCGTCAGCTAAAGGTGTTACCAAAAAAGGGTGTCTTATATGTTGAATATCTTCAAACTCAACAGTATCAGTCGGAAATGCATTCCACTCGAAAGGACAAATAAGGTCAATCGGTAGAATTTTCATTGTTTGTATTAATTGTTTGTTCATGATAGAAAATGTAAAAGCAAGCACCGTGCCGTAATAAAATGCGTTTGTTATCTAACTGAACAACATCAAGATAGAGATGTCTTGAGCTTATGTAACATCTACGATACTTTAGTAATTGTGAAGTACATTTCTATTTAGAAGTATAAAATGTGCAATATATTTCTTTAACGTACACAACCTGCCACAGGATTTGGACCGGCAGGTGCACCGAAGAGATAGCTGACATAATATACTAAGTCTGAGATATTGATTTCGCACGACCCGTCTACATCAGCAGTATTAATATCCAGTGGTGAGATATTTGTAATAAAGAAATAATCGACAAGAGCTACAAGGTCGGCAATATTTAATACTCCAGAATTATCCAAATCTCCCGGTAACAGAGTTACAGTTTCACCGAAAAGAGAAGTCACATGATTTATAATATTCGCTGCTGATTCAGCAGTTAAAAAATAGAGTGGGAAAGCTAATAAGACTCTTTTTCCATTTGCTGTTTCATACATAATACCGCACGGTTCTCCCTCAACACTTGGGTCATCGGTTGCCGAGTCATATCGATAGATTACTGTCGCTCCGCTTTTTGGTTGCAACTTCAGAATGTAAGGCAAATTACCTAATGGATTTGCAGAGTCTACTTGAACAGACGGGAACCCGTTCTCGCCAACTGCTCCTGCAAAGTCAAACGGATCATATTCTTCATAAGAAAGAAGTCCGAACTCTTGATTCAAAAAATGATTTTGAGGTATATTAGAGTTCATCCAAAAACTCAGAGTTCTAAATCCTGACAAAAACATATTGTTATTATATGAAGTGTACCAAGTTAATGGAGTTTCATTGATAGGTATATACTTGATACTAAAATCATCATCAAAATAGAACATAGAGGAATATCTTCCTAAATTACTTTCTTGTAATTGGTCCGAAATTCCATTCATCTCGATAAGACTATACGGTTGTCCTCCGAAGATAGAATCAAAATATGCTACCTGTTCATCTTGTTGTGGAAAAGCCCCACCCGCAGCAATTTCATCAACAACTAAAATACCTCCATCAAAAGTAGCCGGGTATGATGAACTTTTATTTGAGAAATTAGATTCATACAAATCATTATCAACCGCTGTCACAAGATATTCATACTTTTTTTGACTGAAGGTATTCGTATCTACAAAAAATGTATCAGCAATATTATCAGCATATAGCTCCAAAAAAGAACCGTCGTTTCTGTATACACGGTAGCCAGCTAAGTCCCCCTCATTGTTTTTTTGCCATGTGACTAATATTGCATTTAATTCAGGATTAGCATTCATATTTCGAGGAGTACGTGGAACAATGTAAGGAGTGCCGTTTGATACAACAGAGTAAACAGCAGGATACCCATCAGGTATAGAACCGGTAACCGAGAAATAATATCTTTGCCCTTCAATAAGTCCATTAACTTTATAAGAACAATTACCTGATGGAACAACAACAGAATCTGTTAGGGCATCAACAGCAGTACCATAGTAAATAACATAATCATACGCAGAGTTACAATCAGACCAAATAATTTCAAGTGATTGTCCGTCACCTACATCAACGACAGATTCGATAGCAGTCGGAAAAGCTGAATTTGCAACTACTCCGATAGCAGCAGCAGACATTCTTACAATATCGGTAATATATGGGAAATCCATTCGGGATGTTAAATCTAAATTAGTATGCCAACCTAAAGTATTAAAATCACTCTCCGCAGTATAACAAATATTAAATCCTTGCTGATAAAATGACCAATGATCCGAAGAACCTCTTAGGGCGGCATCAACCGGAATTAGGCTAGTTACACGAGCGGCGGCATCTTTTGAGGCTTGTACATACCCGTCAATAGAACCACTCATTAGGTTTACATCCCAATAGGAATCATCTGTAAAACCGACCATATCAAAATTATACATAACCTCTATTTTTGTCGAATCGGCAACAAATGCCGATGCTGCTGCATTTGAACCGACTAAACCTACTTCTTCAGCAGAAAAAGGCATAAAGATAATTGTTTTTCGAAGCGGGACTCCCGCCAGAATTCTTGCCAGCTCTAAAGTAACAGTAGTACCTGAACCGTTATCATCAGAACCGGGGGCAAAAACTAAAGGACTTTGAGGTTGTCCGTATACTATAGAATCGTAATGCCCACCGATTACTATTACTTTATCAGGTTCAGCATAGCCAAGTTTGACTGCCATGACATTATAATGAGTGCCGTCTCCCCAACTAAACGAAGGTGTCGTAATATCGGTATAACCCCAGTCTGTCAATTTTTGTACAATCCAATCTCTGACAGCAATTATTGAATCGCTCCAAATATACCGAGTTTGAAACCCTTCCAAACGAGTATTAATTGCTATAATAGAATCTAATGAGACTTTATCAGCGAGAGAATCAGTAGGAAAATCTAAGAGTTGAAGATAGGTAGAAACTGTTGGAGGAATATATGAAAACCTTATTTGTGTTTCATCGAGCTTTCTAAAAACATAACCGGATTGTTCTGCGGTGGCTTTTGATGTCGTTTGAGTTAAGTCTGTAAGATTTAAATCATTTACGAGAGGGATAAAGTTCCCAAGTTTTTCTAATCGCAGAAAAGATTCCGTCGGTTTATCGGGAGGAAAGACAAGAGAGTAATCCGATATATTAACATCTTCTAAGAAAACTTCAAACTCAATACCTGCTCTTTGTAAGGTCTGTTGCTGTGATGTATTTAAGGATACTAAAAATTTATTTTCAGACCTTGAATGGGCGTTAGGCACAATTTGGTTTACTACCTGCACCTGGAAATTATTTTTGATTGTAAGATATGCTAAATCATCTGCTGAAACAGTTGATACTATGAATAAAACAGCAAAACCTATATATTTTATTTTTATTAAAAGTGACATGTTGACTCCAATCATATTCTTTTCGAATAGACGAAAATTCGAAGTAATTTGTTGTACAAACTATAATGTAATAAGAATATGTGGAAAAGCAAGGAGTGGAATTTAAAACCTACAACTTTATCCCTTTTTGAAGGGACTTAAATTCAGCTTTTAATAGCTCATCCCGACTGAGGTTTAAGTCAACCGTTTTATCTTTAGGAATAGAAGGACAGTCAATTGTAGAATAGAGAGCTTGATTACTTTTCGGTTTAATATAGCCAACCTGTATTGACATATTTTTCATATAGGAATCAAGCAGTTGTCTATAGGCAGTACCTTTTCTTAAAGAATCTGAATAAGATGTAAACGAGACAACAAAGTGAGGATTTGAAGATAAGACTTGAACAGTTTTAATTTGTTCATCTACTAATTTCGTTTGCAAAAATTCAAGCAATGAGAAGAAAGTAGAAAACTCCATCGTAAGAGCATTCCCCTCACCGATACAGCGAAAGATAACTCCCAGGTTTGGAATAGCAAAAGATATCAATCCATTAGCTACCCCATGTTTTTGCAAAACTAAATCTTGTTTTGGATATGTAAAAGAAGCAATAAAACACTTTGTAATTTTGTTTTGTTTGGTCATAGAGATATATAAAGCAATCTATATGCCAATATAATGTCGTTACTTAAGCACTCTTATTTCAACAAGTTATAGACTACGAATCTACTACACATTTACAACCATGAAACAGACTGTCAATATTAGTCTATTGATTTCATCAATTGTGCTTTAAAAGTATCATTTGCCTTGATATATTTTCCTGT
This sequence comes from Candidatus Zixiibacteriota bacterium, assembly GCA_024276275.1. GTDB lineage: Bacteria > Zixibacteria > MSB-5A5 > GN15 > FEB-12 > QQUK01. Next base: position 42,553 of record JAJRXM010000006.1, read on the forward strand.
AGCGGAAGCATATAAAACATTGTCATCATCTCTGAGTTCACCTTCGGTATAATACAGTTTCCCTTTTTGATTAATCAGAGACCCGGTAAATCTTAATTTTGTACCTATTTGTACAGGACGTTTATATTTAATTGTCATCTCAGCAGTAACTGCAATAATTTCTTGTGCTAATAATACTTTTATCATGACCTCATCTAATAAAGATGCAATCACTCCCCCGTGATATATGTTATTATATCCTTCAAAATTATCTGTAGCGACAACATCGGTGAAGGCATTTTCTCCATCAAAGAAAAATTTTGCCTTTAATCCTCCAATATTTTTTTCACCGCAAACAAAACAATTTTTATATCTCAATATTTCTTTCATGATATAAAGTAACAGAAGAGACTCTAAAGAGTCAACAATTAGGCAAAAAAAAGTCCGCCTATTATAAAAATAGTCGGACTTTATAATATATAATATTTTATTTTTTAATTGATAGCGATACAAACATCTGAATTGTATTGCCATACAACATCACCACTTCTGACGGAAATAGCAGCGGCACCGTCAGTAAATGTCATTGTTACTGTCCAGTTTGATACTACAGCAGCAGCCTCATCTTTGGTATAACTCATACTTACCGTTGATGTAATTGTACCACCGTTCGGACAAGCTTGATCCCAACCGGTAGGTGTACTATTTATTGTCAGGTTTGTTACTTCTGTACTGAAAATAAATTGTCTTGTTACTGTTGAATCTACTGAGATGAATTTATCATTTACTGTTAAATCATTAGTTCCGTCAATAGTTGCTTGATTTGCATTTAACCCTCTATAATCAAATCCTGCTGAACCGTCAAAAGTAGTATATGAAACGGCTTTGTCAGCAACGTCATATGTCCAATTATGTCTATACCACATAGAGTCAGAACCGACTCCTGTTTGCGATAGAGCATCATTGCTATAAAATTGTACTGAGTCATAAATATTTAATGCATAATCAGCAGTACTTTTGGTAAGGCTTACAATATGCCAGCCGTTTACATACGAAATAGTAACTTGATCGCTGTCTGAAAAAACCGGACCGTATAGAATAGGGTCTACGTTACCACCTGATGAAATTGAACTTAATGAATTCATACCGGTTAAAACAAAACCTAAAGTAGAATCGACAAGTGATTCAATTTGACCTTGTACAGCTACAAATTCCGGGTCAGTTAAAGAACCGGCAAGACTTGTAGTACCTTTATCAGAACCACAACCGACAACGAGTAAACTCAAACTTAAAAGAAGTACTAAACCTAAAACTGTAAAAAATTTTGCAGAGCGCATTATGCGTCTCCTTTCCTTTTCTGTTGCTACCGTTTTAGGTTTATTCAAAAGTTTTATTGTAACAGATATGCCATGATGGCTTTCTGAATATGCAGCCTGTTTTCCGCTTCATCGAAAACTACTGATTGCGGTCCATCCATTACCTCTTCAGTAATTTCTTTTCCTCTTTCAGCCGGTAAACAGTGCATCACAATTGCTTTTGAGTTGGCAACCTCCAACAGCGAGCTATTGAGTTGATATTTTTGTAATTTACTTTCTTTTTCTTCTTTTAAATGTTTCTGCCCCATAGAGGCCCAAACATCTGTATAAATTACATCGGCATCTGCACATGCTTCTTTAGGGTCGGAAGTTACAAGAATTTTACTGTTAGGATTAGACTTAGCTTTTTCCATGATTTCAGCATCAGGATGGCAATCTTCGGCTGTTCCGATTCTAAAATCAATAGGAATTAAAGAGGCTAAATTGAGCCAGGAAGTGGTAATATTGTTTCCGTCACCGACATAAGCAACTTTATATCTCTCTTTTTTCTCTAAATGCTCTGTCATAGTAAAATAATCACCTAAAATCTGACAAGGATGTACTAAATCTGTTAAGCCGTTTACAATAGGGACAGAGGCATATTTGGCTAACTCTTCAACATCAGATTGTTCAAAAGTACGAATCATTATAAGACCGACATACCTGGAAAGCACTTGAGCAGCATCGGAAACAGTTTCTCTTTGCCCTAACTTTATCTCTCCTCCGGTGACATAAATCGGCGTACCGCCCAGTTCCGAAATTCCGACTTCAAAAGAGATACGGGTTCTGAGCGATTCTTTGGCAAAAATGCAGGCAACAGACTTATCGGCAAGTGGTTTCGGTGCAATTTCACCGGATTTCATTTTTTTACAAAGGTCGAAAATTTCTTGAATTTCTTTTGCGGTAAAATCTGTTATTTGACAGAGAGAACGAGGCATGTGAACTCCTTTATTAAAATTGGTTTCTTTTTTATTTAAAATTCGTGTGAAATAAATCTCTTTTTACCTTATTGTCAAGTAGGAATATACTTCTATTCAATACAAAAATGACGCAAGTTTAACCCTTTTTTTTATATTGCTTAACAAAAGTCAAATCATTAGATATAAAACAGAATTTATTAGCAGGAGATGAAAATAAAGTATACAAATGAAAATAAAACTAATAAACCTTTAAAGAAAGTTTAACCAGGAGGTAAAACTTGAAAAAACTGTTAATTTTAACCGTCTCTGCTTTACTTGTATTTGCTTTTGCTTTTACCGCTTATGCTGAAACAAAAATTACAGTCACCGGACAACTTCGTTCAAGAGGTGAAGGTACACAAAAATCTTTTGATGCCGCCAACGAACATATCGGAACAATCGGTTATTTACGTACACGTATCAATATTAATGCTGAAGTAGCTGAAAACGCTTCTGCATTTGTTCAGTTACAAGATTCTCGCATGTATGGTGTTGCCGGGCAATCCGGATCACTAAATAATGACACTAACGTAGGAGTTCATCAAGCATTCATTAAATACAATCTTTGGACAAAAGAAAACTGGTCAATCGGGGTTTTAGCCGGTCGGTTTGAATTTAACTGGGGTAACCAAAGATTATTAGGTGCTGTCGGCTGGAGTAATGTCGGTCGTTCATGGGAAGGTGAACTAGCTTGGTATGACGCTAAAAAATTCTCTATTACTTTAGGAGTATTAAAAATAGCTGAGAAATCAAAAGCCGGATATGACGGTGATTTTGACGCATATGTTTTAGCGGCCAGTATCAAAGATATAGGTCTTGATCTTCTTGCTTTTACTGAAGACAATAAAGATACATCATTTGCTACAGTACAGCCTTTGAAAAGAACTACATTAGCTGCTTATTATAAAAGAAGAATGGAACAGGTAGATGTTGAATTTAATGTAGCTGCTCAAACCGGTACAATAGCAAATAGCGATTCAACAGAGTTAGACATCTCCGCAATGCTGTTTGCCGGTGAAATCGGTTATTCTTTTGAAGGTGAAAGAAATGCTCGCTTGGCAATCGCAATCGATTATGCCTCAGGTAACGACGGTTCCGATCCTACCAAATTTAAAAGATTTAATAACTTATATTGGACAGGTCATAAGTTTAACGGTTATATGGATTACTTCACCGGTGCCGGTTCAAATGTAAGCCCGAACGGCTTAGTTGATATGATATTTAGAGGTAAAATTGATATTACAAACGGCTGGACACTTGGTGCTGATGTTCACATCTTCTCAGCAGCTCAAGAATATTCGTTTATAGATTATTCTACAGCTACTCCGACCAATATAACAACAAAGGATATTGGTTCAGAAGTAGATTTTACAGTAAAAACAAAAAGAGTTAAAGGTATTGCTTTACAATGGGGTGTTTCTGTATTTACTGCTAAAGATAATTTTTCTCTATATAAAGAAATGCCTATTTTTGATATTACTCCGGGGGCAAAACAATTTTCATCACAATCCGGCACCTGGGTTTATAGTCAGGCAACAATGAATTTCTAATTATCATTACAGAATAATAAAAAAGCCCGCTTCATGCGGGTTTTTTTATTGACATTTCTGTGATAAATCAAACATCTTTGACTAATGTCAAAGTTATTAACTATTGAAATAACGATACTTATTACTATAAAACTTAGTGATTTTTTTCACCAACTTTTTAGAGGAGAAATAAGGTATGAAAGGGTTTAAAATCTTTTTCATCGTTGTGGCCGTACTTCTACTGGCAGCAATGGTAATCGCAAAGCAGGAATATCGCTCTATTCCATCAACATTGACTGAAGAGTCAAAAGCATGTTTGGAATGTCATGAGACTGAAATACCTGCCATGGTTAAAGAATGGCGTTACAGTCGTCATTATGGTGCAAACGTAGGTTGTTACGAATGTCATGCGGCTGACCCAAAAGATGTCGATGCGTTCGAACATAACGGGTTTAACATTGCTACTATTGTTTCTCCAAAAGATTGTTCAAAATGTCATCAAACTGAATATCAAGAATTTCAAGACTCGCATCACGCTGATGCCGGAAATATTCTCGGCTCACTTGATAATGTATTAGGTGAAGTTGTAGAGGGTCCTATGGCAGCTGTAAACGGATGTAAACAATGTCACGGTTCAATTGTTGAAGTAAATGATGACGGCACACTCACTCCCGAAACATGGCCAAATACAGGAATCGGTCGTATTAATCCGGATGGGTCAAAGGGTGCATGCTCTGCCTGTCACTCCCGTCATTCATTTGAAGCTGCCTTGGCACGGCAACCTGAAAACTGTGGAAAATGTCATTTAGGCCCTGATCATCCACAAAAAGAAATCTACGAAGAATCAAAACATGGTATAGCATATTACGCAAACATTGACCGGATGAATTTAAATAGCTCTTCATGGGTAGTCGGTGTTGATTATTCGGCCGCCCCGACTTGTGCGACCTGTCATATGTCTGCTACAAGAGACCTTCCTCTTACTCACGATGTCGGCTCCCGTATCAGTTGGACTCTTCGTCCTCCTGTATCCCAAAAAATTGATGCTGCCGCTAAAGCAAAAGGCAAAGTTGTAAAGTCATGGGAAGACCGTCGAGATGATATGAAAAATGTTTGTTCTGCTTGCCATACATCAAATTATGTCGATAATTTTTATGTCCAGTTTGACGGTGCAATTGATTTATACAATAACAAATTCGGTAAGCCTGCAACTGCTATTTACAAAAAAGTACGCGGAAGCGGATTAATTACCAACGATACAAACTTTGATGATGAATTAGAATGGACTTATTTCTATCTCTGGCATCATGAAGGTCGTCGTGCCAGAATGGGAGCCGCTATGTTTGCTCCGGACTACACTCAATGGCACGGATTTTATGAAATTGCCGAAAGATTCTATATGGAATTTATTCCACAGGTTAATGAGATTTTAGAACATGCTAAAGCTGAAGGTATAAACCCGACTGCTGTTGCTGAAGTCGAAGCATTAATTAAAAAGACTTTTGAAATGGATGAACATAAATGGTTCACCGGTGATGTTTCTGCCGAAGATAAAGCTGCCCGCAAAAAAGCTCGTGAAGAGTTTAAAAAACGGTACGCAAAATAGTATCTTTGCTTAAAACAATACTTTTGAAAAAGCCCGTCACCGACGGGTTTTTTCTTGTTTAAATTCTTAGGATTCATTACTTTAGGATTGATTGCGTAACAAAACAGAGCTCTCTGCGTATAAGTTTAATATGGAGATTAAGTTGAAAAAGAATAATTCAGGAAAAGTCATAGTTGGAATAGTACTTATTTTTGTAGGACTATTACTACTAGAAGATACTTTTGGATTTGATTTTTCCGGCCAGATAATCCCGCTCGCATTAATCGGACTCGGTATAGCACACATGATACGTCGTCGTAACAAAGACTTAAAATCTCCGACTGATAAATTTCATCAAAAAGTAAATGATTTTCAAACTAAAGTTGACGAATTTCAAACAAAAGTACATAAGAAATTTAACGAAACGAATTCTTCGTTAGATCAAAAAATAAATCAGTTTGAACGGTCTATAGACAATTTAGATGAAAAATTAAGTAACTTTGATAGTGGTTTTAATGACGGTTTTAAAAATGATAAGAATTCCGATAAAACGCATACCGGAGCTTCTCAGAAAAACGGTAAATTAAAATACGAAAAAGCATTCGGTGATTTGTTTGTCAACTTCAAAGCTGTTAATGTTGAGAATATTGAAGTATCTTCAGCTATTGGAGACATTGAACTACAAATGCGGGAAGCAGTATTTACTGACGGGCTTAATCGTTTGATAATATCAAGTTTCATCGGTGATATAAAAATATATCTACCAAAAGATTTAGCTATTTTTGTCAACTGCTCAAGTTTCATCGGTGATACAGAAGCTTTAAATAAACGTACAAATGGTTTTGGTAATAAAGTTGAAGTCCATTCAACTGATTATGATTCAGCCACAAAAAAACTTTATATCGCATGTAGCTGCTTCATCGGTGATATTCATATTTATTCCGTATAAGCCTTACAAAATATATCTGCTTAAATCCTCATCCTCTATAATATCAGCCAGTTGTTTTTCAACAGTTTTTGCAGTGATAACTGCTTTTTTCTTTCTGACAGGCGGAGTAAACAATAAATCTTCCAACAATGTCGTCATAATTGTGTGCAGACGTCTAGCCCCGATATTTTCAGTATTTTTATTCACTTGTTCCGCATAAAAGGCTATTTTTTTTATAGCATCATCAGCAAATTCCAAAGTTACTTTTTCTGTAGCTAAAAGAGCCTGATATTGTTTCACAAGCGATGCTTCAGGTTCTACGAGAATTCTTTCTAAGTCTTTGCCGTCAAGAGAATCCAGCTCAACTCTGATAGGGAACCTTCCCTGAAGCTCAGGAATTAAATCAGACGGAGACGATGTATGAAAAGCACCGGCTGCAATAAACAGGATATGATCGGTACGAACCATGCCATATTTTGTAGATACAGAACAACCCTCTACTATAGGTAAAATATCACGCTGAACACCCTCACGACTTACGTCAGGACCTGTTTTAGAGACATCCCCTACAATCTTATCTATTTCATCAATAAAGACAATGCCCGATTCCTGCATGCGAAACATCGCTTCAGAAATAACATCATCCATATCAATTAGTTTGTTCATTTCTTCATTAAACAAAATTTTACGTGCTTCTTTGATAGATACTTTTCTCAATTTTGTTTTTTTAGGCATAAGTTCCGAGAACATTTCCTGGAAATTAGCACCGAGTTCTTCCATACCCATAGGAGACAAAATTTCGACAACCGGCATCTGGCTTTGTGTTGTATTCAGTTCAACTTCTCTATCTTCCAGTTTCCCATCTTCAAGTCTTTTTCTGAATTTCTCACGGGTACGAGCAAATGATTCCGGTATATCACTTAAATCCTTCTCTCCCTTTTTCGGTTGTTTTATCGGAGTAGGCATAAGAAGTAAATCAAGTAATCGTTCATGAGTATTCTGTTTTGCTTTTTTTTCATATCTTTCGGACATCTCTTTTTTTACCATGTTAACCGAGATGTCAGTCAAGTCACGTACCATCGCCTCAACATCCCGACCGACATAACCGACCTCGGTAAACTTTGATGCTTCCACTTTTATAAAAGGTGCCGCGGCTAAATCGGCAAGTCTTCGGGCAATTTCTGTTTTACCGACACCGGTCGGTCCCATCATGATTATATTGTTCGGCATGATTTCCTGACGGATATTCTCAGGAGCGTTTTGACGTCTCCATCTGTTTCTCAAAGCTATCGCTACCGATTTTTTAGCATCTTCCTGACCTATAATATATTTATCTAAATGAGCTACTATCTCTTTAGGCATCAAATAATTCTTATTCATTTAAGACTTTCCACCGTTATGTTTTTGTTAGTGTAAATACAAATATCTGCAGCAACTTCAAGTGCTGTTTTCGCAATTTTTTCAGCTGTCATTTTTGGATTGGCAATAATCAATGCTCTGGCAGCAGCAAGAGCAAACTCACCTCCTGAACCGATTCCGATAATACCGTCATCCGGTTCGATAACATCACCGGTTCCACTAACTAGCAAAATATGTTTACCGTCAGTAACTCCGATAACAGCCTCAAGTTTCTGCAGTGACCTGTCCGTACGCCATTCTTTTGCAAGTTCGACACAGGCTTTCGGCAGGTTACCTTCGTACTCTTCTATTTTCTTTTCAAGCAGTTCATATAATGCTAACGCATCAGCAGCAGTTCCGGCAAAACCGGTCAGAATTTTTCCGTCATACATAGTACGAATTTTCTTCGCTGTTGACTTCAAAACTGTCTCGCCGTAGGTAACCTGACCGTCACCGGCAAAAGCTGCTTTTCCTTTATGTATCAAACCGACAATAGTCGTTGCTTTGGTAGTTTTCATCTAATCCTCTTTATTTTTTCGCACCCGAACGGGGATGTGCCCGGTTATAAACTTTTTTCATGGCCTCTGCCGTAACATGAGTATATTTTTGCGTTGTCGAAAGCGAGGCGTGTCCTAGTATTTCTTTTATCAAAAGTAAGTCGGCACCGTTTTCTAACAGATGCGTCGCAAATGAATGTCTGAGAGTATGCGGAGTAAAATCCATTCCTTCTTTTTGGGCAAACTTTTTCACTATCCTATTTACGGAACGAACAGATAAAGGTTTACCGAATTTATTCAAGAGCAAATACGGAGATTTCATATTTTTTTTCAGAAGAAAATCTTCTCTAACAGATAGATAACTCGATAACTCCTCAAATGTATTTTCTCCGGTGGGAACTATCCGAACTTTGTTCCCTTTTCCAAGTACTGTAATGGTCTGAACCGACTTGTCAATATCAGAAAGTTTAATATTGGCAAGCTCTTCTCTTCTCATACCGGTAGCATATAAAAGAGCAATCATAATATAGTCACGATGGAAAAAATACTTTTCTGACTGAGTTATTTTTTTATCTGTTGCAAAAAGCTTCTCAATTTCACCCATCGGAATAAAATCGGGGATTTTAGAACTGAATTTCATTTTAGGGAGCTTGAACAAGTAATAGAGATTAGCATCGTTTCTTGACAAAAACTGCTGAAAGGTTGACAATACAGACAAAAAACGTGCGAGTGAACGGTTAGAGATATTTGCCTCGACCCGTCCCTGTAAATATAGTCTTAGATATAACGGATCATTTTTCTTATTACCTGAAAATTCCTTATGCTTTATTTCCAAAAACTGTATCCATGGTTTTAAATCTCTTGCATAAGCTGTAATTGTATTTACGGAGTATGATTTCTGTTCGCTAATATCTGTGATAAATTTTTCAAATAGTTTTGCTATCATAAATATAAGATATTTAATAAAAAGAAGTTAATCAATAAAATTAGGAATAAAAAAACCGGGCGTGTAACCCGGTTTTCTTCATCATATATAAGTCTAGGCAGAAGCTGATTCTTCGGTCTGAGGCGGAGTAACTTCGTGCTTGCACTCCGGACAGCGGTGGAATTCACCTTTTGCTTTGGTAACTTTAAGAACCATAAACGGGTTTTTGCAAGCCGGACAAGCTTCTTTGACTGGCATATCCCAACTGGCAAAATCGCATTTAGGGTATTTTGAACAACCGTAAAATAGCCTGCGTCCTTTGGTCTGTTTTTCAACAAGATCGCCGGTGCATCCTTCTTTTGTGCATTTAATACCGAGAGTAACCGGTTTTGTATTTTTACAATCAGGATAACCCGAGCAAGCCAAAAATCTGCCAAACCGACCGGTCTTAATAACCATATCGGATCCGCATTTTTCACATTTTTGGTCTGTTTTCGAACGGGCTTCTTCTTCAGGTAACGGTTTTGTTGATTTACATTCAGGATATGAGGAGCAAGCCAAGAAACGACCGTTACGACCCCATTTAATAATCATATGGGAACCGCATTTTTCACATTTTTGGTCGGTCTTTTCTTCCATCGATTCTTTGATCGCTTTTTCTTTACCTTTTAAACCATCAATAGTTTTTATAAAAGGAGTATAGAAATCAGAAAGAACTTTTTTCCAATCATCGGTACCGTCTTCAATCAAATCAAGATCTTTTTCCATCTCGGCAGTAAATTTCACATTAATAATATTCGGGAAATTTTCTACCAAAATTTTACTGACTGTTGTACCGAGTTCCGTCGGATGTAATCGCCGTTCGTTTATTTCAACATATTTGCGGTCTTTTAAAGTAGAAATAATTGATGCGTACGTTGATGGTCGTCCTATGCCTTCTGCTTCCAGTTCTTTCACAAGCATTGCCTCAGAGAACCGTGCAGGTGGTTTTGTAAATGATTGTGTCTTTTCTAATTTCTTAAGTTCAATAGCTTGGTCTTTTGAAAGATTAGGAAGTTTGACAACGTTATCACCGTTTCCGGTATCATCTTCTTCTTTCTCGATATGATACACTTTTAGAAAACCGTCAAAAGTAATCTTTTGCGAGGAGACTCTAAAGAGGTAATCTCCTGCATCTATATCAACTGAAGTAAGTTTATATTTTGCCGGATTCATTTGAGATGCAACAAAGCGGTTCCATATCAATGAATAGAGTTTTAACTGACGAGGTGTAAGTTTCTTTTTTAAGGCTTCAGGTGAATGATCCATATAGGTAGGACGAATAGCTTCATGAGCATCCTGAGCAGCTTTTTTCTTACCGTACGGTATCGGTTTATTAGGTAGATAGTCATCGCCAAATTCTTTTTTAATATAATCCCGTACATTTGTCATCGCTTCAACAGAAATACGTGTTGAATCAGTACGCATATAAGTAATCAAACCAACTTGTCCTTCATTACCCAATTCAATTCCTTCATATAATTGCTGAGCAATCGACATAGTAACTTTGGCAGTAAAGCCGAATTTCTTAGCAGCTTCCTGTTGAAGTGTCGATGTAATAAAAGGAGCGTTTGATTTTTTAGTTTTTGAAGTTTCTTTGATTTCAGAAACAACAAAGTTTTCTTTTTTTATAGCAGTAAGATGTTTTTTAACTTCAGCTTCTGATTTAATAAAAGTTTTTTTAGCACCTTTTTCATTAGGACTTGATAAAGTTTTATCTTTAATCCGTACTAATCTTGCTACAAACTTTTCATTTTTTTCAGTTTCAAGATTAGCGGCAATCTGCCAATATTCCTGAGGCTTAAATGCTAATACCGCAACTTCTCTTTCACATATTAAACGGAGAGCCACAGACTGCACTCTACCTGCTGAAAGATTACGGGCTACAGTTTTCCATAAAAATGGAGATACTTTGTATCCTACTATACGGTCAAGTACTCGTCGTGCCTGTTGAGCATTCACAAGATTCATATTGATTGTACGAGGATTGTTGATAGCTTCTGTTACAGCTGATTTTGTAATTTCATTAAATGTAACTCGAACAATTTCAGCCTTAGTACCTTGGATTGCTGTGGCAACATGCCAGGCGATAGCTTCACCTTCACGATCCGGATCGGGTGCCAGAAACACTTTGTCAGCTTTTTTACATGCTTTTTTTAGTTCGTTGAGGATTTTTTCTTTGCCTTTAATCGCTGTATAATCTATTTCAAAATTATTTTCAGGGTCAACCCCAAGTTTGGATTTTGGCAAATCCATTAAATGTCCAATGGTCGCTTTAATATCAAAATCTTTACCTAAAAAGCGGGCAAGAGTTTTTGTCTTTGCAGGGGACTCAACAATAAGAAGATTTTTTGCCATTTTTTTCCTTATAATCTTTCGCAGATAAATCTACTTGTCGTGTTATACCGAATCAGGTCTGGTAAACTTCACATTTCCTGCTAATAAATCCCGAAGTGCACACATGGTCATCTTACGTGATTCAATTTCTAAGTCCGGGTTTTCTTCCATTTGCTCAAGAGTTTTGAGTCTCAAGTTATTTAAATGTCTTGCGTGTTGTGATGCTACAATTATAGCCTCATAACGATTTAGTCCAAATTTTTCAAATTCTTCAATTGGTAGAGAATGCATACTGCCTCCAGTGATTTATTATATTTAAACGCCTATTTTCTTAATTTGTTCCGCACTCATTTTATCGGTCCGACAATGATGACACTGTATAATTGCCAGAACTTCCGACACTGCTGTCTTTAGCTCATTATTGACGACGGCATAGTCAAATTTGTTGAATAATTTCATTTCATCTCTTGCATTTTTAAATCTCACTGCAAGTTGTTTTTTTGTTTCGGTACCTCGCTGAATCAATCTTTTCCGAAGTTCTTTTACCGAGGGAGGAAGAATAAAAATAGTAATCGCTTCGGGATATTCTTTTTTCAATTTTTTGGCACCTTGTACATCAACATCCAAAAGCATCACTCCGCCTTTTTGCAGCACTTTCTCCAAAGGTTTACGTGGGGTTCCATAGCTATATAAATGTACTTTAAAATACTCGGCATAATAGTTCGCAGCAATTTTTTGTTCAAATTCTTTTTCTGTTTTAAAATTGTATTCCCTACCATCTTTTTCACCGGTTCGTATTTGACGAGTAGTATCAGAAAGCGAAAATTGCCATCCTGCTTTTCTTCTAGTCGGTGATAGCAGTTTTCGACAAATTGAAGTTTTCCCGCCGCCGGATGGTGATGATATGATAACTATTTTTCCTTTATGAGCACTCATCTATTATTCAATATTCTGTACTTGTTCACGTAATTTTTCGATCTCTTCTTTCATTTGAATAACTGTAGATGAGATAGAAATATCAGAACATTTAGATGCTATCGTATTTACTTCACGGTTTAGTTCTTGTAAGATAAAATTCATTTTTTTTCCAACCGGATTTTTATCTTCCAATGCCGACTTATATTGTTTCAAGTGCGAATATGTACGGATGCACTCTTCGGCAATATCAGTTCTTTCGGCTAAAATTGCAATCTCTTCTTCAATGCGAACTGAGTTATCATGTGAGTCTTTTAATATATCTTGCAGTTTCTGAGTTACTTTTTCACGTCGACTGTTTACACACTGTGCCGAGAGTTTCTCTATTTCTTTGATGTTTGTAGAAAGTATCTTGAGTCTCTTTTTCATGTCATTCTTTAACTCTTGTCCCTCTTTTTTACGCATCACTATTAATTCTGCCAATGCTTTCCGAAGAGTCTTTTCTAATGCTGCCCAGATTGCTTTTTCATCAAAAGTAGCAGTTTCCGGTTTGGTGATTTCAGGAATTAAAAGAAGGTCATGTATTGTAATCTCGGATGTAATCTTCAATTCTTTTTTCAATTTAGTCAACTGATTAAAAAGTACTTTTGACAAATCTTTATTTATATAATTTTTTGATGAATCATCAATTTTTTCTTCAAATGAAATATATAGATTTATTTTCCCTCTGCTGATCATTTGGGAAATAACATCTTTAATTTTAGGGTCAAACCCAAAAAATGATCTTGGTGTTCTGGGAGATATTTCAAGGTATCTGTTATTTACAGAAGAAATTTCTACTCTTATTTTACCTAATTTTGTCTTTAATTCCGCTTTACCAAATCCGGTCATCGAATTCATATATTGTTATCCTCAATTAATAGGCTGAAAAATAGAAATAAACGGCGAATTGTCAACAAATTATTCAGTTTCGCTCAATTTAACCTTTGTTTTTGTATAAATTCTTGATTTTAGAGGGTCAATCATCACCCCGACAGGAGTTTTATGATAAACAGGGGTTGATATATGAGACATACGGTGAGTACTTTTTTGAATCCGAAGAGCTGATTTTTGAATTGTTTTAATCTTTTTTATCAAATCTTTATCAATTCCCAACTGATCATCCAGAATAAGTTCTGTAATACCCAAAATAGTCATAAGTGGATTATTAATTTCATGTGAAAGAGTTCTGGATGTCAACTTTAGAAGTTCCGATTGCTTACTGTTCCTTTTTGATGACTGTACTTCTCTAGACTTAACCTCTCGAGATAAAACTTCTTTTAGAAGCTGTGGTACTACGACATAAAAAGTCTCGTTCTTTTGTAATAATTCAGTTACTCCAATCTCAAGCATTTCCTTTGAGAATTTATCGGAAGTATCGTCCACAAATGCAATTATCGGCATATCAGTGTTAGCAAAGTGAAGGTGATGAACATTACAAATATCTTCTTGTTCGCTAGAATTAATATCAACTAATACAGCTTGTATTAATTCTGAAGCTATAACTTTGATTGCCTCTGATTTAGTTTGTACAGAAATTATATTATACTCAGGTAATCGTAACTGTATCTCTTTTATTAGCAATAATTCATGAAAGTTATTTTGAACAAATAAGAGAATGTTTATTTTTTTTATTTTCATAATTCTGAGCCATATAAATATATGTATTCTATATATAGTATCGGCCGAGTACGCACGAACTACACACTGCGGGCTAACCGCATTGAATTCACTGACTTAACGAGGATTAGAGATTACTGTTTTTAGACAAGAACAAAGCAGGCGGAACGGTCTGTTTCTTTATCGCCTATTTTTAACACAGTCAATTTTTTAACTTTGGTTTTGCTTAAAAATAACTCAAACTGTTTATCGGAGGATTGTGATGGGTCAAACGGTGAATTGACATAATCTGAAATTGAATCTATTAGATTTTTTTTGTTATGTTTTGTTAATGATTTAAAAAGATTAAAATAACTACCGTTTAAAATATTTTCAGAGAAATATTCTCTCATAGATGGATTATAACCGATTATATCTCCTTCAGGATTTGTTAAAAAAGCAGGGATATTAATAGATTCTAAAAAACCGATTGTAAACTTTATATCGACTGAATCTTCAGCAGAGCCGTATTCGTTTTGCAAAGTTAGAATTTTTTCAACTACTGATGATGCTAAAAGAAGTTTCTTATAAATTTTTTCAAGTCGGGTGATATTATACGTCGACGGATAATTCATCCGCATCAGACATCTGAAGCCGTCTGAGATAATTAACGGCAAAAGAAATTCGTTCGGAGCTTTTTGATATTTTTCAATTGCTAAACTGACATCTTTGTCATTGAGAAATGAATATCTCTTTCCGGATTCAGCATAATCAAAATGAATTTGAGATGTTTCGGTCAAAGTTTTTTCTATGATATTTTCAATATTTGAACCTTCTGATGTAGCTACCAACTCAAGTTGATTTTCATTGGATAAATACATTGCGGTACTGTCAGCATTTGATAGTTCATGAAAAAATTTGATTAAAATATTTGTGTCCGATAAAGTCTCAGTACTTAAAGAAGAAATAATATCCAGTATCTCTTTTTCATCAATTGTATCTCTTGAAACAG
Organism: Candidatus Zixiibacteriota bacterium; assembly: GCA_024276275.1. Taxonomy (GTDB): domain Bacteria; phylum Zixibacteria; class MSB-5A5; order GN15; family FEB-12; genus QQUK01. The sequence continues at coordinate 57,649 of JAJRXM010000006.1, forward strand.
TTTGCGTAGTTATATTTTCAGTATCAATTATCAATTGAAAATTCACCGGATTTCCGGCAATAAAATTTAAAGAGGTAACGACTTTGAGACAGAATGATTTATTATTTTTATTAATGAAATGCAGTATTGTTGTGTCGTAAAATGATTCATAATTGTTTCTGACATTCAGGATATCATCTAACACTGCAGCAGATTTTTTATCTAAAAAGTCATGGAGGGGTTTACCAAAAAGATTTTCTTTTGAATACCCAAGTAGCTGCTCTACCAGGTCATCGATAAATACAAATTTTCCTTTTAGGTCAATTTTGCATACCGCACAACGAGTAATAACTTGTTTTGTTTGCGGCATCTTTTTTTCGACCTCTTTTATTTAATCTTTAACACGTTTTGATGAAACTGCTTTCCCCCTGCTGAAACGACAATAACATACACACCGTCAGCAACAACCGCACCTGTTTGGTTGTCACAATTCCATCTTGCTTCTATTCTATTAATGTCGGCATCGACAGTGTAATTATTGAATAATTCCCATATTTTTTCACCGGAAATCGCATGAATTGTTAGTGACTCAAAATTTAATGCATCATAAAAATAGATATTGAGAAAATCAGAACACGGATTTGGACCGACAACTAACTTACTTTGCAGCAATTCTTTGGAAAATAAGACAAAGTCTGCTGTATCAGCAAAATACCCGACATCTGCAGCAAGCCTTATGAGTTTGGTTGATTTTAAATTAACAGATGAGTTAATATCTAAATAGCCTGTACCGTCATTATTGTCAGAAAATGATACTCCGAATACTGTATCGATAAGGGTTAAAGTAGGAATTACACCTGTTCGACCTCCGGTTTCAATTAAAAACCTATTAACTCCTTCAATGCTTAATACAAGAGAGTACGGTTTCAGAAACCGAATAATATCAGCTGTTTTTAATGCATCAAATAATCCATAACCGAAGTCATTATCAGGATTTTCATACCTGTCGCCTGATTGTCTAATCAGGTCTCTTAGTTCATCGGCAGTAAGGGTTGAATCATGTTCAATTGCCAATGCGGCACTACCTGCGACTAACGGTGCCGAAAATGATGTTCCACCGATACCGGTTACATATCCACCCACAAAATTAGGAGCAGATATTGCCGTTCCCAATGCTACAATATCTGGTTTAATTCTTCCGTCAGCACTTGGACCCGGAGAAGAAAAACCCGCCAAGCTTGAGTCTAAATTTACTGCTCCTACAGCAATTACTGAATCTCCATCGGCAGGAGTGACAATATGGTTCCAGTCACTTCCCCGCTCGTTTCCTGCCGAATTGATAACTAGTATATTTTTTGAGGCGGCAATATCGGCCGCAGTTGTTATTCGAGGAATATCACCGTCTAAATCAGCAAAAGTATATCCGACCGAATCCTGAAATGTTATATACCCTAGAGATGAGCTGATAATATCGGCACCCTGCTGATCTGCCCATTGAGCAGCTGCAATCCAGTTATCTTCTTCTTGGAAAATTTCTATATTGCCGCAGGTAATTTCTGTTTTTGCCAATAAATACTCGGCATTATACGCTACACCTATTAATGAATCAGGAACATAGCTTCCTATAACTCCTAAAGTAAAAGTACCGTGACGTAATTGCGATAAAAGCCCTGAGCATTCGGCTTGGGTTACATCTGAGATATTATCAATAAAATTATATGTATTTATTATATTTAGTGAGTCAAAAGCAGGATGATTAGTATTACATCCTGAATCAAACATGGCTATTCGGATACCTCTTCCGCTCAAACCTGAGGCATGCAATTTATCTGCTTTGATAAATCTATTTTGAGAATATGAAAGACCATAAGAAAGTGCTGATGATTTACTTCGAGAACTTTTTGTTTCAAAGAGAGAATCGTTATCAAATTTTCTTTGAGATGAAAACTTTCGTATTAAATCTATCTCTAGTATAGTTGAAAACGATGATAAAGAAGATAAATCATTAGCAGAGATATCAACTGTAACAGCGTTTAACCAATACAAAACGTGTCGTATCTCGGCACCTAATTGAATCAGAGAATCTATAACAGATTGTGAAAAGGTCGAGTCTGAACTAGTAATTAAATTGTTGAATAGATCGACTTTTTTTCTTCTCTGTATAGATTTTTCAGAAAGAACTATCGGGATTTTATCAACTTTGTTCACATCAAGAGTCAGCCATAATGAAAGAGTACTGTCAGATGATATTGATAAAGAAGCTATCTTATTTTGTAGTTCAGGTGTTAATTTATCTATCTGAAATTCAGTCGCCGTGACATTTGTGCTGATAAGAGTTGCGAGTATATAGCAAATAATCCGCATATTAGAGAACTTTAGCCAAAAATTCTTTTGCACGTTCAGTTTTGGGGAAGCTGAAAAAATCAGTCGGATTATTATCTTCCACTATCTTACCCTCATCAAGAAAGACAATACGGTCGGCTACCTCTTTGGCGAAACCGATTTCATGAGTTACAACAAGCATTGTCATACCTTCAGATGCTAACTGTTTCATAACATCCAACACCTCTCCTATCATCTCAGGGTCCAAGGCGGAGGTTACCTCATCAAATAACATTATTTTCGGATTCATTGCTAGCGCTCGTGAAATAGCAACTCTTTGTTTTTGTCCGCCTGATAACTGCCCGGGAAATACATCTAATTTGTCATCCATCTCTACTTTATTAAGCAGTTCTATAGAAATTTTTCTCGCTTCTTGGTCAGTACGTTTTCTGACAATTTTTTGAGCAATGTTTACATTTTCTATGACCGTAAGATGTGGAAATAAATTAAACTGCTGGAAAACCATCCCGACCTCTAAACGAATTTCATGGATTTGGAGATGCTCTTTATCAATTCGAAACCCGTCAATATTCAATTCGCCCGACTGAATTTCTTCCAACGCATTGAGACATCTTAAAAGTGTCGACTTACCTGAACCGGAAGGTCCAAGTATTACTACAACTTCACCGCTGTCTACAGTAAGAGAGACATCTTTGAGTGCCTGAACATTTCCAAAACGACAGGAAATATTTTTTATATCAATTAGCATTCTTTTTAACTCCATAACCGTGTATCGCAAATTTCTTTTCTATCACTTTCACAACCCGTGAAAGTGATATAGTCATTATCAAATATAAAAGTCCTACAACCAACCATGTATGAAAGTCCAAAAAATTCTGATTAGCATACTCACGTCCTGCTTGAGTAATTTCCCGTAACCCGATTATCATGACTAAAGATGAATCTTTGAGACAGGCGATAAACTCATTGGCAGCCGGGGGTACTACAATTCGAAAAGATTGCGGAAGAATAATATGCCGCATCGCTTGCCATTTTGTCATTCCTAACGACATTGCGGCTTCATGTTGTCCATAGTCTATAGCTAAAATTCCTGAACGAAGAATTTCGGCCATATAAGCACCGTAACATACTCCTATAGCCAATACACCCGCAACAAAACGGTCGAGGTTGATAATTTTACCTAACCCAAAGTAAAAGAAAAAAATCAACACCAATAACGGAATGCCGCGAAAAACATTTATATAGGCACCCGATAATGCTTTGATAAATCTGTTTTGTGATATTCTGCCGAGACCAAAGATAAGGCCAAACAATAAAGCGACAACATAGGCACAGACCGAAATCAGAATAGTCCAATGCACTACCTGAATTAGATAGAAAAATATTTTAGATAAAATTGTAAATTGTTCGCTTAACCAATCCATAAGAAATTAATGATACAACAGAACAAACTGTTTGTCACTCGGTTTTAATATATTTTTATTTTCGTAATTTATCGTATAAACTTTCTATCGAGTTTTTTAGAACAGACTGTTTATCAATTTTAAGTTGAGGGTTATCAACTGTACCTGACACAGACCAAGACATGGAGGGAACGCTTAAGAGTCCCATCTTACTTTTAAGCTTCTTTGAAAATATTGTTTTTATATCGTAAGAAACAGTATTGTTAAAATTATAATAACCGTCAATCTCCAAATCACCAATACTTCCAAGCTGTGTCTTAAGTTTGTCAAATGATACGGTTCCATCCTTTACAATTATATTAGTAAAGAAATTTTGTATAGTCTGTTCTTTTTGTAAAGTTGAATCAAATGCTTTAAACAATTCATTTGCTTTTGTGTAAAATGCTCCTGACAGGGATATCTTACCCTGACGTAAACTTGAAGTTGAATTCATAGTCAAAGACTGCAAAAATTGTTTCGGCTCCCAACCATTGGCAGAATACGTACCGTTCATGTCGACTTTGCCATAGACAATATCATGAAGTTTCGAAAAACGGTTAGCAAAATCGTTTACCTCTATTTGTATTGCATTAAAAGTTCCGACATACTGAGGATTATCAAAATCGGTAAGGTCTATGGTTGTATTACCCTCAATTTTACCTGAATACACATTACCGTTTACATCGTAGCATTCTATTTTTTTATCTTCTATAGTTACTTTACCGACTAATGATGTTAATTCCAGTTCCGCATAAATCAAAGTGTCTATTTCGAAAGTTCCTCTGCCGTCAATGTCAGGTAATATAATCGTGGAGATTGAATCAACCGATGCTGTCATGTTTTCATCTGCTACACCGAGAACAGCTTCGGGAAATAATTTGTCCGCATCAAAACGATTTGACTTAAAGCTGAAAACAAACAATGGTTTTTTAGAACTATTTCTATTAATATTTTTTAGTGGCAAAAGATATGGGAAAGGATTTATCAGCTTGCCCTGAAAAAACGCATCACTTGTTTCAAACTCGGTCTTAAGATTTTCTACAATAATAGTGTCAGGTAAAATTGTTAGTTCCGCATCAAACTTTTCTATTTTTTCGGGAAGCAAAGCATCTGAATATGAACCATTCGTTATTCTGACTTTTCCGAACGGTTTAAATAGAGATAGGTTATTAATCGATCCTGATAATTGCAAGTCTACTCTTAAATTCCCGTTTAAATCAGGCTTCCCTTTTGGAGGAAGAATTGTATTTAACAAAGACAGCTGCATTTCACCTAACAGGGTAGCATCAATTGTCGGATTAATTTTCTTATTTGAAATAGAATCAGCTAGAAAGTACTGCATCAAAGATGTAATCCTTCCATCCAAAGAAAAAGACCCTGACTGCATAGAAGCTGTTAATTTTTTAATCGAAATAATTTCATTATCAAAATAGATATCCAACATCAATGAATCTATCGGTTCCGGTATAAATGTAGAGTTATAAAAAATATTATCTGAACGCAGTTTACCATTAAATTTTAAATCATTTATACTATTTATATTCCCGGATGTTTTTATATCAAAATCAGCACCCCCTGATATTGTATGCTTTTCGTTCGGTGGAAGAAACGGTTCCAGATATTTTAAATTTAACGTGCCTGCAAAAGCTGAATTTATAAAAGGGCTCTCAAAGTCATCAATAGTAAGATGCCCCTTAATCGGCTTCCCGTCAAACTCACCTTCTTTTATATTAAACCTGAGATTATCATTTTTTATATCAACCAACGCCTCTTTACAAATCAATTTCCCCGGTAAATCTTTATGAGCAGCTGAAAAATCCTGCAGGATTAAATTACCGTAGTATAAAAACTGTTTTATAGAATACTCGATATCAAAATTAAAACTTAGGTTACCCTCTAAAACATAAGTCTCAAGAAAATCCTTTTTATCAGCAGGAATTAATGATGTAAGTTTTTTTATATTAGTCTGCTCGGATTGTATATTTATTTTTGTATGCATCTCAGTAAAAACATTTTCAACAGTTCCGGTTATCTGTGTAGGTATTCCATTAATGGAAAAATCCGCATGAGATATTGTAAGCAGGTTTTCTAATGTGTTAAACTTCGATTGATATTTTAGGACAAGATTTATATCAGGTAGATTTTTATTATCATTTATTGATATTGAATTAATCGACAAATCACCGTTAGATATATATTCATTTGCAAAGGGATGTGTCAGAGTTGATTGCAAATCAAGACCTGTTACTGATATAGTTAATTTAGTACTATCATCAATATACCCCAAAGTCCCATTCTGAATTTCAATATTTTCAAATGTAACAATCGCTGCAACCGCCTTGGTCTCCGGACTTACTTTTTCCGTTATATTTTGAGGAACATCTTTTTCAAGTCGTTTGAAAGTAAAGTTATTATTACCACTTTTCTGTTTATATAAATTTATTTTCGGTTCTTTTAAAATCAGTCGGTCAATAGCAACATCGCCTGAAATCAATGGCCAAAACTGCAGTTTCACATCAAGAGATTTTGCTGTCAAGAAATTTTCATTTGAAAAACCGTTTTGATTTTTAATCACGATATTATCAAGTTGAATACCTATCCCGCCCCAAAATGAAACCGAGGCTGTTTCAATTTCAATTTCCCGCTCTAGTAGTTCCGTCCCTTTTTCTATCGCAATCTGTTTTGCCTTTTCAACCGGGAAAAAGAGCCATAGAGAAACTCCTACTAAAATTAAAAGAGCAAATGATATTAACAATGTCCATTTACAAATTTTGCCGACTGTAGTCATATTTGTTTTTGTACCCGCAAAATTTATAATGTTAATGACTTACCGGGGTCCAACATAACAACGTCAGAGCCGGTGACTTTTTCGGCAAATTTATTTGGATCGCACTCTATAATTTCCCAGGTGTCATAGTGAAACGGTACAACTTTTTTCGCCTGTAAAAACTCCGCAGCTTTGACGGCATCATCAATTCCCATTGTAAAATTGTCTCCAATCGGAAGAAACGCTAAATCTATGTTATTCATTTCTCCGATTAGTTTCATATCATAAAACAGACCGGTATCTCCCGGATGATAAATTGTCTTCCCTCCGATTGTAATTAAGAATCCTACCGGAGGACCGGTGTATCGTGAGGCATCTTCCCCGTATCCGCCGCCGTGATGGGCTATTGTCAGCTTGACTCTCCCAAAGGGAAAATTGAACGCTCCACCGACGTGCATCGGATGAATCTCGCATCCTTCGCTTGCACAAAGATGCGTCAGTTCAAATGTACCGATTATCGGGGCTTTGTTTTGTTTGGATAAAAAGATCGCATCGCCGATATGATCACCGTGGCCATGTGTTACCAAAATATGGGTAGCATCGATATTGGCAACATCGGCCGTTGCTTGCGGGTTAACGCTTAGAAATGGGTCGATGATAACCGAATGGTCACCATCTTTTATGGTCACACAGGAATGACCGAGAAATGTTACTTCAGGCATAATTTACTCCTCATAATTTTATTAAACCCCTAAAGGGTATTCTATTTTATGAGGATAATATTAGGAAATTAGAGTCTGAAATCAAATAAAACTTCAACTGCTATTAGGAGAATCGACTTTTATTTTTCCATAAGAAATAGATATTCTTTATATTTGCCGTCGCTGTTTATCCAGTCATTTGTCCAACGCATATTTGCCATGACGTTTTTTTTGTAATCAATTTCTACAACCTTGAGTAATTTTCCGGATTCGCTGATAATATCGCTCAATTCCTGCTTGGTTGCTCTTCCCCCTGAACTGTAAGACAATAAAATATAGTGAGCTTTTGTCTTTTTGATAAGTTTCCGCAAGGCATTCATAGCCATAAATTTGCCGTCAGCATCTTTTCTGAATTCCTCAAAAACAGATGCCGCCACCAAATCTCTACTGTCTTCCCGTCTGTTAACTTTTCCAAAAACATCAGGTTTATCATGTTGTATAATTGTTGTCCAGATATGATAATAAGATGCGTACCGTACACGACTCGGAGGCATTTTTTCATTGTTGGAACCGTAGGGAGGATCAAAATAGACAAAATCAAATTCACTTTTTGCAACAGTATCAAAAATATCACCTCGTATAATTTTATGTTTGCCTTTATGCACAAAACGCTTCGGCAGTTTGAGATATAAATCTTTATGAGAACGAGGTGACCATTTTGCTAAATATGAAACATAATGCCCCAGTGTACTATCGACCGAATCAAGAGCATATATCAAACTTGTAAGAATCAGACATTTATCAACCCACTGCAATCCAAGTTTTTCTATTTCCTCTCTGATAGAATCTAACTTACGAGTGTTTTTTGCTTGAAACGGTTGTTTTGTTCCTTGCAATTCGGCTCCGTAGTGAGCAGTATACCAACCGTCATAACTTTTTAAATTATTAAGATGATCTAATATCTCTTGGTAGTATCTGTCTTTTCTTTTTGATTTTAGATAGCAGGTTGCAAATACTTCTGACCAGACAGCAATATCGCTTGAGGTTATGTTATATCCTAATTGGGCAAATGATTGGGAGACTCTTGTAGAACCGCTGAAGCCGTCTAAAATATTTTTGACATCGTCTAATTCACTCAAGATTTTAATTATATATGGTAATATCTTGAGTTTAGAGCCGGCATATTTAATTCCCTCAGTTTTTGGGGTCAGCAGAGGTTCATTAAGAATAACAGGTTGTTTTGTTATCATATTGTTATTCGTATGCATTTTTGTATATATACATTATTTCAACCTGTTAAATAATAGTTTGCTATACATTCACATTAGCTTAGGAATACACTATCTTTTATCATAATTAATCTGTTTGATATCGCCCAAATCAGTCGGTTTAACTTTCAAAGCGATTTCTATATCGTAAAGCACTTTATCAGATGGGTTAAATAGAGCTATCAGTTTGTCGGTGATATCAACTTTTTCGACAACAATCCCTGAACCGACAAAATCGGGATACCATCCAATCACATCAACCTCGGCTTCCTCTGCTACTTCGCTAAGCCTATCTTTTACAAAGGCCAGAAGGTCGTCTACCGGCACTCGACAAAACCCCTGAAATTGTAGCTGTCTTTGAAATTTCGGACCCCATAGCTCTAATTCTTTGATACGTGCCGAATCTCCTGCTTCTTTGGCTGCCTTGAATTCAACTTGTTTCTGCATAAGAGGATTATATTCAGACCCAAAATAAGCTAATGCGATCGCACGGTTATCATACACGCCTATACGTATTTTCTTTGTTGTTTCTTGTGCCTTGATAGCTGGTATCATAGCAAAGAGCATCATGCAAACAATAGCAGTAGTAATAATTTTTTGTTTCATAATTTTATTCCTTATTTTTTTTAAGTATTGTTGTCATACAAGTATCTATATTATATGGATGAAAAGAAAAATCAATTAAAATATAGAGTATCCGTCTATCTTAATTGATGATTGGCTTTCAGCTTTTAAAATGGGTTCAGTCACATATAAAGGGAACCTAAAACTGCCATTTTTCATAAGATTACATAAGTTAAACCGCATTATAGCAGAGAGTTATAACGAAATGGCTTTGTCCGAAAAAATGGCTTTAAGCCATTTTTAGTAATATTTATTGTAGTGATTTTGTGCATAGTAAAACTCTTTTGTTTTCGGTTCTTCACTCATGAAGTGATATGTTAATTAACATTGATAGACTATAGTTTTTGCAGGAGAAAAAGTTAGGCTTATCAAATTTTATATATTATAAACGTCGACTTCCATTCTGCTACTTGGTTCAGGCAGGCCTGACCCCTACAAAAGAAGAACAACTTCGACAGGTTCCGACATGTCAATCCGCACTTAATACGGAGTCTAACATTATTGTTTTAAAATCTTTTGAACTCCTCTGCGTGCTTGACACGGAGTCTAGTGCAGAAACAAGTTAAACAAATTTATTCTAGGTCAGAAAAAAACGAAAAAACAGATATATGTTTCTGTACTGGATCCCAAATCAAGTTTGGGAAGGAGTTCAAAAGATTATTTCGTTTAGGTTCCCCTGTAACAAGTTTCTACATCTCATTCCAGACTCCCCCTACTTCAACAACATCATTTTCTTTGATACAGATATTAAATCAGATTCTAACTTATACAAATAAACTCCCGAGGCAACTTCTTGTCCACCCTCGTTCTTACCATCCCATTCTACTCTATAACTACCTACAGATAGTTCTTTGTTTAGCAGTGTCCGTATCTTTTGTCCAAGAGTATTATAAATAGAAAGAGATACTCGGTCTCGTTTTGGTATCTGAAACTCTATCGTTGTTGATGGATTAAACGGGTTTGGGTAATTTTGGCTTAAATCAAAATTGTCCGGTAAGTTAGGTTCATATTCATACGCAACATCTGTCGGATTAGAATTCCAACCGGCAAAAATATACACTTCTCCCTCTAAGGCAGGTCTCGCATGTACAGCAATATCATCTATTACGTCACCGTTAAAATCACCTATACCACTAACTTCACTACCCATTTCACTATTGTTTCCGGGGACATCTAAACTTGTAATATGTATATCTGCCAATGAATCTCCGTTTGGTCCTCCAAGGTAGATAAAAAACTCATTAACCGATTGAGAAATAATTGTATAACCTACAATTATATCGGAGTAGCCGTCATTGTTTATATCTCCGGCATCATCACAAATAAGACTTCCAAAATATACATTATTTGCCAGTCGATTTATAGGAATATCTATTATTGAATCAAATAATGGTCCACCAAAATATAAACCATGCCTTTGCTCAGCACCATTAATTATAATAAAATCTGAATAACCGTCACCGTTAAAATCTTTAACAGGTACTATCTGAGCCCCGAATTGTGGTACTGTACTCTTTATTATAAAATCTGGAATAGTATCAAAATCAAGACCACCAAAATAAAATTTTACAAAGGGGGTGTCAATATTACTATATGATGCAACAGCAAAATCATCAAACCCGTCACCGTTAAAATCACTCACTGACAGATTTTGACCAAAATTTGTAGCAGTATCAGGTATTACATATTCAGGTATTGTATCCCGAAGTGAATCAATACGATAAATGTTTACAAAATCACCATTAATAGAACGGCTAATAGGCAATTCCAAAATCCCGTCACCGTTAAAATCACCGGCTCTCGTAGATTGTGATAACATATTTTCAAAGGTTAAATCAGAACTGTCAGAAAAGTTAGAACCACCGAAATATAATTCAAATTGTGGAATGGGTGCCGTCAAACCGCTAAAGTCATCAACTCCATCATTATTTATATCGCCTATATTACCAAACAAAGTTGTAAAACGGGGGAATTGTTTATCGGGAATAGAGTCCGGTATTACACCACCATAAAAAAGATACCCGTACCAGTCAATTGCAGAAAATCCGAGCCTTGAACGGATGCAGATAACATCATCTATACCGTCAGAGTTTTGGTCTCCGGCCGGAACAATCTTGATACCTATGTTTGAACTATCCACCGGGTCGGTTAAGATTGCAATTCGTTCAAGTGAGTCAATTCCTGCTTCAGGAGTAAAACTCCCCTTAATCCAATCGGCAGATGCTGAAGCAGAAAAAATAATTACTAAGATGAATGTTTTAATATAAAGTCGCATGGTATGCCTTCCCAATTGTATAACTACCGAAAGATACTATTTTTATTAATAATGAAAAGGATATTTTTTGCAGGGAACAGATTCTTCTGTTTCGTTAAGACAGGGCAATGCCCTGTCGCTACTTGGTTCAGGCAGGCAATGCCCTGTCGCTACTTGGTTCAGGCAGGCCTGAACCCTACAAAAGAAGAACAACTTCGACAGGTTCCAACATGTCAATCCACACTTAATACGGAATCTAACATTGTTGTTTTAAAATCTTTTGAACTACTCTCCGTGCTTGACACGGAGCCTAATTAAAGTAGGTCAGGGTTCCGATTCTAAATAATATAATTGTGAGAAACCTGACAAAATCATGCAATAAAAAAAGCAGTATCACAAAGGATACTGCCTTATAAGTTTATTATCTCACCAATCTAGTCGAATATAGTGAACAGATATTACTTGGCGTATTCGGTAGCTCTTGCCTCGCGAATAACCGTTACTTTAATCTGCCCCGGGTACTGCATCTCTTTTTCAATCTTGTCGGCAATGTCTGCTGCCAAAATTGAAGAACCGAGATCGTCGAGAGTTTCATTTTCTACAATAACCCGAACTTCACGTCCCGCTTGAATAGCATACGCTTTGTTTACACCTTTAAACGAATCAGCTAATTCTTCAAGTTGCTGCAGACGTTTGACGTACGCTTCCAGAGGTTCACGTCTGGCACCTGGTCTGGCACCTGAAATAGCATCGGCTGCCTGTACCAAGACAGGATAAGCAGAAAGCATCGGTACATCATTGTGATGAGACTCGACAGCATTCACAACTTCCTCGGCTTCTTTATATCTTTTAATAAAGTCAGTACCGATTTGAGTATGAGTACCTTCTGTTTCACGATCTATTGCTTTTCCGATATCATGAAGGAGTCCGCATCGTTTAGCAAGCACCGGGTCGAGTTCAAGTTCGGCTGCCATAAGTCCACATAGCATAGCGACCTCTTTTGAGTGAGCCAAAATATTTTGTCCATAGGAAGTTCTAAAATGTAGTTTTCCTAATTGGGCAACAATGTCAGAATGCAGGTTATGTATGCCGAGTTCAAAACAAGCTTGTTCGCCTGCTTCCCGAACAATCACTTCCATTTCAAGTTGAGATTTTTCGACCACTTCCTCAATACGGGTCGGGTGAATACGACCGTCGGAGATAAGTTTTTCCAATGACATACGGGCTATCTCACGCCGAACGGGGTCATAGCCTGAGAGAATAACAGCCTCGGGGGTATCATCAACAATTACATCAACACCTGTCGCAGTTTCAAAGGAACGGATATTTCGACCTTCACGACCGATAATACGACCTTTCATTTCATCTGACGGCAGATTTACTACCGACACCGTTGTTTCAACTGTATGGTCAGCGGCGCAACGATAAATTGAAGAAAGGATAATTTCTTTTACTTCTTTATCGGCATCTTTTTCCGCTTTATCTTTGATATCTTTAATATGTGCGGCAGCTTCCATTTTGGCATTGTTAATCATGTTATCCATCAGTTGCTTTTTAGCTTCTTCAGGAGTCATTTGTGCTATTTTTTGGAGCTGGTCATTTTGAGATGTAATTATTTTTTCAAGTTCGGTTTCCCGAATACTAATACCTTTTTCTCTTGTAGTTATATTATTTTCACGATTTGAAAGATCTTTTTGACGAAGTTCAAGAAATTCCAGTTTTTTCTGCAAGTCAGTCTGCAGGTCTTTTTGTTTCTTGTCGATTTCATCTTGCTCTTTGCGGACTTTGTTAAAATGGTTATCATTTTCCCGCTTTTGTTTGAGCGCTTCTTCTTTCGCTTCTAAAATAGCTTCTTTTTTGGCTATCTTTGCTTCGCTAACAGCTTCAGCTCTAATAGATTTAGCTTCGCTTTTCGCTTGTTCGATAACAGAACTGCTTGATTTTTTTCCTAAGTATGCAAATAGGAAAAAAGAAATTAATCCTGATGCAATTGCGATACCTACGAAAACAGCAATATCATTCATTAAAATCCTCCGATCCGAATAACCGGACTTTCATCTATATTAAAGTTATGGATGAGATAAACGTGATTGAATTAGTGTGGTATGTTCAGAGACTGAGAGATTATAAGACAGAATCCAACCTACAAATAAGGTTATCAATTTTAGAGTTGATTTGCTTCTGAACATCTTCTTTTGATTCATTGTTTTCATAAAATTCAGAGGCGATTGACATTGCTGCTAAAATAGCAACTTTATCACGAGCAGCAACACGAGAGTTCTTTGCTGTCTCTTTCATTCTTAAATCGACATAATCAGCAATTCTGGAAATATAGGAGGGGTCGGAGACACCAGTTATCGGGTATTCTTCACCGTATATATTAACAGTTACTTTATTTTCATCGGAATTTGTCATCAGTTTCTTATTTTCACTAATTCTTGTATTATCTTATCCTTCTATTACTTAAATAGAACGTGATTTGGGCAATTTATGTCAAGTAAAAAATTACTATGACGCCAGCTCTTCTAATTGGTCTAAACGATTTAAAATGGTCGTTAATTTAGTTTTGACCCTGTCATTATTGTCAGTTGAGCTAATTTTTAAACTATCGTAATCACGTTTATATCTCTGCAATTCAGCAGATAAATTGTTATTTTCTTCTTTTAGTTCTTTATTTTCAGTTTGAATTGTTTCTAGTTTTGTAATAAGCAGTTCTATTTTTTCAGTCAAAAGTTCAAATTTTGTATCCATAATTATTTATCCCTAATCTCCACATTAAAGTTTTTCACTAAACTGTCAACGACTTTCTTTTGTGCCGCATCGACTTGCGAGATTTCAAGCGAGCTATCTTTGGAACGATAGCTGATTGAAATTGCAATTGATTTTTTTCCTTTTTCAATCTGTTTTCCCTGATATAAATCGAAAATTTCAACAGATTCAGCTATTTTTCCTGCAGATTTTTTAACCTGCTGAATTAATTCACCTGCTTTAATATCTTCTTTTACTATCATAGCTAAATCGCGCAAGGCTGCAGGGTAAATAGGTAACTCTTTAAATGCTATCAGTTTATTGCTTAACGAAAGTAAATAGTCGAAATTGAGTTCGGCAGCAAAGACATCTTGTTTAATGCCGGCTTTTTTAGCAACTTTTGGATTAATCTTTCCGATTAAGCCACATACTTTACCCTGCAATAAGACTTCAAATGAAATTTCTTTTTCAAAAAATGAAAATTCTTTTGGCGAGAAGGAAAATTCTCCCCATCCAAAATGTTCTGCCAACGCTTCCATCGCTCCGGTAATATCATAAAAATCACGAGGACGTGGTTTCTCACGCCATGTATGTTGGGTATTACCTGTAACAGCAAGAACTAACGACTCATCTTCTGCCCAATAATCTTTTTCATCCGGCGGTAAATATGTTTTCCCGATTTCAAAAATTGATAAATCAAGCGAACGATGCGAAACATTATGATGTATGACTGTCAAAGCTGTCTGTAAAAGACAATTCCGCATGATGTTTAAATCTTCAGATATCGGATTGGCAATATTCAGTTGTGGTCGTTCGGTATGTAGGATATTAGCCAACTTACTATCTGCTAAACCGTGAGAAATGAATTCATCAAAACCGACAGATGTAAGAACAGTACGGGTTTCTTTTTTGAATTTATCTTCATAGTGAATCGGTGTATATAATGAACCGATATTTGTATTTGAAGCAGGTATATTTTCAAAACCGATTATACGGGAGATTTCTTCAATTAAATCAATCTCGCGTTCGATATCAGGTCTGAAAGTCGGAACGGTAACTTCAAAGTCAGAATCACCTGTTACAGAAAATTCAAGGTCTTCGAAGATTTGTTTCATCTTGTCAGATGAAAGTTCGGTTCCGATAATATCGTTGCATCGTTTTGGACGAAACTTAATTTTTAAAGGTTCAATGATATTTGGATAGCAATCGACAATTCCTGATAACACTTCCCCACCGCAAAGAGACTGCATAAGCGAGGCGGCATAGTCGATAGCATATTCAATTATATTCGGGTCGGCACCTTTTTCAAACCGTTGTGATGATTCAGTTACAAACCCAAGTTGGCGACGACTTTTACGAATCATAGACGCATTAAAATAAGCAGCTTCAAGTAGAATATTCTTTGTGTCACTCTCAACCTCAGAATCAAATCCACCCATGACACCGCCTGCCGCGACAGCATCTTTGCCGTTTGTAATGAGTAACACTTCCGGCGTTAATTCATGGTCGGCACCGTCGAGAGATTTAAAATGTTCTTTCTCTTTTGCCATTCTAACAACGACTTCTTTCGAACCGAAACGGTCGTAGTCGAAAGCGTGCAGTGGTTGTCCAAGTTCCAGCATAACTAAATTAGTAATGTCGACAACATTTGAGATAGGACGGATGCCTGAAAGAATCAGTTTCTTTTTGAGCCAATACGGTGATTCACCGATTGTAACATTCTTTATAATACGGGCAGCATAACGAGGGCAAGCAGTTTTGTCTTCGATTGCAACTTTTATATAGTCGGACGCTTTTTCATTTGATTCGGTTAATTCAAACTGCGGTTTGTTTACTTTGATAGATGCAAGTGCTGCCATGTCTCGAGCAATTCCGACAGCCGACATAGAGTCAGGGCGGTTCGGGGTCAACTCAAAAGTCAGCATGAAGTCATCTTTATAACCGAGTAGTTCTGAAAGCTCTTGTCCTGGAGTTGCCGATGAATCAATGACTAATATCCCTGCATGTTCATCGGAGAGTCCGAGTTCTCTTTCGGAGCAAATCATAGCTTCGGATTCGATACCTCGGATTTTAGCTTTTTTTATAACAATGCCACCGTCAAGTTTTGCTCCTAATGTGGCAACCGGAACTTTGAGACCTACTTCAATATTGGGTGCACCGCAGACAACATCGAGCTGACGTTCCCCTAAGTTTACGGTAGCCAGCCTAATTTTATCGGCACCCTCGATTTTGTTTATGGCAAGAATTTCACCTACAATAACAGACTGCATATATTGGTCAGCCGGTTCGATATATTCGCAAGCTGTACCGCAAAGAGTCAGACGGTCGCCGAGTTCCTCGGGGTTCCAATCTAATCCGGTCAATTCTATAAGCCATTTATATGAAATTTTCATTACTTGAACTGCCTTAAAAACCGAGTGTCATTATTAAAGAAAAGTCTAATATCATTAATTTTGTATTTTAACATTGCAGGTCTTTCGACTCCCATACCAAATGCATATCCGGTATATCTTTCAGAGTCAATTCCTGCTTTTTCCAATACATTTGGGTCAATCATTCCGCATCCTAAAATCTCAAGCCATCCGGCATATTTACATACACGACAACCTTTACCGCTACAGAGGAAACAAGAGATGTCAACTTCGGCAGAAGGTTCGGTAAACGGGAAAAATGACGGGCGGAATTTCAGCTTGACATCTTCTGAGAAAAACGCTTTGCAAAATGCAAGTATAGCACCTTTCATGTCTGCCATTGTCACCCCTTCATCAACAACAAAACCGTCAACCTGATGAAAAGCAACATGTGAACGGGTCGAGATTGCCTCATTTCGGAAACAGATACCCGGAGTAATAATTTTAATCGGAGGTTTGTGTGTTTCCAAAAAGCGAGACTGTACCGGAGTTGTGTGAGTTCTCAACAGTCTGTCATGTTCGACAAACATAGTGTCCTGCATATCACGGGCAGGATGGTCCGGCGGGAAATTAAGAGCCTCGAAATTATAATAGTCGGTCTCTACATTTGGACCACGTGCTATTTCAAATCCCATCCCATGAAACGTATTACAAATATCTTCTATAACCTGTGTGATAATATGCACGACACCTGACTGAGTTTGAGTCCCAGGCAAAGTAGGGTCAAAAGCAGAAAGTTTTTTACCGCCTGAGAAGTTTTCTTTTTTCTCTTTGATAAGATTGTCTAATGCAGCTCTGGCCTTATTGGCAGATGCACCTACTTCTTTTCTTTGGTCGTTAGGTAAATCTTTAAGGGATTTTAAAACTGAGGTAATCAGACCTTTTCTACCGAGGTAGGCAATCTGAATATCATTTAAAGAATCGAGCGAGTCAGCTTTGCCGATTCGCTCGAGAGCTTCTTCCTGCAATTGCGTAATTTTATCGAGAACAGACATATTTTCGCCGTTCCGCGATTAATTTTCAGTCGCAATTTTAACAAGATTGCTGAATGTTGCCATATCACGAGCAGCAATATCAGCTAAAATTTTCCGATCTAAATTAACACCGGCTTTTTTCAAACCATGTATAAAAGTAGAGTAGTTAGTACCGCACATTTTTGTTCCGGCTGAGATTCTGGCAATCCAGAGTGAGCGGAAAACACGTTTTTTATTTCGACGGTCACGGTAGGCATAGGTCATACCTTTATTGACAGTCTCTAAAGCAGTACGGTATAGTTTACTGCGACCATTAAAATTGCCTTTTGCTCTATCGAGCACTTTTTTATGGCGTTTATGGGCAGCTACATTATTTTTTGCGCGTGGCATGTTCTATCTCCTAAAAACAATTCATTCTGAATTAATACGGAAGCATTATTGCTAATTTGTTCATATCAGAAACAGATGCCAGCGTAGACTGACGAAGGTTTCTTTTTCTCTTGCGAGATTTTTTGGTCAAGATGTGTGAGCTGTACGCTTTGTGGCGTTTTAATTTACCGGTTCCGGTTCTTTTAAACCGCTTGGCAGCTGCACGATTTGTTTTCATTTTTGGCATTATACAAGCACCTTTATATATTAATTACTTTCTTCTTTTACTGTATCTTCTGCTGTATCACTCAAGTTTTCAGTTTCTTTTTTCTGTCTTTTATCCGGTTTTGCCTGAGCTTCTTTTTGCAGTTTTCTCAATTTCATTATTTCAGCATTCGGGCTAAGTACCATAATCATTTTACGACCTTCCTGCTTCGGCATACTGTCAACATTTGCAATATCTTTGAGTTCTTCGGCAAGTCTGTCTAAGACTTTGCGTCCATACTCAGTATGAGCCATTTCACGACCTCGGAACATGACAAATGCTTTCACTTTGGAACCTTCAGTAAGAAATTCGCGAACATGTTTTGTTTTAAACTGAAAATCATGTTCATCGATTTTCGGACGGTACCGCATTTCTTTCATTTGCATGGTATGCTGTTTTTTCTTCGACAGCTTATCTTTTTTAGCCAACTCGTATTTGTATTTACCGTAATCCAAAATACGACATACCGGCGGGTTACTGTTCGGTGAAACTTCTACTAAATCTAACCCCATGTCAATCGCACGTTCAAGTGCTTCAGCTGTTGGAACAACGCCGAATTGGTCTCCATCCGGTCCTATAAGTCTGACCGGCGATATTCTAATACGGCTGTTTATCCGCGGTTCCTTGGTGGCTATACTATCCTCCTAAAGGTTATTTTCTTCGTTTGTAATACCTTTTGATTTCAGCTCGGCTTGTAACATTTCCAAAGCTTCCTCAATAGATTTTGTACCGATATCACCTTGTCCGTGTCGTCTTATAGAGACTTGACCTGACTCAGCTTCTCTGGCACCTACTACAAACATATACGGTACCTTAAAAATTTCGGCATCCCGAATTTTGGCACCAACTTTTTCCGAACGTATATCAATTTCAGCTCGGAAATCGTTTTCTTTTAATTTCTTCGTTAATTCTTGAGCGTATTCATTTACCGAGTCGGTAATCGGTAAGACTTTTACCTGTGTAGGAGCAAGCCATAAAGGGAAATTACCGGCATAATGTTCAATGAGAACACCAAAGAATCTTTCAATAGAACCTAACAAAGCTCTATGTATCATAAACGGTCGCTTCTGCTGACCGGAAGAATCAATATACGACAAATCGAACCGTTCTGGCAAGGAAAAATCGAACTGAATTGTAGAACATTGCCAGCCACGACCGATAGCATCTTTAATTTGGATATCGATTTTAGGCCCATAAAATGCCCCACCACCTTCGTCAACCTCATAAGGAAGTCCTACTTTTTCCAAGGCAGCTTTGAGACCTTCCTCTGCCCTATCCCAATCTTCTTTATCTCCGATAGCTTTTTCAGGCATAGTCGACAGAAAAACATTGTAATCTTTGAACCCGAAAGAAGTGAGCATATGGACACAAAAGTTCAAAATCCAGACCAGCTCCTCTTCCATATTCTCTTGTGCCACAAAGTGATGGGCATCATCTTGGGTAAAGCCTCGAACTCTCATCAGGCCATGTAAAACACCCGGTTTTTCATATCGATAAACTGTACCGAGTTCTGCCCATCGAAGCGGGAGATCACGATATGACCACAAACGAGCATTGTACATTTCTATATGGAAAGGACAATTCATCGGTTTTAATTGATATCTTTTGTCATCAACTTCTATCGCTCCAAACATATCATCGGAGTAAAAATCGGTATGTCCTGATTGTTCCCACAAGGCTCTGTTGGCGATATGAGGTGAATATACTAAATCGTAGCCATATTTAAGATGTTCTGACCGCCAAAAATTTTCTATTTCATTTCGAATTCTGGCACCGCGAGGTCTCCAGAGAATCATACCTGCTCCGACTCTTTCGGATATAGTATACAACTCCTGTTGTTTTCCGATTACCCGGTGGTCACGTCGTTTAGCTTCTTCCATCCGATGTAAATAGTCATCAAGCATATTTTTTTTCGGGTATGAGACACCATAGATACGTTGCAGCATTTTACGGTTTTCATCGCCACGCCAATATGCTCCTGAAGATGCAGTCAATTTGAATGCTTTTATTAACCCGGTATGTAAAATATGAGGTCCGCGACAAAGGTCTTCAAAACGGGATTGGTAATAAAAACTGACAGTGTCGTCTTCGAGACCTTCTAAAATTTCGACTTTATACTCAGCATCTTTTGCTTTATAATATTCAATTGCCTCGGAACGACTTTTTGTAGAAAAAGTAAATTCCGCTTTTTCGGCAATGATTTCAGACATTTTCTTTTCAATTTTCTCAAGGTCAGCCGGAGAAAACGGTTTCTCAACTTCAAAATCGTAATACCAACCTTCATCAATCGGAGGACCGATAGCCAGTTTTGTATTCGGAAATACTTCTATAACCGCTTGAGCCATAATATGCGAGCTTGAATGCCAAAAGACTTCTTTGCCTTGCGGATTATCAAATGTCAGAATTTCAAGAGCGATATTTTCAGAAATAGGCATAGCAAGACTTTTCACCTGACCGTCTATCTTAACTGCTATAGCAGCTTTTGCCAGACCGGGTGCGATTGATTTTGCGATTTCTAAACCGGTAGTTCCTGAGGCATATTCCCTAGAGGAATTGTCAGGAAATGTAACTTGAATCTGTGCCATTTTGTTTGCCTATAAAAAATTAAAAGCGGGCTACAAATAAGTAACCCACCGTAGTTACGGTGTTAAAAAAATGGTGGGCGATACTGGAATTGAACCAGTGACTCCTTGCATGTCAAGCAAGTACTCTAACCATCTGAGCTAATCGCCCGAACCTGTTGCCGTTAAATACTTACGACAGTCGTGTATTATATTATTATTCGCTTGAAAGTCAAGCTAATTTTCTAACAGAACACAGGTTCCGGCTTATTATTTTCCAAAAAAAAAGTCCGCCTAGGCGGACTTATATCTTACTATAAATTACCTATTTACATACCGACTAATTGCATAAATGTTTCTGAGTGAGAATACTCTTCACGAAGCAAATCTTCCAACTCGTCGTAATCATCTTCTGTAATCTCTAAAAATTCCATTACTCTTGGGTCAGCTTTACCGATTTTGTAGCCTTCGTCAAGATCGTAGAATGTTTTTTTAGCTAAAAAGTTAGCCATATAGACAATACATGAAAGAGCCGCACCTGAGTCAATCTCTTTTATACCATGATGATACAGGATTGCCTCGGTCAGTTTATTCGGGATTTTCCATTGTTCAGTTAAAAACGCACCGATTTCAGCATGAGTAAATCCGAATAGTTCTTGTTCAATTTCAAAATCCATGGCAGTTTTATTATTATCTCGTGCTTCTTTAAATTCCCGATATTCTTGATCTAAAAAGCAAACGAGTACAATTTTCCCGACATCATGAAGCAAACCTGCCGAGAAAGCAGAATCGGGATCGACCATACATTTGTCACGTAATCTTTTAGCTAATAGACGGCATCCAAATGCTGTAGCCAAAGAATGTCTCCAGAATTTATCCTGAAAGTCATCATCAATTGATTTACCTTTAAACATGTCAAGTACAGATGCTGAAAGAACTAAGTTTTTTATGGCTTCCAAACCGACAATAATGACCGCATGTTTTACAGATTCAATTTCACGACTTAACCCATAAAATGCTGAGTTTGTTAGCCTGAGAACTTTTACAGACATAGCCGGGTCTTCTGCAAGAATAGATGCTATCTGTTCGGCAGAAACATTTGGATCATTTATCACTTTTTGAATTTGGTGAAAAACAATAGGAGGAGTCGGCAAATTTCTAACATTTGAAACAACTCTTTTTACTTTACTGTCAATAGTAGCAGTCGACATACCTTACTTATTCCATGTTTTTATTGTTATCTATATCATTTGTAATAGTATCGGTTAATTTTTCAATAATATTACGTTCTACATCGGCAAGATTATAATATCCTGCCTCAACTTTATTTCTAATTCGAGCAGCCTTAGCTGAAATTTGTTCTATAACTTTGTTATCATTCCCGACTTTTTTTTGATATGAGTCGGCAAGTTCTTTTAATCTTTCTCGTCCTGACGTTGAAATTTCTACGCTGTCCTTTTTTTGTTCTCTCAACTGATGTTGCTGAGGTTTTACCTGTTTTCTTTGCACTCGTTCCGAATACATATCAGGGTTGTTAGTCGGTCCAATTTTCATCTTTTACCTTCTTTTCCTATTAAAGGTTTTTTAATACTTGATACTAACTGTCTCCATTTATAAAATGAGGAGAAGAATCTTCAGTTTGCATATACTGCATAATTTTCTCGGAGTTTTTAAGTTCACCGAGTTCATCTTTTATACGGTCATACTTCATGTTCATATATTCTTCATTTTCGGTGACTACCGTGATACTCTTTTTTACCAGAGTTACGATTCCATTTACGATTTTACGAACGTTTGGCGAAATAGATGCCAATCGAAAAAGTTTTGGATCTCTGTTTTTGATAAGAGAAATTTTTTCTTCCGATTTTTTAATCCTTTTATGACACCGTTCAATTTCAGCAAAAACATCTAACAGGTTTTCATCTTTGTTAAACCGCATTAAATCTTTTTGTTTATCAAGCATCACATAAAGAGATTGGTAGAAAGAGTATTCCTCTTTTAAAATTACTACCAGTTCTTTTTCAAGTCTGTTTATAGCATTTTGTTCCATATTAATTATGCCGATGTAGAAAAGGTTTCTGATTGCTGTGGTTTGTTCTGTTCCTGCTCATGAGCTTTTGGAACTCCTTGTTGTTTTAATTCAACCCATCCCTGCCGTAAATTATCAAGGATATTCACTATATCGTCAATTCCTTTTAAATCTTTGGTGGCATCAACAATGTTCGTTTGGTTCACTACAAAAGCATATAATTGGCTTAGTTGTTGGGCAATCTCTCCACCTTTTTCCATATCAAGAGTTGTGTAAAGGTGCGTTACAAACTTCTTTGCTTTTTCCAGCTCTTCTCTCCCTTGAGAATACTCTTCTTTTTCAAAAAGCTGTCTTGTTTGTTTATAAGAAGCGATAGCACCGTCATAAACTTTGATAACCAAATCAAGTTGAGATTTACCGAGTGTGTCTGTTGTTTGATATGCTTTTACTTTGTCATCCATGAGATATTATCTCCTATTTTTTATAAATGTTATTTACTTGAACTTTTCCAATTTAAATTAAGTCCTGCTAATTGAGTTGATAGGAAATCTGATTCTATTCCGAGTTGTCCGAGAGCTTCTTCCATCTTGAAGAATTTCAAGAAAAGAGATTCTCGCCTTAAGGCTAGACGTTCGTCTATATCAGATATCCGTTCGGTAAGATGTTCTACTTGTTTTTGAACAGCTGAAATTCTTCTTTCAAAGATACCTGTTTTTGTCCTTGTCAGGGAGTTTATCATATCAACCTGGCGGGCGGCAAACCCTTTTACAACTTCTACAGTCCCTTCAACAGCGTCAGTCACAGCTGCTTCGTCAAGAGCTACTTTTATTTTGAGACCTTCTGAATATGTGTTTCCTTCTAGACCTTTTAAAATTTGGCCGGACCCTTCTGCTTCTTCACCGTTGATAGTTCCCGCAACATCCATACCCTCAAATACTGTACCTGTAGCTAAACCTAAATTTGCATAGGCGGTGTTTCCGATAGAGTTATCAAACTCAATTTTTGATGAGGAACCATAGGTAGCAGAAGAAATTTTTACATATCCGGTACCGTCTTGATTATCAACCCATTCGACAATTACTCCACGAGAGCCGATTTTTTTATCAGCATCAATCTTTTGCTGGAGTTCTGTAATTAGAGACGACGATGAGTTGTATGTTTTTTCTGATAGAACTATTTCATCTGAAATAAGTCCATCGACTTTTATTTTTAATTTGTTGTTAGTACTACCTAAAGTAATTCCGTTTGTTGATAAGTCAGTCAGTTTTTCACCGGGATAACCACCATGAGTCGCAGCTTGTGTAATATTAACGCTGAATTCGATATTGATTCTAGTCTTTTCTGTTGATGAAATAAATGAAATGCCGCTATTTGAACTATTTGCTGAATCTACAAACATTTTAATAACATCATCAAGATTCTCACTTAAAGCTTTGTCCAAGGAAGAACCGTCAACGATGGAAAGTTTACCGTCGCCTTTGGAGCGAATACCGATTGCATAGAGTTGATTAAATTTTGTTTTAACACCTGAAATCGTTGAACTGATATTTCGACGAAGCGAATTTGACACAGACCAAACAGTATTATCTCCAAACAATGGAGGGGCGGAATCGGAGTCTTCTGTAAATTTATTTTGATCATCAACATACTCTACCAAAGAATTATATGCTTTAATATATGCCTGAATTTTTTCTTTTATTCCTGCTACGTCAATATCAGTTTCGACTGAGACAGTTTCACCTGATGTGGTTAATTTTTTTACTGTTAAGTCTACATTTTCGATAACATCTTTAAAAGTATTTGTATCAGATGTAATAGTAATTGGAGACCCGCCTGCTCCTCCAGCACCAAAAGAAATAGAAGCATCAGCCGCTTGTTGTAACAGCGGAGCAAAAGAGTTTATTTGAAAAGAGTCACCTTGGTTAAGTGTACCTGCTCCAAAAGTAACTGAAAGACCGTCAGAACCGGTTCCTACCAAATCTACTTGCATATCTGCCTGAGTAACTAAAATAGAGCCTGTATTCGTTCCGTCAGTCCAGTCAAGAGTAATTATATCTGAGCCAATTGTTTGTAACCCTACCGAAGAGACAGTAAAAGTATACGTTTTATTTTCAGAACCTGAATTTGCAGCAATTGTACCTAGAGATACAGCCGAAGTAGAGGCATCATCAAAAGAAACAATTTCCGGGTTATCAAAAGAGGATGTTGTAAAGTTGAAAGAATCGGAACCACCAGTCAGGGTTGATGTAAATTGAATTTGATTATCTTTTCCGGTTTTATTGGCAGTTAAAATTAAACGGAACGCATTTGAATTGGTACCATCGTTAATAATTGATGCTGTCACACCTGCGTTGGCATCATTGATTGCATCTTTAATTCCAACTAATGAATTACTGTCAGAATCAATAGTGATTTCTCGTAGATTGTCATTGCCTACTTGTAGAGAAATAGTTCCGGTACCAAATGATGAGGTATCATTACTGAAAAATCCTTGTGATGCAACTTGATGATTTCGGGCAAGTGCTAAAATTTGTAAATCGAAAGTTCCTTTACCGACTTTTCCAGATGATGTAGCCGATAAATAAGTTTCATCTGAGATATTAATTTGTGCCTGTTCAAATGTAGCTCTCGTATTTAGTGGAATTGCTGCGGTATTGAGCCCAATAAATTTAGCTGATAATGCTTGATATGCCGAAACGAGTGAGGTTTTCTGAGCTTTTTGAATTTCGAGTAAGGCAGCAGGACGCCTTTCGAACTGCATAATGGAATCAACAATTTCAGTAGTATTAAGACCTGAATTTAGGCCGTCGATTGAATTAGCACCTATCATCTTTAACTCCTGTATCTATAGACATCAATGTCATCATAATATAAAAACCTTCTATTGTTTAGTATCAGGGGAAGCTGACAGCTTCCCCTGAAGAATTAACTTCTATCTAAAAAGTGATAAGATAGTCTGCGGAACCTGATTAGCTTGCGCAAGCATAGAAGTACCTGCTTGAGAAAGAATCTGGTATTTAGTAAAACTAGACATTTCAGCAGCCATATCTGTATCACGGATTTGTGATTCAGAAGCGGTCAAGTTTTGAGCGGCAATACGAAGGTTTCTTAAGTTAGATTCCAAAGTGTTTTTCTGGAAAGAACCAAGAGTACCACGAGTTGTGGATACTTCGTTAATAGCAGCATCAATAATTGACTGTGCGTCTTGAGCACCTTGAACAGTAGTTACATCAAGGTCAGCAAGTGAACGGAATGAATTACCATTTGAGAATAATGATGTACCTAAAGCTGATGCAGACATATTTCTCAGACCGATTTTTGCTGTTTGACCGACGTTAGCACCGATTTGGAATACTAAAGATTGGTCAGTATTATTGATAGTTTCTGTTCCGCCTGAAGATGTTAAACCGTAAGAAACGTTTAATGATTCTGAACGGTCAGCATTGAATAAAACAGTATCAACACCAGCTGTAACAGAAGTGGCAGGACCACCGTCTAAACGTACATCAAACTTGGCAGCTTTTGCGTTAAGCAACAAGTTACCGATTTTAACACCGCCGTTTAAGGCAGATTCAGTAGTCATTAAAATAGTACCTTGACCGGAAACACCGTCAGCTTTGTTTTTCAAAGTAACTTCACCGGTAGCACCATATTTAACTGTATCAATAGTGTTTGTATAATTGTTAAATGATACCAGTGCATCAACACCTGAGTTGGCAATTGAATCAAATGTTGTAAGACCTAATACGTTACGAGCATTACTAGTATCAGAATTCAATTCATTGATTTTGATTGAATAATTAGAACCCTGATCCATAGTATGAATCTTGAGTTGGTTTGTATTAACAACATCAGACTGAATATCACTTGTACCAGCAGCACCTTGCACATCAGCAAAAGCTGCATCTAAAGCAGTGTCTAAAGCGGTTGATAATGCAGACATACTAGAATATGTTGCAGCACCGATAGTGACATTACTTGTAACATTTGCATTTGTTGCTGTATTAACAGTCATATTCAATACGTTGACAGAAGCACCACGATCATTAGCAGCACCTACAGTAAATAAAACATCACCAGCAGTAGTTGAAGATGCTTTAGATTGAATAGAGTACTGAGCTCCCTGGTTTGCTGATTTGAAACGTAATTCACCTGTTGCTGTACCTGTTACAGTAACTTTACCGGCTAATGCTGTGTTCAAATTGATTTGTGTTTGAACTTTAGCAGCAATAGTTGCTGTAGTATCACCAGTAACAACAGAGATATCAAGTGTTTGGTCACCTGTTGGAGATTGACCGTTTTCTTGATAATTCAATACGATTGAATATGTACCAGCATTGTTAGCAGTTGCTGTAGCGATAGCAGATGAAGAAACCATAGCAACAGTACCTGCTGCTGCAAGCTCTAAGTTATTACCAAAAGCATCAGATAGATTAACATTACCTGAAGTTCTAGCAGCTGTATCATAAGCCTGAATAACATCTACATTATGAACAGCTTCAGAAAGGTTATATGGATCACCGTCATTGTTTGCCAATGAAAGACCTAAAGAAGTTGTGTTCAAAGAAGCTGAAGGATCAGCTGATTTTGTAGCTGTTACAGAATGAGCACCAGAGGACAAGAATGAAGTATTGATGTTTAATCCTGAACCGCCTGATGATGTAACTGCTGCGATGTTTTCTTTAGAACCGTCGAGCAATTTTTTAGTACCGAATTGAGTGTTGGCAGCAATACGATCGATAGTAGTAATCGCGTTTGCAATTTCAGCTTGATCAGCAGCGAGCTGGTCAGAATCGTTGAAACCTTCGTTTGCAGCATGAATTGCTAATTCTCTCATAGAAATTAAGAGATTATTAATTTCAGTAATAGCTCCCTCTGCGGTTTGAACCATAGAGATAGAACCTTCCGAGTTACCAATCGCACGGTTTAAGCCGGCAATTTGAGCACGGAACTGTTCTGAAATTACCAGACCAGCCGGATCGTCAGAACCTTGGTTAATACGGAAACCTGAAGACAAACGTTGCATAGATTTGTTTAATTCCATGCTTGTGTTAATCAAGTTTCTTTGTGCGTTTAAAGCAGCTAGGTTAGTGTTAATGCTAAGTGCCATGTGTATATCCTCCTTGGATATTTATTTTAGGGTTTCCTTACCCTGTTTTTATTTTAAAGCATCTTTCATAAATTGCTTACACAGAACACTTCAATGTGTGGTTTAAAGACCTAGCGGTATTTCCTATTACCGAGTCTGTACCCCTTGTAAACCTTTCTCCTAATCTCTTCATAGCTTTAAGTTTTTGTAAAATCTATTTTCATACATATTTAGTCGACAATTATTAAAACATCTTAACTAAAAAAGTAGAGGAATTTTCCGTATTATAATTATTACTTAATTGGCTAGTACCGACTTACTGAGCCTATTTATCTGCTCTAGAGCAGGTTGATAATCCGGTTTGAGTGCACAAATTCTTTTAAAGCCAACTATTGCCGAATCTTTATGTCCCATAAGCAGATAGCACTCTGAAAGGGCATAAAGCAGTTGGATGTTATTCGGTTCAATATGCAATAGCGACTCATATTGCTGTAAGGCATTTTCGTATTTATTCGCTTTTTTATATGCATCGGCTAATACAGCAATAATGGTATAATCTTTTTGGTTTGACATTAAATAGCTTTTAAGGTTGTCAATTGCCTGCTCTACTTTATTAAGCTTCAACTGGGTAATTCCAAGATTTCTTAATATGATGTCAGGACGGTTTTCAGATTTTTCTGATTGAGTATAATAAGACTCAGCCTCTTGATAATTTTCTAATTTAAAATAACAATTACCGATATTGTTAAGCAGCTCGGCAGTAGGTGTTTTTATTTTTTTATAATATAGAGCCGCTTCATTATATAATGCAGAATCAAAATAAATATCCCCGATTATTTGGTTTGTATTAGATTCAGAACTTAATGAGGATATTTCTTCTAACAACTCATGCCCTTTTGGAGACATCCTAACAGTCAGCAAAAATTTAGCATAATGCAATTTAGCATTGATATTAAACTCTTCCAGGCTTATCGCTTCTTTATAGTATTTTTCCGCTTTGTCATATTTAGCTTCCGAAATATAAATTGATGCTAATCCCAAAAGCAAATCTCCGGTAGTGTTTGATAATTTTTTTTGTTGGTGATAATGTTTCTTAGCGTTGTCAATATCTTTTTCTTTATGATAGATTTGAGCAAGACGATAATTCGTTTCGATAAATCCTTTATCCGCATCAAGCGATCTCAGATAGTAGGACTTTGCCAAAGTGAAATCATTTTCTGTTTCGGCTATCAATCCAAGAGAATAATTAGCAGAGGCTCTATCATCTATATGAGCAAATATCAATGAGTCTTTTTCTTTGTCAGGAGCATACGCAGCTTGTTTTTCAAGATATGACTTATATCCTTTTTTTGCTTTATCCCATATTTTTTGTTGAGCAAAAATATGTCCAATCAGCAATAGAGGGTCTAAATAATCATCTTTATAGCTAATTGCCTTTTGAGCATATTCAAAAGATTTATCATATTCTTTATTGTGGAAATATGCCCAGGCAATCTGGTCAAGGCACATCAAATGAATATGTCTATCTTTATTGTCTTTTGGGTTCGTAAGCTCTACCGCTTTTTTAGCCGACGATATTATCAAATCTATATTATGTGTCGGGTACTCTTCCCCGTGAGAACGATCAGCCTTTAAAATTTGAGCATAATTAAACAGAGCAAAAGCATTATCTGGGTTTTTATCCAGCTGTTTCTCTAAAAGAGCTTTTGTTCTGAGATATTTTTCTCGCATTTTTTCCGGACTTAGATCATAGCCCAAATGTTTTAGTCTGGCATTAATTCTTACGATTGGATGTTCATCTCCAAAATCGAGAAGATTATGAACGATACCCTCATATTGCAAATCTAAATAGCGTCTCCAAAAACGAACTGACGGCAAGAATGTTGTTGTCTGTCCCCTGTTACCATACACGTTAAAAACATTTATTGAAACAATGCTTACTTTTTCATTTTGTAATGCCTGTTGTACAATCGGTACATCATCAGTTATAAACCGTTCATCAGCATCTATAATAAAGACCCATTCTGATGTTGCCTTTGACAACGAGTAGTTACGATGTTTGGAAAAGTTACCTTCCCACTCTTGATGATATATTTTTGCACCGTACGATTTTGCTATTTCGACTGTTTTGTCATCAGAGCCGGTATCTACAATAATAATTTCATCGACCCAGTCACGAATAGAGTCTAAACACTCGGGAAGTAATTCTTCTTCATTTTTCACAATCATACAGGCTGAAATAGTCGGTTTTTCAGTTAGTGATTTTTCAAGCAGTCTTAATTCTTGAATTTGACTGCTCGACTTTAAACCTTTGCGAATAATTTTCTCTGCTTGTTCGTATTCTTTGTGATGAATATACAGATTAGCTAAGTTTAAATACGGCAGATGATTTTCTTTGTCAGTTTTAATCGCATCGGAAAAACTTTTGACCGCTTTTTTCTTGTTCTCTAGTTCCATATAAGCAGAGCCTATAAAATTATGTACCTGACATTTATGACCCGGTGTATAGGAATAATTTAGTTCATTTGAATTCATTTTCTTATAGTTTGTCAGATAAAGTTCTGAAAACTGTAGAACTTTATCATATTCTCTTAGTGAAAGATGTACAAACGTCAGAACAAAATAGTAATCTAACGGATTAGTTTCTCTATCTATACAGTCGCTGCAATGTTTCTCGGCTTCAGGTAATTTGTTTTTAATTGCGTAAGCAAAGGCAAGCAAATGGTTAAATATTTTATTACCCTGTGAATCGGAAATTTTATATTTTTTCATATGCGGTTTGAGATGTGCCAAAAGTTTACTGTTATCATCGGAAAAATAAATTTTCTCAGCTTTTTGTAATATATTTTCTGTATTTTTCTTAGTCATTTTTTTATCCGACTTCTGTAAGCTCTTTAGTAGTTAAAAGATTTGATAATTGAGTTGAAATTTGCAGCATCTTATCATCCAAACTATACTTATCAACAATATATGTTCTGTTTTCTTTTGCAATTTTTTTGAGATTAGCAGTTTCATAGTTTTTTAGCATCTCAAGACAATCATCAGGTGTATTAAAGAGATATTTTTTCGGATAGAGATAAGAAGCACCATACCAATTATGAATTAACGGCATGAGTCCCGATGCCATTCCCTCGGCAATTGAATAATGGAATGATTCAAACAATGATGTAGAAATTACAAAGTCTTTATCAGCATACCATGAGGGCATATCATCGACCCACCCATCAAAAGTAACAGGAAGATTATTTTCTTTTATAAAATGTTCAAAGTATAATTTTATACGAGGGTCCTGGTGCTGTCCTGCTATATGGAGTGTGTATTCATTGTCATAGTCATATATTTTTTTGAAGCTGTACAACAATAGTTCAGGGTTCTTCTTATAATTTATATATCCGACAGAGGCTATTTTTTTCCCTCGATTTTTCTTCGTCGGAATCTTGAATTTTTTAGTATCTACAGCATTATGGATAACAACTTGCGGTACATCAATTTTTATTTTACTTGCTACAATTTCCTGAACAGATTTATTGACATAAACAAGTAAATCTACTTTTTCCCAATCTACTTGTAACGGGAAATCGGTAAAGGCTTCATAGCTATGTAAACGACAGACTATTTTTGATTTTTTTTCTAACTTCGTTGCCTCTATCAAGTATTGATCACACCATTCAAACCAAGAAATATCAGCCCACTCCATGAGGTCTTTCATTTCGTTTTTACCGGTATTATCAAACAGTTTCACCTCATTTGATTTTCCCAGATAGTCAATAATATCGCCTACAAAGCTATCAATAGATGAAAAGAAAGCTATTTTTTTCCCGACAATTTTAGAATCTTCTGTTTTGACAGAACTAAGAAAACCAGTATTGATTTTTTCTTTTATAATTTCCTGCCACCGATGTATTTCTGCTTTTGATTTTATACTATTTAGTTCTGATTTTTCATTTTCGGACAACAGCAGGTGTGCTTCATTGAGCAGCTGTTTTTCTATAGAATAGGTTAGGGCATTATTTCGAGCTACGGAGTTGTTCGGATCTATTTCTAATGCTTTACCCCATTGTTGAAAGGCATTTTCGGTTTTATTCAAATGTGTTGCGATCACTGCCAAATCATTTAGCAGTTCCGCATTATCTGGATATTTTTCAGATAACGATTCTACTCTTTTATATGCTTGCGTATAATTTTGATTATTGATTTCGATAAGAGCTAAATTGTAATTAGCATCATAATGAGAGGGGTCTAGTTTTGTAATTTCGGTAAACAGTTCAACAGCATCTTTATCTTTTTGAAGTGATACTGCCAGCATACCGGCTGTTAATTTATCCGTGATAGAGTTTTGAGATGATAGAGCTACTGCTTTTACATAGGGATATGCGTCTGACAGTTTGTTTTCAGCAAGATAGATATTTGCCTGTGAGGTTATTTCTTCAAGTGTTATAAATCTATCGGTAAGTTTCTTAAGTAAATCTTTATATGAAACATTCATACTATCAATATCCTATCTTGATATGTAATAATTATTATACTGTTGCAGCAGCAGTTTCTTTTGTTGTAGCTTTCTCCGTTTGTGAAAGATATTTCATAAAATGATACTTCACTTTATAGTCAGTATTAACTAAAACCAATTGCTTACCGCAGTTATTTTCGGTATTGATTAAAAGAGGTCCTTGCATATTGGCGGTAATATCTTCCGGCCTTTCTGCAAGTGTTACAACTACATATGTTTCGACAGAGTTGACATCATCGATTTTAAGTTCCGCAATCTCTTTGGAATTAATTTCAATTTTGTATTCCGCCATAAACAATCTTGGATTAACAACTAAAAATGATAATGTAGGTTCTTCGGTTGACTGGAGCCATAGAAACGGTTTGAGTTCCTCAACTTCAACAAGACAATACTTTTTATACTTTTCAAAACCTAATACAGGTCTTTGCATAGTAATTAGTTTGTCCTCTGATACCTCAATTTCACCTAATCGTAAACTTTGCACTTTCATACATCTATTTCCTTATATCATCTATCTTAAAAAGTTCAATAGTGACGGTTGTATTATTTTGGCAGACGCCATAAGAGCCGCCTGATAATTATTTTCAAATATTGACAATTGTGTAATTACTTGAGTTAAGTCAGCATCTTCAATTTCAGAAAGGCGTTCTGCAAACATAAATTCCTGAGAGAGAAGTCTACTGTAGGTACTTTCCAGCCTGACACCTTTTGAGCCATTGATTGCTCTATTATTAAGAACATGGTCAATTCCCAAATCAAAGTTTTTTAACAGTCCTGAAATAGCTTCACGGTCATTATTTTCCATCGCATTTGCTAAAACATACATAGAACCCATAATATCTGACGAGCCGAAGATTCCTAGATCTCTTGCAGAAGTTCCACCTGATACTTCTTCAATTGTAAAAGATGAGTTCGGGTCATTATGTACAACTTGTATCCCTCTCCCGCTTGCATTGAGTGATGCTGTGATATCTAAACCTGAGTTATTAAAAACATCAAGTAAGTCCTGTATCGTTGTTAACGAAGGGTCATCTAAGTCAAGCGTGGCCATAGCACCGCCCTGCCACATAATGATTTCCCCTTTAGTCATTCCTAATCCGTTATTTAAATCACTCAGATTGGATGTTGCTAACAGTTGTGCATCTAAATTTACACCGACAAAATTTCCTTTGAATTCAGATAAAATCCCTAAATCTTCTGCGGTTGTTCCACCTTGCTCTTCAATAGAGAAATGTACTAACGGTGCTAAATCTGAACCGGTTAAAGTAGGTTCTATTCTGCCTACTATACCTAATTGATCAGCTAAATTAATACTGTTAGCAAGATCTTCTATCGCTAAGTTTAGAGGAATACCGTTGGTATCGTTTATTTCAAACCCTGTACCTGCGGCATTGATTCCCATTGTTACATTAAAAACACCGGCTGAATTAAGCTGTGAATTAAATTGGGTCATTACATCATTTACTGTTACTGCTGAACTTAAATCAACAGTTACATCGATACCGGCTCCATCTGTAACTCTTATAAGACCGGTAGTCAAATCTACACCGGCACCGTTATTGATATTATTTAAAGGAGTTACCCCAGAGATAAGACCGGTTTGAGTAGTTTCAAACAATATCGAATTATTATCATCAGCAATTCGAGCAGTTAAATTGGTAATACCGTTGATAGTTAAGTCATTATTTATTTGTAGCAGAACTTCATCAATAGTTGTTTCTGCACTCAAATCAATAGTCGCATTAATACCGAGGTTTAAATCTCTAATTTGTATAAGACCCGGAGTTTGATTTATACCGTTTCCGTTATGTAAATCTGCAAGTTGTGTATTTCCGTTGATACCTACATTTAAATCAAAGTCTTCACCGAGAGTTAAAATCTGTTTTAAAAAGAGGTCCGCCCCGTTCATATTTACACCGACTTCAGCAGATGAACCTATCTGATAATTTATCACACCATTATCACCACGATAAGTAACTCCATTTGCTTGTCGCTGAAATGCCGCTTGATCGGTTTTAAATCCTGAATAAACATAGCGTCCTTCCAACTGAGAGTTGCCCAGTTGTAATAGTTTATCAATACCGGACCTCAATCCCGTAGCAAAAGCTGCTCTTCCCTCGGCATTAAACGAATCATCGGCTCCATTGACCGCATCAGCCTTTGCGGATGATACGATTTCATTGAAGCTGTTGATAATTTCATCGTTTCTTAAATACCAGGAGTTTGCTTGATTGATATTCCCTTGATATTGTTTGTTATTCGCCAATTCGTTGCGGTAATCAAGGTCTCGTGTAATTCCTAACGGATCATCTGACGGTTTATTGATTTTTTTACCGGATGACATTTGAGTTTGCAAAGCTAAAAATCTTGAAAGGGATTTTTGAGCATTGTAAGTAACTCGTCCGGCAATCATTGAATTGGTAACACGCATAACATACTCGCTTGTTTAATTAATTTTTTGGTTTTCTATTAGATGAATCATTTTTCTTCATCTTATCCTTATAGTCAATCGCAGGCGGTTTTAATTCGCTGCCTTTAATTTTACTTTTAATAAGGTCAACCATTCCTTTTAAATCTTTCGAAATCGATCCTGATGCTTTTCGGTTTTCTTCCTGAATCTTCACATAGATTTCTTCACGATGTACAACCACATTCATCGGAGCATCAATTCCGATTCTTACCTGTCTTCCGTGAATACCTAACACCGAGATTTTAATATCCTCACCGATGTTAATCGATTCACCTAACTTCCTTGTTAAAATCAGCACGTAAACCCTCCTTGGTTCTTATGCCATATATGTTAATTGTTTATTTTATTCTCATATACTATCTCCCAACAACTCCCATTGACAATACAGTATCGAGTGCTTGATCCATAGAGGTAATCACTCGTGCTGCGGCATCGTAGGCTTGTTGAAATTTAATCATATTTGTCATTTCTTCATCCAGGGAAACCCCCTGAACTGACTGTCTTGAAAATTCTATCTGTTGAACGAGTAAATCGTAGTTTGTTGTGAATGATGTAGCTTCATAAGATTCAACACCGATTGAACCTATAATCGAATTGTAATAATCATTGAGGGATGCTGAATCATTGTTCAGAACATTTTTATCTCGCAGTTTCGCAATGTCATAAGCTAAAGTATTATCACTTTCGGAACCGGATGCTGATGAGATAATTAATTGTTGGTTTGCTAGAATATCAGAATCAATTTCAATATTACCGGCACTGGTTTTATAAGGGTCAAAGAACGTGATACTTGTAGCACCGTTGGCTGTTTGTCCTGACATATGAAGACTATTTACCTGTTCTACCATAGTTGCTGCCAACGTGTCCAGTTTATCCTGATATTTTGGAATTATTACATCACGACTTTCTATAAGTGCTTTTAATTGTCCTGCTGTATTCGTTAACTCGAAATCGGAACCTTCCCAAACAAGTTTATGAGTAGGTTTACCACCTACATTCGAAACTTTTGATTCTATATTAATTGAATTCGAACCGTTTACTACTGACATAGCCCCTATATACACAATCATTTCCCCTGATTGGGTTTGGTTGGTATTTACATCCACTATAAGTGAAAGATTATCAATAATAAGGTCCCGAGAATCCCGTAAGTCGTTTGCTGTTGCACCACCGACTTCCAGAGATTTTATCTGATAATTGAGACGGGCAATTTCACCAGTCATACGGTTTATCTCTGAGGTATAGCCTGATAAGTCAGAATCAATAGATGATCTTAATTTATCAATTTGTCCTGATAATTCTTGGAAAGAATTAGTCATTTGCTTTGTCTGAGAAACTAATTGATTGCGAGTAGATGAATCCGGTTTTTTAGCAAAATCATCCCAAGCATTC
Organism: Candidatus Zixiibacteriota bacterium; assembly: GCA_024276275.1. GTDB lineage: Bacteria > Zixibacteria > MSB-5A5 > GN15 > FEB-12 > QQUK01. The sequence continues at coordinate 93,842 of JAJRXM010000006.1, forward strand.
CAAAATTCGTTCATTTGGTTTGAGAGAGTATTATCATTAGGTTCATTAAATAGAGACTCTACTTGAGAGAGAATTTTTTCTTTGTAACTCCATTCACCCAGTGATTTACTTTGCTGTCTATATTGTTGACCTAAAAAGCTATCACGAATTTGTCTGATATCTGTAACTGTAACACCTGAACCGAAGGTTCCAATAGTATTGGATTCCGGTAATGTTGTTGATATATTTACCCGTTGTCTTGAATACCCTGGAGTATTGACATTGGCAATATTATGCCCGATTGTTTGTAGTGCCGCTTGGTTGGTCAATAGTGCCCGTCGTCCGATTTCCAGTCCTTGAAATAATCCCGGCATTAGATTCTCCTATCTATCGCAATATTATTGCATTGCTCTTGATTTTGACCTGATTTTCCATAGGTCGGTGATTTTGGAGCATTTATTCTTGAAAGCATATCCATTGTTTTTGAGATATACTCTCTCGAACGGTTCAGCAATATTGCGTTTTGATTTCTTGTCTCTGAAATTTTATTTGTTAGACCAAGAATCACATTTTGGAGTTGTTCTAATCTATCAGCTTGTTGTTGATCAATCAATGTGAGCAGTCGAGTGATGTTTAAATCACCTTCAATATTTTTATCTTTTTTAATCTGTTCAACCGCATCGAGTCTTTGCTGATTGAGTAGTTGACTCTCAATAAGTTTTTCATGTTGTTCGGCGGTAACTTGATTAAGTCCATCAAGATTATTTTCAACCAACATTCTTTGCTGTTTTTCGAGAAGTTCAAAAAAAGATTCAAAGAGTATGGCTTCCCTGCCAATTATTTCGATAAGTTTATCAATCATATCCTATATCCAGTAATTTCTAATTTCACATTAATAGTCGGTCTATTTTCATTTCACTTTAGCTTGAATCGCATTAGAGTTCATATTTATAGTCGTTATGCTGTCGATTACCTTCTCAACGTATGCTTCAGTTTCCGGAAACGGGGGTATCCCGTCGTATCGCATCACATTACCCGGACCGGCATTATACGCTGCCAGAGCGAGTTTAAGAGATTTGAAGCGGTCCAGCATGTTCTTTAAATATCTGCTTCCGCCATCTATATTTTCTGACGGATTAAAAACATTTTTTACATTCAGCTCTGCAGCTGTAGAATCAATTAATTGCATCAAACCTTTAGCACCTGCCGGAGAAACTGCCTTGTGGTCGCCGTTAGACTCTGCTTTTATTACCGAAATAATTAAAGCAGGGTCTAATGAATACTTCTCGGCAGCTTTTAGAATCTCATCGCCGTATTTCATAAGAATCGGATCAGAGGAGATATTCTCTTTAATTCGAATCGGTTGAGTGACCTTAAAAAAATCACCGGGCCTGTTGTCAATTTCAAAATTATCTTTCGGACGTTCAATTTCATTCAAATTTTCTTTTTTCAATTCTATCGGAGAACGAGGAGGTTTTTGTAAAGATTTAATTTCAACATTATCCGTTTTCTCTTTATATGGTGCTTCTATAACTTTTTCCAAAGAACGATACAATACGGCAGAAATTGATTTGTTTGAATTTGTTGTCATCTGCTTCGCCATTTTCATATCAAACATATCAGTAAAAATTTCTTTACCCATTCCTCCTGAAAAAGCTCCTCCCTCGGTTAATGTTCCTTTGGGAATTGTCTTTCGCATTGATTTCAAAAGTTGATATGTAAAAAATGACTCAAATTCTTTGGTCGCTTTTTTAGTCTAACTTTTTCAGCTTCCAAATTATTGGGCGTATCTGTTTTGAGTTGCTCCAAATCTGTCTTTGGATAATTAATTTGAGGAGATTGTAGTGAGCTAATATCCATTATAAAATGATCAATTCCGCTCGTAATGCTACTGCTTGTTTCAGAGCTTGAAAAATTGCAATTATGTCTCTTGGAGCCGCACCGATTTTATTTAACGCTTTGGCAACATCAGACAGGTACACCGACCGTTTTAAATGAATAACTCGTGCGGGGCCATCTGTAATAGAAATCCGAGAGTCTTTTGTCACAATTGTTTCACCTGATGAAAAAGGTTCCGGTTGAGAAATAACAGGTGTTGACTCTATATTTATTGTAATCGTTCCATGTGCTATAGCAACCGGTTCGATAGTAACATGTTGCCCGGCGACAATTGTACCTGTTTTTTCGTTTATTACAACTCGGGCGGTATTATCCGGAACAACAGTCAATAGACCGATATCTGAAATAAATCGAGTACGATAAACTATATGCGAAAGAGAATCAGGAATCATTACCTGTACTGTTCCGCCGTCTAAGGCAAATGCGGTCATACCGTATTTAATATTAATACGTTCAGCTATTCTATTGGCTGTAGTAAAGTCCGGGTCTCTGAGTGATAAGAAAAAATCTTTTTTCTGTTTTTCAGGTCCTATAATTTGTTTTGTGACTTTCCCGCCATTTGGGACACGTCCTACCAATGTATAGTTATTTATGATTTTACTACCGTCATCTACCTGTACATTAAAGCCACCGATAGAAATCGGTCCTTGTGCAACAGCATGAACCTCACCTGTGATATCAGCAAGCGGAGTCATCAAAAGAGTTCCTCCCTGTAATGAAGTTGCATCGCCGACTGAAGAAACAGTAACATCGACATAGGTTCCGTTTCGGTTAAAACTGCTCAATTTCGCAGTAACTAAAACTGCAGCTACATTTTTTACTTTTACTTTTTTGGTATCAACTGTCAATCCCATACGTTCCATCATATTTGTCAAAGATTGAATCGTAAACTGGGTTCCCTTCCCGTCACCGGTACCGTCTAAACCTATTATAAGACCGTATCCGATAAGGTCAGTTTCTTCCATATTTTGAAACTGACAAATATCTTTAATACGAACTTTACTTGCATCAACCGGAATAACAAAAGTTGAAATGAACAAAACTACTAATGAAACACAAACAGGTATTGATATTTTTGTATATATCGCTTGTAACATAGAAATCTCCTAAAAAATCCAATTTATAAAGCGGGTAAAAAATCCCGGTCTGAGAGCCGCACTTGTCTCACCTTTACCTACATACGAAATTTCTGCATCCGCAATCAAATACGAGTCAATGGTATTATTGGGAGAAATATCTTTTTGTCTGACAATTCCGGTAAGATTCATTGTTTCTCTATCACCGGATAAACCGATTGTACGGGAACCTTGAATTATTAGATCGCCGTTTTCTTTAACAGCTATAACCGTAACAGACATTTTTGCTGAAAAAGTACCGTCTCTGAAAGACTCTCCTTTACTGTCAAAGGTTGAACTATTTTCTCCCGAAGCACCGAATATGGGAATAAAACGTAAAGATCCAACCCCGGGACCTCCTTTAATAGAAGATACCGTTTCTTTCTCAGCTTTTACTTTAGCCTGTTGTCTTGCTCTTCTCTGCTCAAAGATTAGAACGGTTAAAATATCACCGATTTGATTTGCTTTGATATCAGTAAACAATGATTGTGTTTGTCCAAAGTTATTTGTACCAAAAACTTTTATCGTAAACGGTAAAAGCAATAACACTAATAGAATAAATCCTATTTTCTTTACATTCATGAGTGACTCCTTTGCCCAATCCTATGGGTCTACAGCGACATGACGAGAATCAATGACGCGAGCTACTATTATTTTTTTACTTGTTTTATTTTTAACTTTAATAAAATCCCCCTCACTACCTGATTGTAATGCTATACCATCGGCAGTGACTTTAAAAATCCCTCCCGAATAAACTATTGTAGTTTCTCTACCCGATATTATATCCGGTATTTTTTCAAGCATATTAGTTGTTATCGGAAGACCTTTCAGCAACGTACTTTTCAGGCGGTATCCCTCGGTTTCTTCAACAGAGAGAAATGCCTTGCTGCGTAAATTAGTTACTTCAATTCTTTTAATTGTAGTATTTGAAGCATTTAATTGGTTGTGTCTTTTTAATTTATCTCTGCTTACAAGCACTACATCAAATTTTTTAATTCGCATACGTACTTGCGATGATTCTATTTCTTTTCCGTTGTTAAATAAAGTCGCAACTACAGTATATAATCCGATAGGTTCTTTTATTGATAACGGTCGTAAAGAAATTTCAGCATTAGTTAAATCTATTTGTTTGAGACGGTTTGAAAGTATTTCAATTTCATACTTTGCCGTATCAAGCTTGTTTTCAGCAAACATCTTATCAATAATTAAGTCATTGATAGTTTGAGCTTCTGCTGTAACAGTGCAAACCAATAAAATAGTGATTAAAATCGTACTGAAAGTTTTCATTTATTATCTCTTCAGATTATTTGCAATTTGTGACATATCATCAGCAGTGGTGATAGCTTTTGAGTTCATTTCATAAGCACGTTGAGCGACAATCATGTTTACCATTTCATCAACAACATCAACATTGGACATTTCTAGGTATCCCTGATCAAGAGTACCTAAACCGCTTTGAGACGGTATATCAGTTAATGGAAAACCTGATGCACCCGATTGAACCAAAAGATTTCGACCGATTGCCTCTAAACCTGACGGATTGATAAAACGTGCTAATTCAATTTGTCCTACATTAGTAGAAGTATCAGAACCGTACTGCATAACCTCAACTGTACCGTCTGAGCCGATTGAAACAGAGGTGGCATCTTCCGGAATTGTAATTTCAGGAATTAGTTTATACCCTTCAGAAGTAACGATTGTACCGACGGATGATATCTTAAAGGCACCGTCACGGCTATAGACTGTACTACCGTCAGGATGTTGGATTTGAAAGAAACCGTCTCCTGCAATAGCAAGGTCTAAAGGGTTACCGGTTAGTTGAAGATTTCCTATCGTAAACATTCTGTTTGTTGCAACAGCTCTGGTTCCATACCCGATAGAAAGTTCATTGGGAACAGTAGTACCTATTGCGGTAGCAGTACCAGCTCTTCTTATATTTTGATAGAGTATATCCTGAAATTCAATTTTACTTTTTTTGAACCCTGTCGTGTTAACGTTTGCTAAGTTATTAGCGATATTGTCAACATTCATCTGTTGGGCTACCATTCCGGTTGCCGCTGTTCTCATTGCTTTAATCATTTTCTACTTCCTATAGTTTGTTAAAACTTATTTCCTATCTGCTGCCGACTCTATTAAAGAGATGTTCAAGAGATTGGTCTTGAACAGAAATTGACTTTGAGTCTGCTTCAAAATTTCTAAATGAGATTATCATCTCAATCATTTCACGAACGATATCGACATTTGATGCTTCGAGATACCCTTGCTGTATCGTTGATTTAGTTACCGGGATAAGTTCTTCCCCTTCCGGAACTACAAACATTGAACTTCCAATTTTATCAAGTTTCTGTAAATCATTAACAGTGACCGGAGTAATCTGTCCTACAGTAAGTCCGTCAGATGTTACTATACCGCTTCCGGCAACTTCCACCACACCCGCACCGACTTCAATAGGTCCTCCTTCTCCGACCACTAAAGCTCCGCCCGGAATTTCTAAGAGTCCCTGATTATTAACTGAGAAGGCTCCGTTGCGAGTTAATGCTTTAGTACCGTCAGGAAGTTCAATTTGAAAAAATCCGTCACCGTCTATTGCAAAATTAAGAGGGTTACCTGTTTTATCAAAAACTCCCGGTAGAAATGAGGTATAAGATTTGTCAATCATAGGCTGTTCCCAATCATTTCGTTTATGGGCAACTTTCAGTTCAGCCTTTGACAGCTCTTTGGTAAAAATCCGTTCTTTTTTGTAACCGGGTGTTGAAGCATTAGCAATGTTATTTGCCGAGGCTTCCTGTTTTTTTATCCGCGGTATCATCGCAGATGCTGATTTGTATAATCCTTTTATCATAATATTCTCCACTATTGGATATAGCAGAGCACGTGCCAAACAAGTTTCGCATCGCTAAGAGGTTGTCTAATTACAACATAGAAGGATTTACTCTAATTGATTGAGAAGGATTTCGGAATAGAATTCCAATTTAGATAGGAAATTTTTTCTGAATTATTTTTTTGCTTCGTCTTGATATTTAAGCATTGTTACATTTATCAGCTTATTCATAGCGTCATTAAATCGTTGTTCCGAACACTTTTCATTATTTGACTTTTGATACAAGGCACAATCGGTTTTATAACCAAAGCATTTTAATTCTTCGGCTAAATAACAAACTTTAAGATATAAACAGCGTTCGGCAACTTTGAATTTCTTACTTTTATCAATCATATCATAACTATCGACCGAGAAAACTAAAAATTTAGAAATATGTTTTTTTGTAAATAACAGACTCCAAAGCGACAATACATGCATTGTTGTGCATACTTAAATCTATTGAATAATTCATTTGCTAAATAAGCAATTCGTTATTATATTTTGTCCGTACAACGTATGTTCATTTAAACTACTTACAAGAATCGAACAATTTATAGAATAAATTTCTAATTATTAAAAAAGAATAATTATTGAGCATTAAATTTGCTTTTATAGGTTTTCGAAAGGAAAAGGAATAAATATGCGAATCAATCTTAAAATCATATCTATAATACTCGCAGTTCTCATATTGGCAGCAGTTACAAAAAGTCAGCCTAGCGGTTCAGACCCAAACATACGAGATACTGTATCAATTCAATCACTAACAACATTTTCGACAAGTGCAGGTTTTGTACCTGTCAATTTCTATAATGACCAACCTCTTGCAGGTATAGAGTTGACTATATCATATAGTTCGTTAGATATCATGATTGACTCTTTTTCATATATCGGTGGTCGTTTGGAAGGGTATTCGTTAAAAGGTGCCGATCAAATATCTGCTAATACTCTCACTATATATACCTATGCTTTGGCAGAAGGCTTAGTACCCAACGGAAGCGGTCTTTTAGGAAACCTTTACTTTTCATTTATACCGAATATAAGTCCGCAAGATGTTACAATAGATACAATGACTATAACTATATCTGACAGAGAATTTTCATCAGCATTTTCAGATGCTAATGCCAATGCCTTTTCCCCTGTAATTGTTCCGGGCGTTCTTTCTATTGCTTCCGGCAGCTGTTGCTTAGGTGACAGAGGTAATATCAACGGCTCACCTGATGATGCTTTAGATATTTCAGATTTAGTCTTTTTAGTAGAGTTTATGTTTCAGGAAGGGGCCTCCCCGCCTTGTATGGCAGAGGCTAATATCAACGGCTCAGTTGATGAGCAGGTTGATATATCGGATTTAGTCTATATGGTCAATTTTATGTTTGCTGACGGACCTCCTCCTCCTTCGTGTCCATAAGAGTTAAATCAAATTTGTTTTTTTTAATCTAAATATATTGAGAGCGATTTCATCGCTCTCTTTTTTTTCTTCATCACTAAACTCAGTATAATACTTTTCTTCTTGAATCTCTTTTAGCTTTTCGTATTTTTTTCGTTCTTGGGATGCTTGCAGAAGTTCTTTTCTCTTTTGTTTTTCATCCTGTTTAAGAACTTTCAGCATCTCTCCCCCCACCATTCTATCTTTTTTTAACTTATGAACATATCTAGAATAGACTAACATATCAGCAACAGAAAAAGGATGTTCAATTTTCTTCTCTTGGGAATTACATGTGTTCTTCTGCGTTACTTCAATTTCAGAAAGTTCATTTTGCTGTTCCAGAATTCTTTTGTTTGCGGTAGCAAGAATTTTCTGTTTTTCATTTTCTATATGTTTCCGCTGTTTAAGCAGAGGTTCCATTCTATAACGAAATTTTTTCATACAGAATTTAACTTTCTATGATTTTTTGCAAATCTTGAAATGAATTTTCATAATTGACTTCTTCTTGTATCTTTTGCTTAAAGAAATCTTTGAGAGCATCAATTTTTGAAATAGCATGATCTATTTGGGGGTTACTTCCTTTTACATACGCTCCAATATTTATTAAGTCTTCTGCTTCACGATATACCGAGTAAATCTCTCTCACTTTGCTAGAAAGTTCATATTCCTCGTCTGATGAAACTTCAATCATTAAACGACTTATAGAATCCAGAATATCAACAGCAGGATATTGATTCATTGATGCCAATTTTCTTGAAAGGGCTACATGTCCATCTAAAATTGAACGCACAGCATCAGATACCGGCTCATTAAAATCATCTCCCTCGACTAATACTGTATAAATTCCGGTAATAGACCCTTTGTCTTTTTGACCGGCTCTTTCTAACAGTTTAGGAAGCATCGCAAAAACGGATGGGGTATATCCTTTTGTCGTAGGAGGTTCACCGACAGTAATACCTATTTCTCGTTGAGCCATAGCAAAACGAGTCAATGAGTCTATCATCAGCATAACATCTTTACCCTGGTCTCTAAAATACTCCGCAATAGTCGTAGCAAGCATTGCTCCTTTAATCCTAATTAGAGCAGGTTGGTCTGATGTTACCGCTATTACGATTGTATTTTTTAGTCCTTCGGGGCCTAAATCTTTTTCGATAAACTCTCTGACTTCTCGACCACGTTCCCCGATGAGTCCGACAACATTTATTTCAGCAGATGAACCACGTACAATCATACCTAGAGTAACAGATTTACCGACACCTGAACCGGCAAACACACCCAAACGCTGTCCTTTGCCAATTGTTGTCATTAAATCTATAACTTTGATACCGGTTCGTAGCGGTTCGGATATTCTATTTCTTTGCAGAGCAGGAATCGGTTCTGAATCAATCGGACGGGAGGTCACAGTTCGTAACGGACCTTTTCCGTCTATCGGCTGTCCTAAGCCACCGAGTACTCTCCCGACAAGTTCGGGGCCGACAGGTACACGAAGTTGTTCGGATGTTGATGTTACAATAGCACCGGGAGTAATTCCGTTAACAGTTCCAAGGGGCATTAGCAGAATACGGTTATCTCTAAAACCGACAACTTCCGCTTTGATTTTCTCTCCATTTTCCCTGTTTTCGATATTACAAAGACGACCGATTGATACTGCCGGTCCGGCTGATTCAATAACCAACCCGACAACTTGAGTAACTTTGCCGAAATGCTTTACTGTAGTAATATTATCAATTTGTTCGGCATACGCTTCAAAAGGAACAAGACTCATTCCCCTCCTCCGTGTGTCAGCAGAAGATCTTCGATTACATCCATTTGAGAATTTAATCTGGCATCAATATCACCGGTTGGAGTTTCAATAAAACAACCGCCGTACTTTACTCTTTGGTCGGCTACTATCTCGATTTGTTTTATTAATGTCGTCCCTTGAGAAAATGCATTTACATTTTGTTCTACGATAGTTAAATGTTGTGGATTTACTTTTATTTTTAAATGAGAACGATCAATTAATGAATCAATAACGCCATTAATAATATGTAATGTTTTTTCAGGATCAACTTCTACAGCACCGTAGGTAATTTTTCTGCAGATTTTAACAACTAGCTGTAACACTTTTTCTCGGGACTCTTCAAGCAATACTTCTCGTTGAGTAACGGCAGCTTTTATGCTGTTTTCAAAATTCTGTAAAACTTCCTGAGCTTTTTTTAGTCCTTGTTGTAAACCTTTTTCATATCCTAATTTGTATCCCTCGTCATATGATTCTTTTTTTTGTTCGTTTAAACAAGTTTCTAATTCAATCATTTGTTGAATCGGTATAAACCGTGAACCATCAGAATCAGTAATTACAGAAACTGTTGGGAATAAAGAACTCAGCCTATTTTGTGCTACTTTTTCTTTTTCTAAATCAAGATGTTTTTCACCGACATAGACTTTCGGACCTGTTGTAGTATTCCGTAATATCTTAGACAATGATTTCCTCTTTTCCACCACGACCTGAAATTATAATTTGTCCTTCTTCTTCGAGTCTTCTGACAATTTCGACAATACGAGATTGGGCAGCTTCAACATCGGACAAACGAGTAGGCCCCATAAATTCCATTTCTTCTTCTATCATTACTTTAACACGTTCAGAGACGTTGGCAAAGATTTTTACTTTTACTTCGTCATTGGCAGCCTTGAGTGAAATAGCAACATCTTTAGTTTCTACTTCTTTAAGCAGACGTTGGATTGAACGATCATCAAGTAGGATGAGATCATCAAATACGAACATCATATTTTTAATTTCTGCCGCTAAGTCCGGGTCTTCTGCTTCAAGTGATTGCAGTATATTTTTTTCAGCTGATTGGTCTATAAGGTTCAGAACTTCAGCAATAGCTTTTGCTCCACCTGATACAGACATTTCTCCGGCTGTACTTTCAAAATGTCCTTCCAAGGTTTGTTCAATTTCTTTTAAAATTTCCGGAGCAATTTTTTCCATTACGGCAATTCTGAGAGATACTTCAGCCTGCAATTCCGGAGAAAGTTCCGATAACACACCGGCAGCATTTTGCGGGTTTAGTTGTGTTAAAATTAAAGCGATAGTTTGCGGATGTTCATTTTGTAAGAAAGAACTTAACTGTTTTGGATCAATATCTTTTAAAAGTGAAAAACCTGATGATTTAAAAGAAGATTCCAATCTTTGCATGATGACATTTGCTTTTGCTGAGCCGACTGCTTTTTCTAAAATACTTTTTGCATAGTCAACACCACCCTGGGAAATATATTGTCGTGCCATAAATATTTCATGACATTCTTCAATTATCTGGTCCTCTATTTCCGGAGGGACATCACGAAGATTGGCAATCGCAACTGTAATAGCTTCAAGTTCTTTTTCATCAAGCCCTTTTAAGACTAAGGCTGAAACTTCGGCACCAAAGGCGACTAAGGCGACTGCAGCTTTTTGCGTTGAGGTTAGTGATTCGTATTCCATAATTATTCAACCATCATTGTTTTAATAACTCTTGCGATTTCTTCAGGCTCTTCTTTTGCTGTTTCCTGCATTTTATCAATTAATTTTGGTTCTCTTTTTTCTAATACAATAGGTTCTGTAAATTCATCCTGCTGACTTGCTTCTCCGTCACCTGTTGCCATTCGGTTATTCGGACGATAGGTTTGTGGTGGTGGAGCAATTGTTGCCATAGCAGCAAATAATTTTTTAGATTTTTTCTTAAAGTATAATAGTAAGAATGCTATAAGCAGAAAGTATCCGACTTTTTTCGCAATATCAGTGTAAAATTCACGCTGATACATATCGTCAAGCATTTGCTGTTGACCGGTCAAGTCTTCTTTGTCAAAAGCGATATTAATCATTTCTATCTGATCATTTCTTTGAGAATCAAACCCGACAGAATTTTTTACTATTGCTGACAAACGGTCGAGCTCTTCCTGTGGACGAGGTTGATATATCATTTCGGTTTCACCGTCTGCGTTTTCCTGTGGTAAATAGGTACCGTCAACCATTACGGCTATAGAAATTCGTTCAATTGACCCTACAGCGTTCACTAAATGTTCAACTGTTTTATTTAACTCATAATTTGTTATTACTGTTTCATTTTTATCATCTTGAGAACTTTCATTCGTTTCATCGGACTTATCATTTGTAGTTAATGTTGATTTTACACGTTCTTCAGAACGAATTGACGGTGAGTTCGCATCATAGATTTCAGAAGTTCTTTCAATCTGTTGAAAATTCAAATCAGCAGTAACGCGAATGACGGCATTTCCTGTACCGAGTACATCATCCATCATTGATTGAGCTTTCTCTTGTAAATAGACCTCTACCTGTTTTCGTACTTCAAGCTGTGATGATGATAATCCGGCAAGCGGGTCTGACTCAGAACCTGAGGTCAGAAGATTACCGTTATAATCAATAATAGAGATATTACTTGGTTTCAATCCTTCAACAGACGATGCGACTAAGTGAGAAATACCTTGAATTTGATGTTTACTTAAAGTAGATGAACCACCTCGCAGCTTTAACAAAACAGATGCGGTAGCCGCTTTGCTGTCTTTTTTAAAAAGTCGTTCTTTTGGCATAACAATATGAACTCTCGCCACCTTCACTTCGTTGAGCTGCATGATTGTTCTAGTGAGTTCACCCTCTAATGCTCTTCTGAAATTCAAGTTTTGCAAAAAGTCTGTCATACCTAAATTATTTTGATCAAATATTGAATAGCCTATAATACCACCCCGAGGTAGTCCTTGAGATGCTAAAGAGATACGAGTTTTATAAACATCATCAGTAGGAATTTCAATAGTTTTACCACCGTTCGATAAGTTGTATGGTATTTTTTGATCAGAAAGATACGAAATAACCTCACCCGCTTCACTCTCATCAAGGTTAGAATAAAGAGGTGTATAGGAAACATTCCCCAGCCATCCGACTACAAGAACAATTCCAACAATCGAACCGGCTAAAACTCCAAAAAGCATCATGACCTGTGATGTAGTCATGCGGCTTACATAATCCATTAAATTAGATAAATATTGTTTAATACTGTCCATACAAAATTCCTATTTAAAATATCAAAAACCATCCATGGTTTTATGTAACAAAATCTATATCGGCATTCTCATAATTTCTGAATATGCATTTACCAGTTTATTCCGAACTTCCAGTAAAAGATCCATTGAAACTCCGGCTTCCTGGGCTTTAATCATCATTTGGTGTAGTTCTACCGGTTCTCCGTTCATAAACGCTTCCTGCATTTGAGCGGAGTCCTTTTGGATTGAATTCACCGAGTTTATCATATCGTTAAAAAGTTCTGTAAAACCGACTTCTTTGGAATCTGATTGTTTTGTTATATCAGTCTTACCTGCACCGGTTTGTTCAATCAATCCGGGAACTAAACGATTTATATTTCCAATTGAGTTAGTCATTTTAAACCTTTAAGTCTATCGTTCTACCTAAATTGTTTTCTTTTACTGTATTGTTTTCAGACTGAAAAAAACCGCCGAATCGTTCTGAATCTTTGAACCGGTTAAACAATATGTCCAGCACATTTTTTTCTTCCGGTGAAAGATAATCGGCATAACTTGAGTTTTGTGCTTTGACCGCAATTTTTGATTCAGCAATTTGCTGCGGTTTAATAGTTACTTTTTCATCATTATTTGTTTTAAGCAAATTCGCATCATCAACTTTTTTAGACGGCTGACTATTTCTGTTAGTCAACTGTTGATACGATTGAATTCCAATAGGATTAACTTTCATTTTTTACCTCTTATATATCTAGTGCTTGTTCTGCCATTTTCTTCGCAGTTGATATTGCAACAGTATTAGCTTCATAAGCTCGTGATGCTGCCATCATATCAACCATTTCGGTAACAACTTCAACATCAGGATATTTGACATATCCATCAGCATCGGCATCAGGATGAGACGGGTCGTGTACCAGTTTAAAATTATCAGTTCTGTCTTCGATAACTTTCATTTGTACGTCTGAAACCTGAGCATTTCCTTTTATTGTCTGCGCACTACTAGTCATGTGCCCCGATGATGTTCTTTGTAATTTGAGTCCTGCTTTTTTCAATTGAGAGTTAAAACTCGTATTCGTTTTCTGTTCTGAAACAGCTATTTGCTGACGGCGATACGGACCGCCTTTTTTAGTTTCTGTTGTTTCGGCATTTGCTATATTTTCTGCAACAATATTCATTTTGGAACGCTGGATTGATAATCCGCGTGATGAAATATCGATAGCATTTAATAAACCTGACATAGCTTAACTCCTATTTACTTTGAATTGCTTTACGCAATCCTTCAAATTTTCTTTGTAACAATGTAGCACCGACTTCATACAAAAGTTCATTTTGTGCTAAACTTGAAATCTCTTTATCAATATCAACAGAGTTCATCTCACCTATTTCAACTTTTTCAGATTGAATTTTAGGAGGTTTTGCTTGATGTTGACCGGTAGGAATATGGTTTGGATTAGTTGTAACACCCCGCAATGAACTACCTGAACCGGAAACTTTCTTAAACTCATTATGGAAATCGAAACTTTGTGCTTTATATCCCGGTGTCGAGACATTGGCAACATTACCGGAAATCAACTTATGTTTCAACGATGCGAGATCGAGGAACTTTTGCGATTTCGGTATTCCCGATTTATTAAAGATAAATTGTGTTATTTTGTTTTCCATAATATCCTATTTATAGTTTTCCACACCGGACTTTAAAGCAAGGGTTGTGCCAAAATAACGCATTTACCCGTAATCTGTTGTTAGGCTTAACAATAAGGAGTGAAAAAGAATAGGATTATTTGACAAGAATTACTAAAATGAGAATAATTTTCCGATCACATGTGAAGAAATTACCTGTTATCGGCTAAATCGTACAGTTGCGAGGACGGTTCTTTTAAAGATAAATCCATAGTGAGAATGACAATATCAACACGACGGTTTTTAGCTCTATTTTCTATTGTGTTATTCGGTTTTATAGGTCGAAACTCACTATACCCTAATGCGGAAAGTTTATTTGACGGAAAATTGTAGTTATCAATAAAGTATCGAACGACCGATGTTGCTCTGGAAGTAGATAGTTCCCAGTTGGACGGGTAAATAGTTGATTGGATATTCCTATCATCGGTATGTCCTTCAATACGAATATGATTTGGACGGTCTTTTATACCGTCATAAATAATATCTAAAATTTCTGTTGTTTTATTTAACAATGCAGCGGAGCCTTCTTTAAAGAGAGCAGATTCCATAATATGTACTACTAAGCCGCGTTCGGTTATTTCAGTTTGTACTTCTTCATTTTTACCGGCACCTTTAAATCTTTTTGCTAACTGTTTTTGAATTACGTTAAGGTCTCCGAGTTTCAGAATTCCGACTCCGGCAATCGGGTCAGTGGCTCCTTTATTGATAACAGATTGTCCACCTTTCAGCACACCGTTCAAAGCTTCTGTCATTTTCCCGAATTTTTTAGCATCTACCTGTGACATAGCATACATAACAATAAAAAAAGCTAACAATAAAGTAATTAGGTCAGCATAGGTAAGTAACCATCTTTCCTGGTTATTAGAATCTTCGAAGTTTTTGCGTGGACGAGACATATATATTCTCTATTCTTCACGTTGTTCCGGAGGGACAAACGAATTTAGACGAGTTTTAATAGAGCGTGGATTATCACCTGACTGAATAGCAACGACACCTTCCATAATTAATTCATAATGTGCCAGCTCTTCTTCATGACGCATCTTCAATTTATCGGCAACAGGCAATAGAAATAAATTGGCAAGACCGACTCCCCACAATGTAGCAATAAATGCTCCTGCTATAGCAGTTGCCATTTTAGCTGCATCGGAAGTATTCCCAAGAGTATGAATCAAACCGAGTACAGTACCTAAAATTCCCATGGTAGGGGCAAAACCGCCTGCCTTTTGAAAAAGGAGAATACCATGTTTATGTCTGTCTTCTAAATAGGCAATTTCATTTTCTAAAATATCGCGAAGTGATGTAAGTTCGGTACCGTCTACAACCAGACGTACTGCTTTTTTAAAAAATGGGTCACGAATACCAGCAACATGTTTCTCCAAACCGAGTACTCCCTCGCGTCGTGCTTTTTCAGCAAGAGTTACTAAAATCTGAATTGACTGTTTGGCGTTGTAATGATGTTTTCCAAAAAAAGCTAATCTGAGATATGTCGGAATTTTGTTTACAGTTGTCAAAGATGTTGTTATAGCGGTAGCTCCTACTGTACCTCCAACAACTATCATAATCGGTGCAAGCAAAAATATGGAATCTATTTGTCCCCCTTCGAGTACATAAGCTCCTGTAATAGCTCCAATCGCCATTATTAAGCCAAATATAGTAGCAAAATCCATGTTTATCCTTACGAGGTACAAGTAATTATTGACAGGAAAACCGGCTTTAACCGAGTTTCCCTTTCTTGTAAGTATATCGGCAGATTTACTGATTATTGTATATAAAAAAGGCATTTTGAGTTATCAAAATGCCTTAAAATCAAGAGTTTTTGGCTCTAAAATTTAATTTTCGACTACTTTGTATTCAGCCAATTTATTTCTGATAGTGCGGGTCGTAATTCCGAGGGCATCGGCAGCTTTTGTCTTATTCCAGTTAAATTTTTCCAATGTTTTCAAAATCAGGAATTTATTCCCTTCTTCAAGTTTCATCGGTACTTTTAAACCCGGAGTATCATCCGCAGCATGCCCGATTGACATTTCGACCGGGAAATCATCTTCAGTTAAAACAGTACCTTTAGAAGTAACTACAGCTCTTTCGATAAGGTTTTCTAATTCTCTCACATTACCGGGCCAAGAATATTTCACAAAGAGATTCAAGGCTGTTTGGTCTACACCGGTAATACTTTTACTGTTTTCTTTATTATATTTTTCAATAAAGTGCTGTACCAACAACGGAATATCTTCAGAACGCTCACATAAAGCACAGAGATGAATCGGAATTACATTAAGACGGTAGTATAAATCTTCTCTAAAATTACCTGCAGAGATAAATTCCTTTAGGTTTCTGTTAGATGTTGCTATAATCCGAACATCAATTGAAATTGTATTTGCTGACCCGATACGTTCAAATTCTCTCTCTTGTAAAACTCTTAAAAGTTTCGACTGCAGATTAAGCGGCATTTCAGAAATTTCATCTAAGAGTAATGTCCCACCGTCAGCAAGTTCAAAACGCCCTCTGTTCGTTTTCTTGGCATCGGTAAAGGCACCTTTTTCATAGCCAAATAGTTCTGCCTCAACTAAGTTCTCGGGTAATGCAGCACAATTAAGTTTGATAAACGGTTTATCAGCTCTATTCGAGGCATAATGAATAGCTCTTGCGACCATTTCTTTACCACTACCTGAGCTTCCGGTAATCATGATAGTAGAACGTGCCGATGCTACCGATTGGATTAGTTCAAAAACTTCTTTCATCTCTTTTGACTTACCGATAATATTTTGGAATTTGTCTGAGAGTTCCTGTTTCATTATTTGATTTTCCTGCTTAAGATCAAGCATCTCGGTAACTCGTTTTAAAATATGTTCTATAGTTTCCGCCTGTAACGGTTTCAGCAGAAAATCATAGGCACCCATCTTGATAGCTTTGACAGCAGTAGAAACAGTTCCATAAGCAGTCATAATAACAAAAGCAGTTTCTTTATTTATATTTTTTATATGCTTTAACAGTTGGATACCGTCCATCTCTTTCATCTTTAAATCAGAAAGAATGATATCGAACTCTCTTTGTTTAAACAGTACCAGTGCATCTTCACCTGAGAATACTGATTCGCAAGTATACCCTGCTCTTTTAAGAGTTTCTACAAGAAATTCATTTACTAACTTATCATCATCAACAACTAATACAGAATAATTCATTATTTAATCTCCCGGTCTTTCGTTTATACGGGTCGCTAATAGAATAGTAAAAGTAGCCCCTGAGTCGATTTTGTGATTTTCAACAAACATGTCACCTCCATGTGTTTTTACAATTTTCCAAGCGACAGCCAGTCCCAACCCGTTTCCATCTGATTTAGTCGTGAAGAACTGGGAGAAAATATCATCAATGCTATTTTCATTTATACCTGAACCTGAATCGGAAATTTTTATTTCTACGACAGTCTCTTGTAAGCCAAAGATGAGTCTTTCGGAGTAGTTTTCAACCGCTTTTTGTCTGGACAATTTTTCGGTTTGTACTGAAATCCTGCCTTTATAGTCGATTGCTTCAATTCCATTTTTCATTATATTAAAAAGAACCTGCCTGAACAACATCGGGTCTATACAAATTTCTAAATCATCCCCTGAATTTATCATAGAATTTTTAATTTCTATTTTTTCTAGCATTTCATTATGGTCATTAGTGAATTGTTCAATGGTTTGACGTAAAAACTCGTTACAGTTTAAATCTTTTTTGTGAATTTCTTCAAAACGGGTATAGTTCAATAGTGTATCAACAGTAAGATCAAGGTTATTGACACCCTTAATTATTTTACCTATTAAATTTTTATTCGGATCATCCTCTGAAATATCTTTATCTAATAACGAAGCGAACCCTCCGATACCTGCTATAGGATTCCGCACTTCATGGGCAATAGTTGCTGCCATTTCACCTAATGCCGCTAAAGTATTGAGACGGGCTATTTGATTTTCCATTTTTTTTATTTTTGTAAGGTCTTGAAAAACTTCTGTCGCTCCGATAGGTAAACCGTCTTTATCTTTTATAAGTGCTGTAGAAACAGAAAGTCGTAATTTACTGGAGTCGGGTAGGGTTACGGTCTTTTCGACCGAGTCATATTCATTGCCGGATTCAGCAGTTCTTAAGGCGTTGGCATAAGACGGGTCCCCGGGTGGAATAATGTCTCGGTATAGTTTTTGAAGCGGCTCTGTTGCGGGTATTCCGAGAATAAGTGATGCTGACGGATTAAAATGAGTTATTTTTCCGTCTTGGTCAACAGTAATAACACCTGCTGAAATAGAATGTAGAATTGAATTAAGATATTCTGTTGCGGTGATATTTCGTTCGGTTTGTTCCACAAGTTTTTTATTAACTTGTACCAAGAGTTCATTTTGTGCAGAAAAATCTTCTTTTAGTTCTAAGTATTTTCTTTGTAAAGAGTTAATAATTCGATTAAATGATGCATAGGATTCAGTAAAACGAGATAAATCGCTATTATCAGTTTCTGTGTTATCAATTATTTTATTCAAATCTTCCATTATCATCATCCAAATAGGTTAATTTGATAATAGATGAGGAGAGTTGTATTTTCAACAAAAACTTTATTAAAAATATGCTGCTATTTCAGCATGGATATCTTCAATAGATGCGATATGGTCGACTATTCTTGCTTCAATGGCGGCACGAGGCATTCCATAGACAATACATGTATCTTCGTTTTGAGCAATAATTTTACCCCCTTTCTCTTTTACTCTTTTTAAGCCGGTAACTCCGTTTGTTCCCATTCCTGTGAGAATTACTCCCAAAGTAGATTTTCCATATATATCAAGAACTGAATTAATCATAACATCAACGCACGGTTTGTATAAAGTTGTATCAGGTTGTTCCGTAATCTTAATTCTGGATTTAGTGCCATTTTTTCTAAGAATCAAATGTTTTCCTCCCTGTGCAATGTAGACACAACCGGGATTAACAGTTTCACCGTCCTCAGCCTCTTTGACAGAAACCTGCGAAAGAGAGTTAAGCCTCTCTGCTAAAGATTTTGTGAACATAGCCGGCATGTGCTGTGATATAACTATTCCAACAGGTAGGTTTCTCGGAAGTTTCGAAATTACTGACTGAAGGGCAGGTGGTCCGCCGGTAGAACTTCCGACCGCAATGATATCGATATGATAACTTCTTTTTTTTATTAAGCTACGTACTTGTGGTGTTGTTCCGCCGGTTCGGGCTCCGAATGCTTTGATGTCGGTACGTAAAGAACTATTGGCACCCTTAGCTCTTTTAAAAGCAGCCGCCTGTTTATGTCGAGCCATCAGTACATGCTTACGGCGAGCGATATTTTTAATTTTATTAAGTAATTCTTCTTTTATTTTTACAATATCTAAGGAGACATATGAAAGTTCTTTTGGAATAAAATCAACCGCTCCTAAA
This sequence comes from Candidatus Zixiibacteriota bacterium, assembly GCA_024276275.1. Taxonomy (GTDB): domain Bacteria; phylum Zixibacteria; class MSB-5A5; order GN15; family FEB-12; genus QQUK01. Next base: position 113,214 of record JAJRXM010000006.1, read on the forward strand.
TCAAGAGCGTCCAATGTAGCCCCGGCACCGTCGGTTGTTAATGAAGAGAGCATCATGACCGGAGTGGGATTATCCGACATGATATTTTTTAAGGCTGTCAAACCGTCCATGCGAGGCATCTCAATATCCATTGTTACTAAATCCGGCTTGAGAGATTTAACTTTTTCACATCCCTCTTCCCCGTCTCTTGCCGTTCCGACAACTTTAATATGTGGGTCAGACTCTAGCATCATCATAAGAGCTTTACGCATAAATGCTGAATCATCAACTATTAATACTTTTATAATTTTATCAGGACTCACTAAATTACCTTTATCTAACAAATACGTTTTGCGATGTTGAATAAGCCGATAAGGTCAACAATCAGACGGATACGTCCGTCACCTAAGATTGTTGCTCCCGCTACACCTTCAGTAGTCCCCAAATAATCTCCTAATGATTTAATAACGACCTCTTCCTGTCCCAGAAATTTATCAATAATGATTCCTATTTTATTTTCCGCTAAACCGACTACAACAATATATGGTTTTTCTGTCATTGTAAATCCGGATGAGCTTTAACGTAAAACTTCACCAAGATTGACAATCGGGATAACATCTTCACGTGATCGTAAGACAGGTTTTTTATTTACATAATATATTTCTGAATGTTCTGTTTTCACCGTTTCATGAACTGAGGCAAGCGGAAGGATATATACTTCTTCATCAGATTCTACTAGAAGTCCTTGAATTATAGCAAGTGTCAAAGGGAGTTTTATAGAAATAGTTGTTCCCTTGTCTAATTCAGATTCAAGGTCAATAATCCCGTTCAGTTTTTCTATATTAGTTCTTACAACATCCATCCCGACACCGCGTCCTGAAACATCTGTAACTTTTTTCGCAGTAGAAAAACCTGCACCAAAAATATATTTGAATGCTTCTTTGTCACTCATATTATCAACTTCAGCTCTTGATGCGAGATTTCTTTCGACAGCTTTATTTCGAATAGCTTCGACATCAAGCCCTTTACCGTCGTCAGTAATTTTAATGATTATATTAGAACCTTCCTGCTCAGCAGCAAGTTTCACAGTTCCTAGTCTCGGTTTTCCTTTAGCTTCACGTTCATCGGGTGACTCAATACCGTGGTCACAGGAATTTCGAATTATATGTACTAATGGATCGCCAATTTCTTCGATAACTGATTTATCCAGCTCTGTAGTTTCACCATAAATTTCAAGACTAATTTCTTTGTTAGAATCTCTTGCCAAGTCACGTACTAGACGGGGGACTTTTTTAAATACTTTTCCAATCGGCTGCATTCTCATTTTCATGACAGCCATCTGAAGTTCGGTAGTAATAAAATTTATAGAATTTGATGCTCCTGACAGCTGTTCTAAATTATAGTCACCTTCATGTTCAGAGACTAATTTTCCGACTGTTTGTACCATGCTATTGCGACCTAATACAAGTTCGCCCATCATATTCATTAATGTGTCAAGCCTGTCAACGTCTACGCGAATAGTCTGTTCAGACGGTTTTTTGTGAGCCATACTCTTTATGTCAGTTCTTGTTTGATCATCAACTGATTGTATGGGAAGTTCTACATTATCTGTATTCTCGACAACAACTTCTTTTTTAGCTACTTCTTCTTTTTTTGATTTATTGTCATCTGTTTTAATTTCAGAACCTGATTCTGTTTGGCTCGTTTCTTTACCTTCATACGCCAAGATAAGTCGATTCATGATATCATCTAGGTTGAGAACTTCGTCTTTATGTTCCCGAACACTATCAATGAGCACTTTAAGAATATCAAGTGCCTCAAGAAGTAGATCCATAATTGACGGTGTGACTGTTAATTCGGACTTTCTAAGTTTATTAAGAATATCTTCCATTTTATGAGTCAAATTAGTAACTTGTTCAAATCCTAAAAAGCTCGAAGTCCCTTTAATCGTATGAGCAGCCCTGAAAATCTCGTTTAGTAAATCAAGATTTTTCGGTTGAGATTCTAGTTCTACTAAATTAGCATCTAGAGAATTAATTAACTCATCTGCTTCAACAAGAAAATCCTCAATGATTTCCTGCATTTCATCAATTTCAAAATCTAATTCTTCTGACATATTTCAGCCTATGTTTATCATGTTTTAAAAAGAGATTAAAATATCTTTAATTTATTTCTTCGAGAACATACTGTCTATAGCTGTTTGGTCCGTTTTTTTGTCAAATAAATCAGCGTGTGGATCAAAAGCACGTTTTTTTGAAGAATTTGTCGGCTGATTTCCGTCGGCATGTTCGCTACCGCCGATAACAGTCAGTATCTTATGAAGTTTTAAACCAAGTTCTTCAAGCAACACAACAGCATGATCTATTTGTTGTGAGGTAATATCCTGAAATTGCAAAGCATCCATAATAACAAATGCATCATTACTATTATCTGAAGCTTTTTGTGCCAATTCATCACATTGTTCATTAATAGAATTGTATTCTTTATCCTGAACAAATTGTTTGATTTTATTAAGCCCTGTAATAACTTCATCTTCACGTTGAGTGATTAACTCTGCAGTATCAAGCATGCGATGAGTCGCAGCTTCTGTCTGTTCTGAAATTTTATCCAACTGTTCAGTAGCTTTTGGAACGTTTTCTTTTGTTTCAATCAAAGGACTATGAAGTTTTTTATAACTCTCCACTATTTCATTAATAGCACTAGAGATATCTAATAGTTCAGTTTTAATCTTATCTTGCAGATTTATGACTTCTGACATTTTATTATTCTCTTCCTCCGAATTATCCGGCTAAAATTTGTTCAATTTTTTCTTTGAGTGTATCCGGAGTAAAAGGTTTCACTATATAATTGTTTACTCCAGCTTTCATAGCCTCTAAAATATCATCTTTTACAGATCTTGTAGTTACCATCAAAATCGGTAAGGATTTATACTGATCTGAATTTCTGAGTGTAGTCACAAATGTCAACCCGTCCATTTCAGGCATATTCCAATCAGTAATAACAAAGTTGAAATTATCGACTTCCATTTTTGCCAGAGCATCTTTACCGTCAACAGCTTCTACAACATCCTGAAAGCCAGCTCGCTTCAAAGTATTGAGAATAATTCTTCTCATTGTAGGACTGTCATCAACTGCGAGAATTTTTAAATCAGCCACAGTTTCTCCTTTATCTTATATTATTATTTTAGATATTTTTCTACTTCACTTACTAAAACTGCCGGTTTAAACGGTTTTACTAAATAAGAATCGGCACCGACTTGAACCCCTTTTTGCTTATCCTCTTCTTCTTCTTCAGAAGTAAGAATAATAATAGGAGTATCCGCAAATTGGTCATTATGTCTTAACGTGTCAATTAATCCGTATCCGTCTAAGTTTGGCATGTTTAAATCTGTAATAACAAGATCAACCTTTTCCGACATATTAGATATTTTCTCTACCGCATCCATACCGTCGCATGCTGTCACAACATTAAACCCTTTGTTCTTCAATGAAAAACTGACAAATTTCACAACTGTCGGGGAATCATCTACTACTAAAATTGTTTTGTTCATATCTATCTATCCTGACTTTATTATTTATCTATTTGCAGTTGCCGTATTCTTTTTGATTTTACTCAAAAGATTAAGTGCTCTTGTGGCACCACCGGCGGCATCCGTTTTTCTATTTACAAGCATTGTCGGACGTCTGACAGCAATTCTGGTAGAAGATTTATCCTGAGGGTCAGTACTTGCATTTTCTTTATTATAGACTAGTGCATTTTTTAGATAAACTAATTTAAATGCTTTTGATATTCCGTGCAGAGTTTCTGAATGTCCTATATAAAAATAACCCCCGGGTCTAAGAGAATTAAAAAATCCTCTGACTAGTTGCTTTTTTACTTCATCAGAAAAATAAATCATTACATTACGACAAAATACAGCATCAAAATTAGAAGACATTGTAATTTTTCTCGGGTCATTTAAATTCATGTGAGAAAAATTAACCATAGATTTAATTTCTTGTTTTACTTTGTAATCTTCTTCATGTTTTGTAAAATATTTATTCAAAATATCAGGCTTCATGTTTCTCAGGGTAATACCACTATACACTCCGGTACGGGCTTTTTGTAAAACCTGCTCAGAAATATCATTTGCAATAATTTCGATTTTCCAATTAGCAAAGTCTTTAATTTTTTCTCTGAGAATAATTGCCAGCGTATACGGTTCTTCACCTGTTGAACATCCTGCTGACCAAATTTTAATCTTTTTTTGACCTCGATCATTTTCTTTTTCTTTGATAATCTTAGGTAGTACCTCTTCTGAGAATGATAATAATTGAGGTTCATTCCGAAAAAAGCTAGTTTCATTAGTCGTAATTAACCCAACCAGAGCAGTAAATTCTTTTGGGTTGTATCATACTTCACATGATAGAAATAGTCACGATAACAATTGATACCTAAATCTTTCATCCGTTTAGACAAACGGTTTTTCACCAGATACATTTTATTTTCCGCGAAGTATATTCCACACTTATCATGAATAAAGTCACGAATCATTTCGAATTCTTCTTTGGTCATATCCGGTTCCGGAACTGTCTTATAATCCATATTTATCCTCTAAGTCTCATTTTCAGCAATTATTCTTTCCCCAAGCTCAATTATCACAAACCATATCAGTATGGTTTGTTTGAGAATTAAAAATGCTAACCCCTTGAGTCTTTAAAGTTTCTAATATCAAACTTCTGTTTTCCGTAAAGAGTCGGTATTCAAAATTTTCTTCATATTGTAAAACAGCACTTTCTATTGTTTTTCTAAAATCATTCAGACTGACCGGTTTAATTAAGATATTGTGAATTCCGGTATTGATATAGTTGAATAATTTGTCAATAGATGGGTTAGAGATCATAACCATGATAACAATTGATTTATCTTTTGAATGAATTTTGCGAATGATATCAATAACATCATGCTCTTTTTCGCTACACTCCAAAATCACAATTTGAGTAGGTTGGATACTAACTACTTCTAATAGTTCTTTGTTAGTCACAACCGTTTCCACCGTATATCCAAAATTCATTAAGAATTCTGTTATATTCTCTCGAACAATAAGATCGGATTCAGTGATTAAAAGAGAAATATTACATTTATCCATTTTCAGATTCTTTTACTTTTTTTTCAACTGTTTTATAAAGTTGATTAATATTAAACGGTTTAATAATGTAATCTTCAACTTTAGCTCTTAATGCTGTTACCGCTGATTCAACAGACGGGAAACCGGTCATTAAAATCACAGGTAGTTCAGGGTAATTTTCACGAACGTATCCGGTTAGGTCTAGACCGTCCATTTCGGGCATTTTTATATCTGTCAGTAATAGATCTATCTCTTTTGTTTTTAAAATCTCCATTGCTTTTTTACCGTTATCAGCTATAGAAATTTCCCAACCTTGATCTCTGAAAAAATCATATAAAAGGTCTCGAATCAGAAGTTCATCATCTACTACCAGTATTGAATGCTGGGACATAATTTAAGCTTCCTGCAAGTTATTAATTGCGTTTTTTGCTGCTTTTACGATATCCTGATTGATATCATCTTGCAATTTCGAAATATCTGAAAGAGCATCTTTATAACCGATTTTTGCCAATGCTTTTATTGCGGCAATTTTCAAAATATCTTCAGTTCCATCGATAAAAGGACGTATATAATCACCATAAGCAGAGTTATTGCTATTTCCGATCATGTTAATCATATGATATCGAACCCAAAGGTCTTGGTCGTCAAGCAGAAATCTAATTTCCGGGATAACAGTTTGACCTTTAATATAGATTAACGCTGTACATGCGGATTTACGAACACCGGAATTTTCATCATTTAATGCCAACATGAGAGGATCGGTATTTTCGACATCTCTAATTTTAGCCAACGAATCAATTGCAGATTTACGAATAGAACTTTCCGGATGATTAAGAGCTTGCAGTAGAGGTTCTACTACATTCGGATCACCTATCAACCCTAAAGCTGTAGCGGCAATTCTTTGTCGTTCGGTATCTTCATTGGAAAGGTCTTCAAAGAAACTATTTACAACTTCTTGAGAACCGAGCAAAATTAACGCTCCCATTACAGCATCGCGTACATCGGGATATCTATCATTTAACCCATTAAACAAAAAGTCTATATCATTTTCACAACACAGCCAACCGAGTGCTGAAAAAGCAGCAGCACGAACATGACCGTCTCTGTCTTGAGTCATAACTTTCAGAGGGTCAATCATTACCTGACTGCCTGAAGCACCAAGTGTAAATGCGATATTTCTTCTAACTTCCGGGTCAGAATCATTTTTATATTCTAATAGATGTTTAGCTATATCTTCATCTACGTACTGTTTTAATATGTTCAGATAAATAATCTTTAACTCAGAAGTTGCATTTTTGAACTGTTTCAAGATTGTCGGTGAGGCAGGTGCACCTATTTCACCTAACATTTTTACTGTAGATTTTAGATCTTCTTCATCAACATAGTGCAGAACTTCTAAAAGAGAATTTAAAACATCTTGTCCGTACCAATGTTTTAATCTATTAAGCGTAAATTTTGTAAGTTTCTTATTTTTATTTTTAACACCGTCAAATAAAAATCCTACAAATTTATCTAACGGTAAATCATAATCCAAGGCACCTTTGTTTTGTATCGATATATTCACAATAGCAGACATGGTTGCTTCAGCAATCGATGTATCATCGGAGGAGAGGAATTTAATTAAATGCTCAACAGAGTTTCTATCACCAACGATACCGATAGCATCAATAACAGCAAATAAAATCATAGGGTCATCTGTTTGTAAGTATTCAATTAGATAATTTAATGATTTTGTACCGCCAATTTTACCGAGAGATTCTACTACCTGTAAACGAACATCTTCGTTTGATTTAAAAGCTTCTATTAAACTAGGTAAAGCTGATTCAGAACCTATTTCACCTAATGCTTCAGCAGCTGAACAAACGACATTTATATTACTATCATGTAGTTTTCCGGCTACTTTTTTTGCTGAATCTTTATATTTTATAAGACCAAGAATATCTACAACAAATTTTCGAACATCATGGTCATCATTATCTAACTCGTCAATTAGTGCATTGACCGCACCGTCACCGATTTTAACAAGAATTTCAGATGCTAAGTTTCTGCTTCCTATATCTTCACTTCCTAAAAATTTTATTAAAAGCTGTGAGGCAACATCCCCTTTAATTTTAACTAAATAATCAGCAGCTAATTCGCGAATACCTAGGTCGACATCTTCCAATGCCATTACTAATCCGGCAACAGCTTCATCTTCTTGGTGTGATCCAAGTTCTATAACAGCTTCTTCACGATTATAGAAATCCGGTGATTGCAGTTTTTCAAGCAATTCACCGATTCTTTCAATTTCATTACTCATAAACCACCAACATTTTTCAAGTTTTTGTTTTTAACCGGCAGAAACAGATTGATACGAAGTTATTGCTTCACTTTCAGAGGTAAAGATTTCAAAAATATGAGAAAGTTGCGTGATTTCAAAAATCTCTTGAACATAACTTGCTAAATCAGAGAGTGTCAGTCTACCTTTTTGCAATCTGATTTCTTTCATAATGGAAACAAGTACACCAAGACCTGATGAGTTGATAAAATCAACATCGGCAAGATTCAAATGAATTTGATTTTTTTCTTTACTCATAAGAGCTTTAATTTCTTCTTTTAACCCTGCTCCGCTAGCTAAATCAAGACGACCTTTTAAGCTCAGAATTGCTACTGAATTTTCTTCTTTTTTCGTAATTTCCATTTTGTCCTCCTGGAGGATTTGATTAGGTTATTTTTTCTAATTTTCTTTCTAAAACAATTGAAACTTTTGTGCCACCATTTTCAGCTTCACTAAAGCTTGCCGATGTAGAGTAATGTCTTATTAAATCTACTCCACGACCGTTTGCAGCATATAGTTCAGACGGTTTTTTTGTCTGAATTTGCTGTAAGCCTAATTCACCTTCATCAATAATGTCGGCAGTTAGCTGATTTGGCTTAATAACGACGTGTAAATATATATTTTTGGTAGGATTCAGCTGATTTCCATGCAGAAGAGCATTAGTAAACGCTTCTGATATTACGAGCATGAACCCATATCTTTCAGGATTCAAAATCATATTTTCAGTTAACACAGATGCTAAGTCGCTTAACATTTTTTATTCTGAATCCAAAACAGATGGATATATAAAGCTGTAAGAAGCCATATTAAACCGCCTTAACCTGTAAAATTGTGAAATCATCTACCATATCTTCAGCACAA
>JAJRXM010000076.1 GCA_024276275.1 Candidatus Zixiibacteriota bacterium
GGACATCGCCGCTTCCGGCTTTCTTTGCCAAGTACATTGTCATCGCAGCAGTTAATGTAGTCTTACCGTGATCGACGTGACCTACGGTGCCAACATTTACGTGCGGTTTGTTTCGTTCAAATTTCTCCTTAGCCATGACTAGGCTTCCTTCCTATATTTTCGCATCTTCTAACATTTTCTTTGACACTTCCGCAGGGACTATAGCGTATTTTGCAAATTGCATTGAAAATACTGCTCTACCCTGGGATATATTTCTTAACGTATTTGCATATCCAAACATTTCAGACAACGGAACAGAAACTGAAATAACAGTAACATCTTGCTTTGGAACCATCCCGTTTATTTTCCCACGACGGGAATTTAAATCTCCTACAACTGAACCCATGTATGCTTCCGGTGAAACAACTTCAACATCCATAATCGGTTCAAGAATTTTAGGCTTTGCCTTTTTGCACCGCTCTGAAGAGCCATAGAGCCGGCAATTTTAAATGCCATTTCAGAGGAATCAACTTCATGATAACTACCATCATATAATTCTACATGAATTCCGGTAAGCGGATACCCGGCAAGAATACCATTAGCTAATGCTTCTTTGGCACCCTTTTCAACGGCAGGAATATATTCTCTCGGAATATTACCACCTACAATTTTATTTTCAAATTGGAACTCAGAACCGTCATCGGTAGGGCGGACGCGCATCAACACATGACCATATTGTCCTTTACCACCTGACTGGCGAGCAAATTTTGCTTCACACTCAACTTCTCTTGTGATAGTTTCACGATAGGCAACAGACGGACGACCGACTGCGGCACTAACTGAGAATTCTCGCATCAAACGATCTACTAGAATTTCTAAGTGCAACTCACCCATACCCGAGATAATAGTTTGACCGGTATCTTCATCATACTTTACAATAAAAGTAGGATCTTCTTCGGCAAGTTTTATTAAAGCATCGGTTAATTTATCTTGGTCAGCTTTTGTTTTAGGTTCAATAGAAACAGAGACAACCGGTTCAGGAAATGTCATAGTTTCAAGAACTACAGTCTTTTTCAAATCACAAAGAGTATCACCGGTAGTAGTTTTACGTAATCCGATTACGCCGACAATATCACCGGCTTTTGCTTCTTTGATATCTTCTCTTTTATTAGAATGCATTTGCAGAATTCGAGCAACACGTTCTTTAATACCAGAGTTCGGATTATATACATACGAACCTGCTTTAATTGTTCCCGAGTACACTCTTACAAATGTAAGTTTACCTACATACGGGTCAGTAGCTACTTTAAAAGCTAAGGCCGAAATAGGTTCATCAGAAGAAGGTTTTCTTTCAATTAATTTTTCAGTATCATCTTCTTCATGGCCAACTACAGGAGGCTTATCAAGTGGAGACGGAAGGAAATCAATTACAGAATCAAGAAGTTTTTGAACACCTTTATTCTTGAAAGATGACCCACAGATAACCGGAGTCATAGTAAGGTCAATAGTTGCTTTACGTACAGCAGCCATAACCTGCTTCGGGTCCAGCTCTTCTTCAGCCAAGAACTGCTCTAAGAGATGATCGTCATATTCGGCGACAGCCTCTAAAAGAATTTCGCGATATTTACGTGCCGATTCTTTCATATCATCGGGAACTTCCAAATCATCATAGGTCATACCGTCTGATTCTTCATGGAAAACACGATATTTCATAGTCATTAAATCAATAATACCTGAGAACATTTCTCCTGCACCGACCGGGATATTAATAGCAACACATTGCGTCGCAAAACGCTCATTCATTGCATTTAAAGTCATGGCAAAGTCGGCACCGGTACGGTCCATTTTGTTAATATAACATATTCTTGGAACACCGTATTTATCAGCTTGACGCCAAACAGTCTCAGACTGAGGCTCAACACCGCCGACGGCACAAAACAGAGCAACAGCTCCATCAAGAATTCTCAAAGAGCGTTCCACTTCCACAGTAAAATCAACATGACCGGGGGTATCTATAATATTGATATTATGGTCGTTCCAAAAACAAGTAGTAGCAGCAGACGTAATAGTTATACCACGTTCTTTTTCTTGTTCCATCCAGTCCATTACGGCAGCACCGTCATGTACTTCACCAATCCGGTGAAGCTTACCGGTATAAAACAAAATACGCTCAGTTGTAGTGGTCTTACCGGCATCAATATGAGCCATAATACCAATGTTTCTAATCTTTTTCAATCTGTCATTATCAGACATAAAAAATCCCTACTAAATATACACTTTCTCATTCTATCTATATCGATGAAAGAAGAAAACTTTTTGTTTACTCTCAGCAGGGTCGTAAAACTAAAGCTTAAAAAACTACCATCTAAAATGAGCGAACGCTTTATTAGCTTCGGCCATTTTATGGGTATCTTCTTTTTTCTTGATAGAAGCACCTTCGTTATTGCAGGCTGCCAACAATTCGGCACCCAGTTTTTCAGCCATAGTATTACCACCACGAGCGGAGGAATATAATATGAGCCATCGTATAGCTAAAGCTGTTCTTCTATTAGGTCTTACTTCGACCGGCACCTGATATGTGGCACCACCAACACGGCGAGAACGAACTTCCAAAACAGGCTTTACATTATTGACTGCTTTGTGAAACATTTCTAAACCGTCTTGACCGGACTTTTCAGCAAGACCATCAACTGCCTTATAAAACAAACTTTCAGCAGTTGATCGTTTTCCGCCTTTCATAAGGCAGGAAACAAATTGAGTTATCAACTTATCGCCATACTTATAATCGGGAATCACTTCCCTTTTTATAGCACTAGTTCTTCTTGACATAATCTACCAATTACTTTTTAGGTTTCTTGGTTCCATATTTGGAACGACTATTTTTTCTGTCAGCAACGCCTGAAGTATCCATTGTACCTCTGACGATATGATACCGAACACCTGGAATATCTTTAATACGACCGCCACGAATCATGACAATCGAATGCTCTTGTAAATTGTGTCCTTCACCCGGGATATAAGCAGTAACTTCTACTTTATTCGTCAAGCGAACACGAGCAACTTTCCGAAGAGCTGAATTCGGTTTTTTCGGCGTCGAGGTATAAACCCTCGTACAAACGCCTCTTTTTTGTGGACATTTTTCAAGTGCCGGCGAGTTAGTCTTCTCAACTTTTCTCTGACGACCCTTGCGTACTAACTGATTAATAGTAGGCAAAACTACTCCTATATACTTAAATAAATCATAATTCTACAAAGTCACCCAGTTTAACGACTTTTCTTTATTTTGTCAAGCATTATTATCCAGTATATCAATTGGAGTTTCATCAGTAACTTCTAAATCGGCTTCTGAGTCTTCAATGACGTTTTCTTCATGGATAACTGACAAACTTCTATACTTTTCAATACCTGTACCAGCCGGAATAAGATGTCCGATAATGACATTTTCCTTCAGTCCAAGTAAATTATCAATCTTACCCGAAACTGCTGCTTCGGTTAATACTTTAGTTGTTTCCTGGAATGAGGCGGCAGAGATGAAACTATCAGTTGATAATGAAGCTCTGGTGATACCAAGTAACAACGGTTGGAATCTGGCAGGTTCACCGCCTTCGGCAATGACTCTGGCATTTTCTTCATAGAACCTGATTTTATCAACTTTTTCACCTTCAAGGAAGTTAGTATCTCCTGAATGTTCAATAATAACTTTCTGCATCATTTGGCGAACAATCACCTCAATATGCTTATCATTGATTTTTACACCCTGGATTCGATAAACTTCTTGAATTTCATTTACCAGATATTTCTGTACTTCTTCATCCCCGTTAACTCTTAGAATATCATGCGGATCAATCGGACCTTCACAAAGACGGTCACCGGCAAATACTTTATCGCCCTGATGAACCATAAGATGTTTACCGTGAGGCACTAGGTACTCCATGAACTCATCATCATCTCCGGTAACAATAATCTGCTGTGAACCACGGACTATTTTACCAAAACTGACTGTACCCTCAATTTCTGAGATTACCGCAGGGTCATGAGGACGTCTGCCTTCAAATAGTTCAGCTACACGAGGTAAACCACCGGTAATATCACCTGACTTGACAACAAATCTGGACATTTTAACCAATGCGTCACCCGCAATAACTGAATCACCGTCATTAACCTGTAATTGTGCTTCAACAGGCAGACGGTAGCTTGCTAATAGGTTACCGTCATCATCTTCAACAATCATAGCCGGGAACAAAGTTTTATCCTTAGTTTCAACAATAATACGTTGAATCGAACCAGTTTGAGCATGTACTTCTTCACGGAAAGATACATCTTTGATAACATCTTTGAATTTAATAGTACCGGACTTTTCAGTTAAGATAGTTGAAATGTATGGATCGGATTCAAAAACAATATCTCCGGTCTTTATTTTCTGGCCATCTTTTACAAACAGATGAGAACCGTACGGGATATTCATTCTTGCACGAACACGATTTTGGTCATCAATAATATGAATTTCACCTACACCGTCTCTACTGGTTACCATTGAAGTACCGTCTTCACGTTTAATCAATTTGATATTAATGAAAGTTGCTTTACCGTCAAATTTAGTTTCAATCTGTGACTGTTCAGTAATAGTACCGGCAACACCACCAATATGGAAAGTACGTAATGTAAGCTGTGTACCCGGTTCACCGATTGACTGAGCCGCAATAACGCCTACAGCTTCACCAATATGCACACGTTTTAAAGTAGAAAGATTTCTACCGTAACATTTCGCACAGACACCAAATTTAGATTCGCATGTCAGTACAGAACGAATAGAAACTTCATCGATACCGACAGTTTCCATTTTTTCAGCTTCATCTTCACCAATTTCATCACCGGCTACAACAATAAGCTCATCGGAAATCGGATCAAAGATATCATATAATGCAGACCGACCTAAAATACGGTCAGAAAGAGATTCTATGATTTCTTCACCCTCTTTAATTGCGGTTACATCAAGTCCTAGAATTGTTTCGCAATCAATTTCTCGAATAATAACATCTTGGGCAACATCAACTAACCGACGGGTTAAATATCCTGCATCAGCAGTTTTCAGAGCTGTATCGGATAGACCTTTTCTGGCACCGTGAGTAGAGATAAAATACTCCTGAACGGAGAGTCCTTCGCGGAAGTTTGCTGTAATCGGATTATCAATCAACAGCTCACCCATACCACCAGTGATTTTCTTTTGAGGTTTGGCCATCAAACCACGCATACCTGCTAATTGGCGTATCTGCTCTTTAGAACCACGAGCACCTGAGTCAGCCATCATGAAGACCGGGTTAAAGCCATGTTTCTGAGCAGCAAGGTTATCAAACATAACCGTAGAAATCGAATCGGTTGTCATATTCCAAATATCTTTTACCGCGTTATATCTTTCACCGACAGATATTAAACCGTTTCGGAACTGCTTAGTAATTTTGGAAACTTTTTTATATGCTTCATCTAAAATTTCAGTTTTTTCTTCAGGTACAACCAAATCATCAATTGAAACCGTTACACCTGATTGTGTAGCAAATCTAAAACCGAGTTCTTTTAATCTATCGAGATATTGCACCGTAACTCTCTGCCCTAAGTCAGCAAAGATTGTCTGCACTAATCCTTCCATCGCTTTTTTACTAGCAACTTCATTAAACAGCGGCATTCCGTCCGGCATACTATCGTTAAAGATTAATCTACCCGGAGTTGTTTCAATTAGCTCATTATTAATACGAACCTTAATCAAAGCATGGATATCAACTATACCGTGATCATGAGCAGCAAGTGCTTCATGAACAGAAGTAAACATCATACCCTCACCTTTTTCACCAGGTCTTGTTTTTGTCAAATAGTAACATCCCAAAACAATATCCTGTGATGGAATAGCTACCGGTCGACCTGATGACAGGAGTAAGATATTGTTTGTTGCAAGCATCAGCACCCGTGCTTCAAGTTGTGCTTCAAAAGAAAGGGGAACATGGACGGCCATTTGATCACCGTCAAAATCAGCATTAAAAGCAGCACAGACCAATGGATGTAAGCGGATAGCTTTACCTTCAACCAGTTTTGGATAAAACGCTTGAATACCGAGACGGTGAAGGGTAGGAGCACGGTTGAGCATGACCGGATGATCTTCGATAATTTCTTCTAAGATATCCCATACTTCCGGACGTTCTTTTTCAACTAATTTTTTAGCTGATTTAACTGTCTGAACATATCCTTTTTCTTCAAGTTTCATAATTATGAAAGGCTTAAACAATTCCAGAGCCATATTTTTTGGAATACCGCATTGGTGTAGTTTTAGTTCAGGACCGACAACAATAACTGAACGACCTGAGTAATCAACACGTTTACCTAATAAGTTTTGACGGAAACGACCTTGTTTACCTTTTAATAAATCAGAAAGAGATTTTAAAGGACGTTTGGAGTCTCCACGTACTGAATGAGTACGGCGACCGTTATCAAAGAGGGCATCAACAGCTTCCTGCAACATACGTTTTTCATTTCTGAGAATAACTTCAGGAGCCTGAATATCAATAAGTTTTTTCAAACGGTTGTTTCTATTTATAACACGACGATACAAATCATTTAAATCAGAAGTCGCAAATCGACCGCCTTCAAGTGGAACTAGCGGACGTAAATCCGGTGGAATAATAGGAACAACATCCAGTATCATCCATTCAGGTCGATTTTCGGATTGACGGAAAGATTCTAAGATACGTAAACGCTTAAGTGTGTCTTTTTTCCGTTGGACGGAAGTTTCTACTTTAGCTCTGGCACGAAGAGTTACAGAGAGTTCATCAATTTCAAGTCCTTTGAGAATTTCACGAACTGCTTCAGCACCCATGCGAGCGTCAAAAGTTTTACCGGCATCTTCTAAATCCATAAATTCTTCTTCAGTAATAATATCTCCCACAGCATAAGAAGAGTTTCCGGCATCAATAATCAAGTAAGACTCGTAATAGAGAATTTTTTCAAGTTCCCTGATAGAAATATCAAGCAGGTTACCAATACGTGACGGCAATGATTTAAAATACCATATATGCGACACCGGTACTGCAAGTTGAATATGTCCCATTCTTTCACGACGAACTTTAGATTGGGTTACTTCAACACCGCATCTATCACATACGATTCCACGGAACCTTATTCTTTTATATTTACCGCAGTTACATTCCCAGTCTTTGACCGGTCCAAAAATACGTTCACAAAACAGACCATCCCGTTCAGGTTTAAATGAACGATAATTGATAGTCTCAGGTTTAGTAACTTCACCAAATGACCAAGAAAGGATAGTATCGGGAGATGCAATCTGTATTTGGATTGCATTAAATTCCACTTTTTTCTGTCCCTTGTCTTGTTTTCTTCCCGCCTTATCGGCCATGGATAACTCCTTTATTTTCAATCTCCGCTAAGCGGACTAAAAATTCCAATGCATCAAAAATCATTTTATAGCTCTATCAGTTTGATATCTAATCCTAATGCCTGCAATTCTTTAATCAGAACATTAAATGCTTCAGGATATCCCGGTTCAGGTGGATTTTCACCTTTTACAATAGCTTCGTATACTTTACTTCTACCGGTGACATCATCAGACTTCACGGTCAGCATTTCTTGCAGAGTATATGCAGCACCATACGCTTCTAAAGCCCATACTTCCATCTCACCAAAACGCTGTCCACCAAATTGTGCTTTACCACCAAGAGGTTGCTGCGTTACCAGTGAGTATGGCCCGATAGACCTCGCGTGAATCTTGTTGTCAACCAAGTGAGCAAGTTTCAGCATATATATAATTCCAACAGTGATACGGTTATCAAAAGGTTCACCGGTCAGTCCGTTAAAGAGCTGCATTTTACCGTCTCTCGGTAAACCGGCTTCTTCAAGTCTTCCCTGAATCTCTTCAACGGTAGCACTTTCAAAAGCAGGAATAGCAAAACGTGTATTCAACGCTTCGGCAGCCCATCCAAGATGGGTTTCTAAAATTTGCCCTACGTTCATACGTGACGGTACACCGAGTGGATTTAAAATAATATCAACTGCGTTACCATGTTCATCGTGAGGCATATCTTCAATAGGCACAACACGCGAGACAACACCTTTATTACCATGACGTCCCGCCATTTTATCACCTACAGAAATTTTACGTCTGATAGCAATTGTTACTTTAACAAGTTGCTTAACTCCCGGAGGAAGTTCAGCACCACGAACGATTTTTTCTATTTCTACTTCCATCTGATTTTTTTTTGATTCAAGTAATCGAGAAGCTTCTTCTAAAATAGAATCAACATTTTTATTTGTGGTACTATTGTCACAGTAACCTTCCGGAGCAACAGCATTATCAAAATCAAAATCATTAAAAAATTCTGCTTTGAATTTATGTCCGGCTCTAACTAAGACAGAATTGTCAACCGCCGAGCGGATAGTAGCTGAACTTTTACCGCCAAGTAATTCACCGATTTTTTGACTACGTAAATTTGAAATCTCAATAATAATTTTATTGAATTCACGTTTGATTTGTGCAATTTGAGTTTTCTCAAGTTTTTTAGCCTCTTCTGAACGTTCTTTACGAGTAAAGACGGAGGTTTTAATCACAACGCCCTTCATTCCCGGAGGAGCTTTTAAACTTGCATCTTTTACGTCACCGGCTTTTTCTCCAAAGATTGCTCGAAGCAACCGTTCTTCAGGAGATAATTCAGTTTCACCTTTCGGTGTAACTTTACCGACCATAATATCACCGGCTTCAATTTCAGCACCAGAACGAATAATTCCGTTTTCATCAAGGTTCAATAAGGCTTCTTCAGAAACATTTGGAATCTCACGAGTAATTTCTTCAGAACCACGTTTTGTATCACGAACCTGTAATTCAAACTCTTCTATATGTACAGACGTATAAATATCGTCACGAACTAATCGTTCAGACAGAATGATAGCATCTTCAAAGTTATAACCACGCCACGGCATAAATGCAACCTTGACATTATAACCTAAAGCAAGTTCAGCATTTTCTACAGCAGGTCCGTCAGCAATAACATCATCGACAGAAACTTGATCACCGATACGGACTCTCGGTCGGAAGTTAATACATGTATCCTGGTTTGAACGGCGGAACTTCGTTAATTGATAAACGACATCCTCAACATATCCAAGTGAACCAGTTTTTGATTTCACATTTGGAGATATAATGATTTTATTTCCATCAACATATTTTACTTCACCGTCAACTTTAGATTTTACGACCGCTCCGGAATCGGCAGCAGCTTTACGCTCCATACCTGTTCCAACATACGGAGACATAGTTCTCAAAAGTGGAACCGCCTGGCGTTGCATGTTTGAGCCCATTAGTGCACGGTTGGCATCATCATGTTCCAAGAACGGAATCAAAGATGCTGCGACTGAAATAATCTGACGAGGAGATACATCCATATATTTTACTTCTTCAGGCTTCACATGCGGATAGTCAGAACGATTTCTTGCCACAACAGTTTTATTTACAAAGTGGTTTTTAGCTGTAAGAGGTTCAGTACCCTGAGCAATCAAATATCTGTCTTCCTGATCGGCTGAGAGATATTCTATTTTATCGGTTACTATGCCTTTTTCAACTTTTCTATAAGGAGTTTCAAGGAAACCATAGCGATTGATTCTGGCAAACGAAGCCATTGATGTAATCAATCCGATATTCGGTCCCTCAGGAGTTTCAATCGGACACATACGACCATAATGAGTATGATGTACATCACGAACCTCAAAACCTGCTCTTTCTCTTGTCAGACCACCAGGTCCTAAGGCAGAAAGCCTACGTTTGTGAGTCAGCTCAGAGAGAGGGTTTGTTTGATCCATAAACTGGGAAAGCTGAGATGAACCAAAGAATGTTTCGACAACCGATGAAACAGTACGTGCATTGACTAAAAGCTGAGGAGTAACATTTTCCTGATCTTTTAAAGATAATCTTTCTCTTATTGTACGGGCAATTCTTGTTAGGCCGACAGAAAATAGATTGGACAACAATTCACCGACAGTACGACAGCGACGATTTCCTAAATGATCGATATCATCGGTAAAACCGGTATCGTTACAAAGTCCGATAATATATTTAATAATTAAGATAAAATCTTCTTCAGTTAAAGTAGCATGGTCCAGAGGAACATCAATCTCCAAACGTTGGTTTATCATATAACGACCGACTTCACCTAAATCATAGCGTTTGTCACTATAGAAAAATTTCTCAACTAATGATTCGGCTACTTCAAAAGACGGTGGTTCTCCGGGTCTTAAGATTGAATATATTTTATATAGAGCTTCTTCTCTTGACTTGGTAGGATCTTTTTTAAAGGCATTTATAATAACAGGAACTTCGCGAGTTTCAGACGGTTTGATTACTTGAACCTGCTTATAGCCGTTGCTTAAAATATCATCAATAGTATCTTCTGTAAGAACTTCACCAACAGCAAACTTTACTTCGCCGGTTTCTTTATCTACAAGTGTTTCAGCAAGGTATCCACCAATATATTCAGCAACTTTTTTTCCTGACAATGTAGCTTTCGTAGTAGTATAAAATAGATTTACTATTTCTTCGTCAGTAGAATAACCTAAAGCTCTTAAAACAGCAGTAATCGGAAGTTTGCGTTTTGAATCGACATATAGATACATGATATAATTGATGTCAGTTGTAAACTCCATCCATCTACCACGGTATGGAATAATTCTGGCAGAATATAATTTTTTTCCGTTTGGATGTATAGAGTCTGAGAAAAATACACCGGGAGAACGATGTAACTGACTAACAATTACACGTTCAGAACCGTTAATAATAAATGTACCCCACTCAGTAACAAGAGGAAGTTCGCCGAGATAGACATCCTGTTCAACAATATCTTTAATTTCTTTTTCTTCGCCTTCTCCCTGACGGCAAATCAATCTCATTGTAACTTTTAAAGGAGCTGCATAAGACATATTTCTTTCGCGACACTCGTCAATAGAATATCTTGACGGATTGAGTTTATATCCGACATATTCTAGAGAATAATTTTCATGAACATCCGAAACAGGAAAAATATCTTGAAATATCTGCTCTAAACCTTCTTTTTTCCTTTTCTTAAAAGGAGTATCAGGTTGCAAAAATTCATAATACGAATTGAGCTGAACCTCTAGAAAATTGGGCATCTCCATTGCATCACTGGATGTCCCGTAACTAAATCTTTCAATCAAACCAGTCTGGGTCAATGTATAACCCTCCTAAAATATAAAAACACCTGAAGTAAAGTCATAACTTTAGTGTTCCATAAAAGTTTAAATTTTTCAAAAACTTGGCGATCCTGTTAATTCTTTTTTCTTTTCTCCCGGACTATCCTGGAGAGCCACTACTCAGTCAATCAGCCAACAACACACTACACATAGGGAAATAAATTAAATGAACCGGTCGGGTATATTAAACCCAACCGGTAGAAATTATATGCTGACTATTTGATAGAAACTACAGCACCGGCTTCTTCTAATTTTTCTTTAGCTTTTTCGGCTTCATCTTTTGCAACGCCTTCTTTAACATTACAAGGAGCTGATTCAACTAAATCTTTAGCTTCTTTTAAGCCTAAAGAAGTTAATTCACGACATGCTTTAATAACCTGAATTTTTTTATCGCCCGGTGATTCTAAGACAACATTAAATTCAGTTTGTTCTTCAGCAGCACCACCACCGTCACCGGCAGCTACTGCAACAGCTACAGGAGCTGCGGCTGTAACTCCAAATTTATCTTGGATTGCTTTAGAAAGATCAGCTAAATCCATTGCGGATAATTCTGCGATCTTATCAACGATTTGATCAATTGTTTCGTTGGCCACTTTGTGTACCTCTTATTTCTTAGTTTTTCTTTTTCATTTCTTAATTTATAGCGACTGTCTTACATCTCAAACGGAGGACAAGTCCGCTTAGAAGCATGAGTGAAGAACAATCTAAAAAAGTCCTCAATACGTATTATCCCTCGCTATTTTTCTTATCAGCAAGAGCATCAATAGAACCGACTAATTCTCTAAAGAACCCGTCAAGAGAACCAATAAGAGAAGTAAACGGAGCCTCAACAGCAGCTACAACCTGAGAAAGGAGAATTTCTTTTGGTGGCAGATCGGCTAGTCGAGAAATTTGAGCTGCTTCAAAAACTTCGTCGTCAACGACAAAGACTTTCATCCGAGGCAGTTCGTTCTTTTTAAAAGAATCATTTAATATTTTTGCGGCTGCTGCCGGATCATCATTAGTAAAAGCTAATGCAGTAGGACCTTTTAAATACTCATCAATCCCAGTAACCCCGGCTTCTTTAGCAGCAATTTTCATTAATGTATTTTTCGCAATTAGAAAACGCACATTTTTTTCACGAAGAGCAAAACGAAGTTCTGTCATATCGGCTACATTTAAGCCTTGATAATCAGTCACAAAAAGTGAATTAGAGCCTTCAAACAGCTCTTTCATTTCTGCTATTGATTGTTCTTTTTTAGGTGTTGGCATGATCTATGTACTCCTCTACTTCTTCATTTTTAACAGTAATTGTTGATGGTCAAGCTTAATACCGGGACTCATAGAAGAACATACAGAAATTCCTAACACGTAAGCACCTTTTGCAGAAGCCGGTTTTGCTTTTAAGATAGCATCTACATAAGCTAATATATTTTCAGTAATTTTATCAGCCTCAAAAGAGAGTTTACCGACTGCTCCGGCAATATTTGATTGTTTGTCAATACGGAACTCAATACGACCACCCTTTAGTTCTTTTACCGTACGGGCTAAATCCATTGTTACAGTTCCGGTTTTAGGGTTTGGCATTAACCCACGAGGTCCAAGCACTTTACCTAAAGGACCTAAAACTCTCATCATATCAGGTGTTGCAACACATACATCAAACTCTGTCCAACCACCTTTAATTTTAGCAGCCAAGTCATCGGATCCAACATGGTCAGCACCGGCTTCTTCTGCTTCTTTAACTTTATCTCCCTGAGCGAATACAACAACAGAAACGGATTTACCGGTACCGTTTGGGAGAGCAACAGTTCCACGAACCATCTGATCAGCATGTTTTGGATCCACACCTAGGCGAATCGCTACTTCAATAGATTCATCAAATTTAACATATTTGTTCTCTTTGAGAATCTGTACCGCTTCAGCAACACCGTAATGTTTCATACGATCAATCTTTGAACGGTATTCCGTAATTTTTTTAGACTTTTTCATTTACTCCTATTCTCCCTGAAACGCTTTCCGTATCAGGTACTTGCGAATATCTGTAAGTTTACTTTACTTCTATCCCCATTGAACGAGCAGTGCCTTCAATCATCAGCATTGCCGTCTCAATAGAGGACGCATTCAAATCTTGCATTTTTTGTTCAGCAATCTGCCGAACCTGATCTTTAGTTACATCTCCGACCTTGTCTTTATTTGGAACACCGGAACCTTTTTTCAACTTCGCAGCAATTAACAACAGCGTTGAAGCAGGCGGAGTCTTTGTTTCAAAAGAGAAAGACTTATCACCATATACAGTAATAACAACAGGAGTTAAAATCCCGTTACCGCTTTGAGTTCTAGCGTTAAAGGCTTTACAGAACTCCATAATATTAACACCCTGTTGACCCAAAGCAGGACCAACCGGAGGAGCCGGATTTGCTTGACCGGCAGGAATTTGGAGTTTAATGTAACCAGCAATTTTTTTTGCCACGCTATTTACTACTTTCTATTAAAACTAATGTTATTTTTTTACTATTTCAACCTGAAGGAAATCAAGCTCTACAGGTGTCGGACGACCAAAGATGGAAACCATCACCTTGACTTTCTTTCTCTCCATATTTACTTCACTAACCGTACCTGAGAAATCCATAAAAGGACCGTCGTTTACTTTGACAGAATCACCTGCCTGAAACGGAATATCAGTAATTTCTTCAGTTCGGCTCGAATCTATCTGACCGATAATACGTTCGACCTCAATAGGACGTAACGGAACAGGTTTTCCGGCGGAACCGACAAAATTCGTAATTCCCGGTGTAGACACGACCAACTCCAACGTATGTTTATCCAATTCCAACTCAACCAACATATAACTTGGAAGGAATTTTTTTGTTGAAGTAGACCGTTTACCCTGTTTCATTTCAGTCACTTCTTCAGTCGGCACAATCACCTGACCAAACTTGTCTTGCATACCTGCATTTTCAATCGCAGACTCAAGATATCTTTTCGCCTTCTGCTCATGACCTGAAAGCGTATGTAAAGCATACCAACGAAATGCCATAACGGTACTAACTCCCAAGACCTGAGTCAAAGATTACTTTAATTATCGCCGTAAGAGCTTGATCAACTATACCAATAAAAATAGCAACTATAGTCGAAACAATAATTGTCACTATTGTCGAACTGACTATTTCATCTTTAGACGGCCAGGTAACTTTATTTAACTCGGCAACTACTTCTTTTAAAAATTTAGAAATTTTGTCCATAATTCAAAACTCTAACATTCTTATTTATCAGGCCAGGAGGGACTTGAACCCCCAGCATCCGGTTTTGGAGACCGGCGCTCTACCAATTGGAGCTACTGGCCTATTATTTACCCAGACTTACCTGGTTTCTTTATGCATCACTCTTTTATCACAAAAAGAACAATACTTCTTATATTCAACCCGCTCAGGATGAAGACGTTTATTCTTCAAGGTATTGTAATTTCTTCTTTTACAATCTCCACAAGCGAGGATTACTCTATCTCTTGGCATAACACACCTTTATTCGATGATATCAGCAATAACGCCGGCACCAACTGTACGGCCACCTTCACGAATAGCAAAACGAAGCTCTTTCTCCATTGCTATTGGCATTATCAACTCGACTTCCATTTGGATATTATCTCCGGGCATAAC
>JAJRXM010000077.1 GCA_024276275.1 Candidatus Zixiibacteriota bacterium
ATTCCCCCCACCTCCATTAAAGCATAACCCATTGAAAAGCATGCAGTTATGTCGTTCGTAGGTTCGGTGTACCAACCTCCACTTGTAACGCCGTAAACAATTATTTCTTAATAAGTTATGAATTATCAATATTGACCTGTGCCATATATTATCCAAAAATGATTATTGAATTCACAAGAAACTATCTAAAATTTTGCTGATTACAGTTCTCTGTGAGGCTATAATAGGTCAACATATTAGGATTCAAAGAGCGTTATATGAGCGGGAAAACTATAAATAAGATTATTAAAAATGTGAGACAGATAGGTGTTTTGTGATCTAAAATTTTGGATACTTACAGCATTCCACGTAAAATATTATGATGATGTATCATAGTGTAATTTAAAAAAGTGAGGTGAGGATTTTAAATACTAGTATATATTACTAATTATGTCTGTAAGTTCGCTATCTGGTATGATTCCTAATTCTTTTTTTAAAGAGTATTTATAGTTGTTAAATATTTTATAAGCATTAATAGATTTATTAAGAAGAACATATATCTTAATAAGTTGTTCAATTCCTTCTCTCCAAAGAGGATTGTAAATCAAGGCTTTTTCTAAATATTCAACAGCTTCATTAGCTCTATTTGCATCGATTAATAATTCTGAAAATTTCAGTACTATGTTTTGATATGTTAAATTAAAATATTCACGTTCTTCAATAGAATAGGAACTATTCAAATCCTCTGTAAGTAACCTGTTACTGTATAAATGAATAATTTTATAGCATAACTCTATATTAGATTCATTAGGGAAGTTAGTATTTGAAGATAGAATTTTGTTAGATATGTTCTTAAGCTCTAAAGTATCTATAAAAGAGCTTTCCGGCATATTGAGTCTATATTGTGATTGTTTATATAAAATATATGTATCTTTTCTTGTAAGGTGGTATGGATCAATATCCTTTCGGAGATCTTTAATAGCAGTTCTAAGTGATGATTTACCTTTTGAAATTTCTGAATTGGGCCAAAGAATTTCAACTAGTTCTTCTTCATTGACAGCAGAAGGATATTTTAAAGTTAGAATCTGCAAAAGCTGTTTAGATTTTTTTCTTCTGAATTTGATCTGTTGGTTGTCAGAGAGAACAAGGAAATTTCCGAACATATATATCTTAAGAGGAGGAAGGGGGATTTCTGAAATCGTATTCAGATATTTTATAGCACTTCCTTTTAATGCTTTTTGATTAGAAGTTACGTATTTATTGGCGAGTGGTACCAGTCCACGAATTGTATTTACTGATGCGATAGAAAATAATTGAGCGTAGTTTTTTGTACTAAACTCTATTCTTTCAATCAGATTTTCAATTTCATTTGAAAATTCAAAGGTATAATCTGAATCTAAAATATTATTTATAAATAGGAGTTTTCCTAGTTTAATAGCGTGAACAACTATTCTTTCAGTAATTATTGTATTATACATAGGGTAAGAATAGATTTTATTTTTTTGTAATATTGATAATCCTTTTAAAAAGTAATTATTAGAAAGAGTGTAGTTATTAGAAAGTTCGGCATGGAGTGCCAATAAAAAATAAGCTAACGCTTGCCATGAGGATAATTTGGATTTTGAACTTATTGCTAATAGTTTATTGGCATTATCAAAACAATGCTTTTTCTTCTTATTTAGAAAACTATGATAACTTTCATATACTAAGTATAACAAGTTAGATTGTGAAAACTTCTCTATGGATTTGATTTCTTCTTTAGATAATAAAGAATGAGGATTCCCTTTTAATAATTCAAAATAGCCAATGAATGCTTTTGTATAAATAATTTCTTCAGTATTATATTTTATTGCATATTGTAAAGAGTCTTTTAGTTTTTTTGTAGCCAACTCATAATAACCTAAGTAAAACAATGCGATACCTTTATAGCGGTCTGAATACATCTTTGCCTGTATATTAAAGGATTCATGCTTAAATATAATCTCCTCAGCCTCATCAATTGTTTCCAATCCCATATTTATTTGTCCGGTTGAAATGAGTACCCAGGCGGTATGCAGTAGACGATTAGACATTCCATGGAATACTTTTCTTTTTTCACTTTCTTTTTGATTTGCATTATAGATTTTCAGTGCTTTTTCTATGTTTCCTATGTAGAATTCAAAAATCGCAAGATTATCTAACTGATTTATCTTATATACAAAAGAACTATCACCTATATATTTAATACTTTTTTTGATATGCAGCTTGGCTTTATTAAAATTAAGTTCTGTGTACGCAGCACAACTCAAGGTGATTTCAACACCTATTTTATCTTTTTCCTGATACGGACCTTTTGTTTTCTCAATCTTATTCCATGATGATAGGACTTCATTATATGAAGGGTTGTCCGTCGAATGTAAAATTGCCCAATAATATTTAACCCAAAGAGAGTTTAAGAGAAGATCTCCTTTTTTGTATAATGTATGATCTATTTTGTCAGAAAGAAACTTAATCAGTTCACTATTTTCACTATACTGAGATAAAACATTTGAATACAATTTTATATATAATCGATGTGAATTATATTCTTTAGAAATCTTATCAAGTAATATTTTTATAATTTTTAAGTCACCTTGTTCTAATAACTCCAGCCAGTGAATGTCAATGAACTCTAACAACAATTCTTCATCATTCAATGCCGATATTTTTTCAAGAGCATCAATATGTAAATTTTTTGAGAGATAAAAGGCAGTGAGTTTATTGTTTATTGAATTTATTTCTGATTGATTAAGCTTCTCTTTTGCAAGTACGGTGAGAGCATTATGAAAGACAGGATGATATTTAAATTCGTCTGAGTTGTATTCATTAAAAGGGATTGATGAATTTTTCAAATGTTTTAGAAAATCTTTTGTTTCTTCTTCCGAACCCAAAAGTACAGTCAAAATATCATGCGATATGAATTTAGAAAAAGACGATTTTATTAGGCATGTCATAAAAGATTCATCAAGGTTGTTAAAAAACTCTTCTATAATATAATTTCTGGATAATGTAAAATTAAAATTTTTTTTAGAATAGATAGTGGCTGGAAGTTTTTTATCTTTATAAGGTTCATCTATAAAGGCTGTGTTAATACACCAGCCTTTAGATAATTTCCAAAGCTGTTCAAGCTCTTGTTTTTCAAAATACAGTTTCCGTATAGATAAAGATTCCATAAATTCTGTAAATGAAAATCTGAGATCTTTTTGAGTAAATATCTGAATTATCTTTTTTTCCTGCAAACGGGTCAAATTAAACGAGGGATTGATTCTTGATGTTATAACAATTTTCAATTTTTTACTTGTGTGCCGAATGAGTTGATTAATAATTTTTCCATTTTCTTTATTGTCTGCCGATTCCCAATTATCTAAAAACAGCCAATGAGGACTTTTTATTTGCTCTTGAAAAAGAAAACAAAGATTTTCGATTTTTTCAACGATCAAAATATCGTCGGATATTAATGCATCTAAGTCTACGAGACTGTTTAGTTCTTTGGATGAATTGTATAATCCGGTTATTATATATTGAACTAATCTTTCTGTGTCCTGTTCGTTTTCATCAACTGTTATCCATGTTTTGAAATAGTTAGTGGGCAGGTATGCATATAATTGTGCTGCAAATGTAGTTTTTCCAAATCCGGCAGGAGCCTTAAGTAAATAGAGATTATTGGGTGATCTAAAGCTGATAGAATCTAACAATCTTGCACGGTAAATCAGGTATTTAGAACTAGTAGGTACTTGTAATTTTGATTGTAATATCCGCACATTTCATTCCTTTTATAGCAATTTAATTAAAAATAATAATAAAAAATAAAAATAATAGTAAAAATATCTAAAATTATCCCCTTTTGTCACTCTGCTGTCACTCTGAAAAATATATTATAATCATGAAAAACGATAAAAAAGTACACGGTAAGCCGTTGAAGTTCATCCTTCACATGGCAAAACAGAACTCTGACTGGGCAGGTAAGGCGGTCAGTTTTGAGAAAAATAAAGAAATAAAGTTCAAAAGCTTAAGAGAATTTAGAGATTGGTTGGATTTGGAGATTGAAAAAAAACAGCCAAAAAATGAAGAGGTCTAATATGAAAAACTATCTAAAGGTTTTAGTCTCATTGATATTTTTTCTCTGTTTATCATGTAGTAAAAATAACCCTATAGAACCAAGTGACGATATTTCATATTCGGAGATGCTTGACAATGTAAGCTTCACTCCGATATCAGGTACTCCTGGTACTATCATAGAAATATCAAATTTAGAATTACCTGTTGATGAGGATACGGTTTGGTCTCTTGAAATTGGGGGTAATATAGTACCTCTTATGAGAGATTCTAGCACTATAATACGAACGGTTATTCCTCTTATCTTTGCAGACAGTAATGATACTTGGCCGATGACTTCGTCAGAACCTGTAGGGGTAACACTTTTACGATTTAATAAAAAGGTCGACAGTCTTACTAAAGTTATAACTATTGACTCGTTACCTCATGCTGAAGGAGTGGCTGATTCTTTGATAGCGGATATACAATCGGGGGCTGAAGCAATTAGAAACATAGCCTTGACAATCGGTATTACTGATACAATCATGCTCGCAACCTTTGATGCTATGGATATTATACTATATACCGGAGAGAATTCACTTGAGAATTTAATAAATGGAAATTCTTTGCTTGTCCCGTCTGATTCTATGCATAAAGAAATATTTTCAGCATTGTTGGTCTCATCGGGGTTTTCAGATTATTTCTCAAAATGGTCAGATAGTTTGAATACAATAGCATCTACAGCAAAATCTCTCAAGATACAGATAGTTCAAGCCGGTATTACTGATGAAGGTTTAGCAGCTAGAATGCAGCTTCATACATTAATCGCTGATTTTGGTACTATGGTAATTGGTAATACAGCCCTCAGCTGGAGTGAGATAGCAGTATATGTTGGAGCCGCTGGAATTGCTCTTCCTTCTTTGAACTTTATAGAGTTTATCATAAGTTATATAGTTGCAGAGCTTGATTTTATCATCAACAAATTGATTGTAGCTGCCTTTCCAGCTGAGATAACACAAATAGATTTAGATTTTATAGGGGATACAATCAATGTAGGCGATACCACTCAGGCAGTAGTTTATATTTCTGCAAAAAACAATCCGCCCAATATAACTCCGATGGATATCGTTCTCCAAGTTGTCGGTGGTATTGCAGTTGCCGACTGGATACGAAATATAGGTATTCCAAGAAGATTTTTTCAACAGCTCAGAAACTTTGACCAGATAATACAGGATTTAACCGTTTGGTTTCTAAATGTAATAAACGGCATACTAAGCACTAATTATAATTACCCTACTCAGCTTGATGTCAATTTTCCTCACATGACCTGGGACTCTGTACGGGTAAACAATCCCGAATTAATAGATTTGATGATACCTGATTTGAGTAAGATGAGTTATATCATTAGAAGTTTTAACGGTAAGGCAAAAAATTCTCTTGGAAATATAGGTCTGCAGATTCGAACCCAACCACCGGGACCAAATACATGGATCCATCCTGTTATGCAGAGTTTAGGTTATGCTAGTGGTCCTTTTGGCAACGATTTATATATAAGTAATGTTGATACAGTAACAATTGTTAGTGAACTCGCTTTACAGGTTGATTTTGCTAATATAATTACAGTTAATGGAGCTAATGTATTGGGAGTAGATGCCGGCTACTACGATAGCAACGGTAACCCTTCTTGGTCAGATGGTATACAAATCAATTTATCCGTTACTAACGGTTCAGCAAGTACAATGTCGGGAGTTACTGATGCTCAGGGACATTTTAATAGTATTATCACTATTGATTCAAGTGCTGATTCGGTGACAGTTCATGTTTTTGCGTATGGTGCCTACAATGCTCAAGAAGATACAATCGTTGTGGCAGTTTCAGATGCACTTACCTCGGATACTCTTGGTTCTGGTTGGGGTATACGATGTGTTTCAGACCAGGGTGATAATGGGTCATGGATCATAGCAATTGGTGGGTATACATTCAGTGACGATAATGTTACAGAGGCACATGATGAGTTTAATTTACTTTATTCTAATAAAGACTGCGGATTAGATTTTTCTGCTAATCCGGGGAAATATATGGGAGCTCAAACAACATGGGGTACTGCAAGTCTTTTAAGTGAAGCCATTGGATCAGTAAATCCGCAGTCATCAAATTATGATTACTTTAAGGGGTTTTCAGCTTCCGGTACTTGTACCGCCTCAAATGAATGGTCTATTTTGGATTCATCTGACATTCTCTTAAGTTCATCTGTTAGAGCTTTCAGTGATGTCGGAACATATATTAATCTTTTTGTCGATTCAGGATATTTTGTTTTAGTATACGAAGGCGAGATATATGCTGATAATTCATATACTCCGATGAATTCAGAAACATTCTTTTCTATCAATACATATGAAGTAAATTATACTTTGGATGCTTCTACAAATTCTTTGGTATTTTCAGATTCATTACTACTTTCTCCGGGTAATTATTACAGCATAAAAGTTAAAACTTATGCTGAAGGTGATAGGGTTGATTATTCTGCTTCAGGTAGTTCCTCCGGTATATCTTCATATACAGTTAACTGTCGGATTCATCGAGCACCTATGCAGTAGCAAAATAATATTTAAGATGGAGTGTCTTAACTGTAGTAAACAAAATAGTTAGAAAAATTAAGTAGAAGTAGAGGTATAAAATGAAAAATTATCTAAAGAACTCTAGATTACTGAAATCACAAATAGTCCAAATGACAGCCGTGTTTGTTGCCATTCTATTATTGCAGTGTTCCAGTCCTACTACTCCGAAAAAAATAGGGGAACTTGGATCTTTAATTGTAAACCCATCGTCAGGAATTCCGGGAGCAATGCTATCCGTTAGTGGACTTACCGATTTGAATCCTGATACAGAGACACTTTCAGCAACAATCGGCGGGAAAACAGCTCCAATTATAGTAGGAGATTCTGGGGAAGTATTAGTTTCAATTCCGCTTTTCTTTGATGATTCCGGGTTTGTGACAGTTCCTGCTGAAGCACTTGATTTGGTTATAATTGAAAACGGAGTAATTCTTGGAGAAGCTAAAAAAACGATAACCGTTGAAGCATTGCCTAAGCCAACACATTCCCTTGAAGATATTACATCATCACTGGAGACAATCTCTGCTGTATTTGATACAATTATCAGCTCATTCAATTTCGTTCCGGGAGTTGAGGAACAATATATGGTTGCTTTTATGACCGCACTTGATTCTCTTATAAATTCGAGTGACTCATTATCACTTACTTCAACAGTAGAAGGAGTCAATGCTGATTCTAGTCTTGCCTTTGTCACAGCGATTTTAGATGCAAACGGTGTGATTGAAGGTTTGATGAATATGGCTGAACAGTTACAGGTAATTTCATCATCAACGGTAATAAATTCACTTAATGATAAGAATACTTTGTTAAACCTCAGTTCTTCACCTGCAGTAATTCCAACGCTTTTAACCGATCAGGATTTAGCCCGACGAATGCAGTTTTATGTTATAGTAAAAATGTTCGGAGCTACAGTTATTAGCCAGACCGGACAGACTTATGCTGAAACAGTCGGTCTGCTTGCCGGAGTTCTTGGTATAGGTGGAGTGGCAACACCCTATGTTACAACCGTAGGTGCGGTGCTGACTCTTATAGATGTTGTTGTAAACAAGATTGTTGTAGGTGCTTTGCCGGCGAAAATAGACAAAATGACAGTTGTATTTGCTGACAATACTATTCAGCTTGGTGATACCACAGAAGCAAGCGTATATATATTAGCTTCTAATATTCCACCATATCTTACAGTAAATGATTTAATCGGTCTCGCTATGACAGCAAACGGTTTGACCGGTTCTCCATCAGCAGTTCAATCGTTCAAAGATGTCTTAAAAAATACTGTAAATTTTTTCATAGGTGTAATGCAGGCAACTTTTGCTGCTTATACAGCACAACACCCTGAGTTAAATCTCGACCCAAATGTTGCCTCACTTACTCCACCTATGAAATGGGAGGCGTATATTCATGACCCCAATCTTGTAAATTGTCAATCGCTAACTCCATCAATAGTAACCGGTATGAATTCCAGCCCTAACTGGCAGGCAGATGATAACAATTACGGTGAAGGGCGAGTCTATGTTATGCCTGCTACAGGTTCTCAAGCTATGATGCTTTCTTTACCCCCCGGTTTTACCTATAGTGGTGGAGCATTCGGTATGGATATGACCGCTTCAGAGACTAAGTCTGTCTGGGTGAAACCTGAATTAGCACTGTTGGTAGATTTTGCCAATACAATTACAGTTGGTGGTGCCAATGTTCTTGGTCTTGATGCTGGATACTACGACAGTCAGGGAAATCCACACTGGGAACCTAATATTGATATTTCTTTAACTGTCACCGATGGTGCTGCCGATGTGACCAACGGAGTTACCGATGCACAAGGACATTTCAGTAGTATAATTACGATAGATTCTACAGCTGAAATAGTTACAGTACATATTACTGCTACCGGAGATTATGACTCACAGGCAGAAACGGAAGTTACAGCTCAAAGAGAATCTGGAGGGCAGATTGCATTCATCTGTACTAAAGACGGTTCTGTTGGCTTATGGGCTATGAATGATGATGGTAGCAATTTATTTAAACTGGCATCATTAGATCATCTGACTACTCACCCAAATGGAATAAATCTCTTATCTGCTTCACCAGATGGAAATTATATAGCTTTATGGGGTAATGTTTTAAATGATCCAAATGCATATCCCTATTATTATTCTTCCCAGCTATATGTTTGTCCTTCTTCAGAAAATGGAATCTTAAGAAAAGTGGGATATGGATTAAATGAAGTGTTATTAGGTGGAGGTTATGGTTTCGATGAACAAATATGGTTTCAAAATAGAGACCATACTTTACTATATAATGCTTTTGAAAAAGAACGGTTACCTAATCCGTCTGTAATGTTTGCGGAAGATGCCTCAACAGGTAGCAGAGTCGGCTTAGGACCTATTCCTTATGATCCTATTTCACCAAATCCTGATTTTCCATTAAATGTAATGGTGTCTAGTGCTGTTAGTTCCTCGGACGGTTCAAGGATTGCTTTTGGTAGTGGAAGGGAAGGGGCAGAAAATATATCTATCTGTAATGCAGACGGCTCAAACCAACATATCATTAATTCTAATATAGAAGGGACTCAAAGTATTTTTTGGACAAAGGATAACAATTATATAGTAGCTGTTGAGAGTGTTTATGCCAACTCTGTTATGCTGTACCCTGCGAGTGGGGGGATTGGTATGGAGATAATTTCAAGTAATGGAGCAGTAAAAGGTCCAGTAACGTTTCAAAATGTAAATGCATTTGCCTATTTTAATATCACTGATGCACCTAATAATATTCCTCAGGGAAGTATTAAGATCTATTCTTTTGAGGATAACACAATACACAATGTCATAAGTAGTGTAAGTACTTGGGATATTGCTCTGTCACCAGATGATAAAAATATTGTTTATGCTAATGAAGCAATGAATGGAGATATCTTTAAGGTAAATTTAGAAAATGGAGAACTAACTCAATTAACTTTTGAAGGTATTGGAGCAAGAAAGATAGTTTGGTATAAAAAACAACAATAACAGATATATTGTTGTTAAGATGTATGTCTTG
>JAJRXM010000007.1 GCA_024276275.1 Candidatus Zixiibacteriota bacterium
AAGAAATTACCGGATATCATTTCCGAAATCTTGACCTTCTGCTTTTAGCTTTAACACATAGGTCTTTTTTTAAACCGACTGAAAAAGTGCATACAAGGGAATCTAATGAACGGCTTGAATATCTCGGTGATTCTGTCTTAGGACTGGTAATCGCCGATTTGCTTTATAGGGATCACCCTGATTTACGCGAAGGTTGTCTTACTAAAATGAAAGCGATGCTGGTAAATGAAACAACCCTTTCAAATGTCGGTAAACATCATAAACTGAACGAATATATTAGAATCTCTCCTGAAGAAGATAAGCTGGGTGGCAGAATGCGGCCGTCTATAATTTCCGATGCGGTAGAGTCTATTATTGGAGCCATCTATCTTGACGGTGGTCTTCCTGCGTCAATTGATGTAATCACTAGATTGATTTATGCCGATAAACAGCAAATTATATCGGATAAATCGCAAAGAAACTTCAAAGGCGAGCTTTTGGAACTTATGCAGTCTCGTGGAGAGGGGATGCCTTTTTATGAAGTAGAGTCTGAGACAGGACCGGACCATGATAAACAATTTGCGATAAATGTTCTTGTAAATAGTACCATAATCGGTTCCGGCACAGGACATACCAAAAAAGAAGCAGAGCAAAAAGCAGCCGCAATGGCTATGGAATCGGTTAAAAATAAACCGGATAACCTTTCAAACGATACTTCAAAATCAAAATAAGCATTAATTTCTTTTAAATTCTAAAAAAGTTTTATTTGACAAATGTTTAATATTTCGATATTTAATCCACGTTAAGTGAAAAAATAGGTTTTTGAAAAACTAACAATATTAATAAAACCATAAACCATTTTAACGGAGTTACATCCAATGCGTAAAGCGACAAAAAAAACAACCAAGAAAAAAGCCGCTCCAAAACGGAAACCGGCAAGAAAAGCTGCAACTAAAAAAACAGCAAAAAGAACTACTCGTAAAGCTGCTCCTAAAAGAGCTGTCAAAAGAAAAGCACCAAAGAAAAAAGCTGCTGTTCGTGCAGGAGCAAAAGCATGGTCCGCTGCTGAGATTTCACGTCTGAAAAAGATGTACAAATCTAAAACAGCAACTGAATGTGCTAAATCTATGAGACGTTCACTTGCTTCTATTAAAGCAAAGTGCCGTACATTAGGTTTGAAAAAAGCTGCTCCGAAAAAAAGAACAGCTCCAAAACGTAAACCGGCAGCACGCAAAGCAGCCCCACGTAGAAAAGCTACTACACGTAAAACAACACGTAAAGCTGCTCCAAAACGTAAACCGGCTAAAAAAGCAAAAAAAAGAAGATAAGCTACTGATATACGCTAACAATTAATTACAACATTTGGTATATTTGGTCCAAATAGTTTATCTGATTTTAAGATTATAAAACCCGCTTACGGCGGGTTTTTTTATACCTCTAATAGCCTATACTTGACATTTTGAACTGTTTTTATCATATTGTCACTCTGAAAGTTAGAATATATTTTATGTCATATCTTTCACATAAGATATACATTTATAATGTGAAACTCCTTATATTTATAACGGGGTCGTAATTGGAGATTGTATGAATATTGTTGTCTTAATAAAACAAGTACCTGAAATCGCTCTTATCAAAGTTGATGAAGCTGCCAACGAGGTTGTCCTTCCACAAGGTCCCGGTACAGTAAACCCGTTTGATGAATATGCTATTGAAGAAGCTCTACGCTTAAAAGAAAAACATGGCGGAAAAGTAACAGTCTTATCTGTCGGTACCGAACGAACAGAATCTGCTATTCGCTCCTGTTTGGCACTCGGTGTAGATGAAGCAGTTTTGTTGACCGATGATGCTTTCACTCGGTCAGACCCTCAGGCTATCGGCAAAATTATCGCTGCCGGACTAAAAAAAATAGGTGAATATGATTTAGTCTTAGCCGGTAAACAGGCAATAGATTCTGATTCTGCCCAGGTTCCGGGTGCAGTTGCTGCACAGCTTGATTTACCACAGGCAATGTTTGTGAAAAAATTTGAAGATGTAACCGACGGCAAAGCAACAGTTTTTCGTACTACTGAAGAAGGTTACGATGTTATCGAACTGAATTTACCTGCCGTTGTTTCGGTTGTTAAAGAAATTAACGAACCGCGTTTACCGTCGTTAAAAGGTAAAATGGCAGCTAAGAAAAAAGAGATTGTTAAATACTCTGCTGAAGATTTAGGACTCGACGGTTCTGCTATCGGTGGAAATTCACTATCAAAACAAATTTCGGTTTCACCTCCTCCTGCAAGAACCAAAGGCGAGATGATAGAGGGTGAGACTCCTGAAGAAATCGCTGACAATCTGTTTGCCAAACTCAAAGAAAACCAGATTTTATAAATTATTTAGATTTATAATATAAACCTGTAGGGGCGGTTCGCGAACCGCCCTTTTTGATAGCAGGGAACTGGCCTGCCTGTTCCTAAAAGAAAGGTTGAGGCAGGCCTCAACCCTACAAACTTATTATATTAACATAAACTTTAAAAAAACTGTCGGGTTTCTCACTATTATATTATTTGGAATCGGAACCGCGACCTACAATAGACATTACAATGCGAATACGAAAACTTAAAGATATCAAAGAATTCAAAGCAGGCGATTCTACAACTCTCAAAGAGATTTTACATCCCGACCGAGACTATCTGTTTGACGGTCGCTACTCATTTGCCCATGCTACACTTGGTGTTGGAGAGAGTTCTAAAAAACATCGGCTTAAATCAAGCGAAGTCTATTACATATTGCAAGGCAGGGGAGAGATGACAATTGACGATGAAACTGCTATTGTCGAAGTCGGCGATACAATTGAAATCGAACCGAATGTTGTGCAGTCTATCAAAAATATCGGTGACTGTGAATTAACGTTTCTCTGCATTGTCGACCCTGCTTGGAACGCAGATGACGAAGAGATATTGTAGTAAAATTGTAGGTCGGGTTCCGTTGATTTGAAATCATCAGATTTCAAAATCGAGAAACCCGACAACTTAACGATATTTTATGAAATTATTCTATAAGAAAACGATGTCGGGTTTCTCTCTATTAAATTCTTTTAGAATCGGAACACCGACCTACTGAGTTACCCACATCCTCCAAAACATTTTTTTCCTATAATTCTATCACATTCTTAGCGTTACAGCAAAATGGATTTGTTTCGGTCATTTTTTATTTTTTCATCTTTTTGTTCCTTTTGGAAAATTTTTATAGTATCACATAGAACAGGGAATGTTAGAATAATACTTTGAAGTTGTAGTGAAATTGATATTACAACAATCTTGTTTTTTTATAATTGACAACAAATACTAATTTATCGTTTTTAAAGTATGAGAAAATATACAAAACAGGAAAGGTCTTACTCAACCCTACTCCTCATCAAGTATTAGGCTGTCCGTGCGTTTAGAGCACAAATTTCTACCTTGATATAAAATTTATTTATTCTATATTCTTGTTACAGGGTTTAGAAAAAAATAATATATAGCAATTTATATCTCTATTTTTAGGAAAATTTATGAAAGTTTCTATGATAAAACTAATAGTCATCTTACTTTTATTCATCGCAATAATGTTTTGCACGAGTTGTAGTGATAATCCTGTTAAGCAAACCAAGGCACCGTCTACATGGATAAAATTTTTTGGTAAGGAAAATATTGCCTCAGGTAATTCTGTTCTTCAAACATTAGATGGTGGTTATATTATAACAGGAAGTACAACATTTGGTACACCTTCGAATACTTATGTATATATAATGAAAGCTGATAGCTACGGTGATATTATGTGGGAACAGTTATTTGGAGGAACAGGTAGGAGTAGAGGTAAATCAATTAGAGAAACTTCAGACGGTGGATTTATTATAGTTGGTTCAACGAGTTCATATTCAAAAGGAAGTATTTATCTGATTAAACTTGATAGTAAAGGCAATCTTGAATGGTCAGAAGTTTATGAAGGTACTATAGGTAATTCCGTTTGCGAAACCAATGATAATGGCTTTTTAATAGTTGGAGAAACTTCAATTGCTGGTGCTGGAGCGAATGATGTTTATCTTATTAAAACAGACTCCATTGGCAATCTTATTTGGAGTAAAACTTTTGGAGGGTTACAAAATGATTGGGGGAATTCACTATATAAAACTTCAAATGGCAACTATATTATTGCTGGCACTAAAGAATCTGTTGGTGCAACAGATGTTTACATTATAAAAGTCAACAAAAGTGGTAATCTTATTTGGGAGAAAACTTTTGGTGGAACAGGGAGAGATTTTGGCGAATCTGTTTATCAAACCTCTGACGGTGGTTTTATTATTACAGGCGAAACAGAAGTTCGTCAATTTGACTTTGATATTTATCTTGTTAAAATTAATTCTAATGGTAATCTTATTTGGGAAAAAACTTTTGGAGGAACTAAAGGTGATGTGGGTAAGTCTGTTAGTCAAACTTCTGACGGTGGATTTATAATTACAGGATATACATATTCATCTGGAGCAGGTTCGGCAGACCTTATTTTACTAAAAACAAATCATAATGGTCTTCTTTCGTGGGAATATACAATTGGAGGAGCAAGTTTTGACTATGGTGAATCTGTTTGTGAGATTGTAGGTGGTGGGTTTATTATAACTGGCGGTACATCATCTTTTAGTGAGAGTGGTTATCTAATTAAAACTGATTCATTAGGAAATGTGGAGTAGTATTTTAAAAAATAAATAAACCGGTAGCCCACGGCTTGCCGTGGGTTACTATTCTTGAACTGTAAACGTACCCCAAGGGGTACGCCACCCTGTCATTTAGGTTTTCTTTCCCCCGTAATGTTTAAAGTTGACATCTGAACTCTTTTGCCGATATATGTTTATATGAAATCGCATATTCCGCACATACTTAAATATCTGCTTTTTACTGCTTTATTTATACTTATAGCAGGAAAATCGGCATATTCTGCCGATTTAATCAAATATGCCGTCTCTGATATCGAGGTTTTATATGTTTACGAAGATGAGACCGAAATAGACTGGCCGACAATTTATTACCTCAATGAAAATTTTGGCTGTCGAGTTGATTTACTAAAACTTATCGAACGGACTCAGTTTGAAATCACTACTACAACTATCGAGAAAAAACAGATTTATCACCATGTAGCCTCAATGCCGGGTTCTGACCAAACAACGATTAAAAAACTGATACACAAATTATTTCAGAATCGCAGACCCGATGTTGTCATTTTTGATGAACAAAGTAAAAACAGTTTATATTCGGCATTTAAAAATAAAATCCGCACGACTGAACCGACTGCCAATAATCTTTTTAATATCTTAAAAATCTACAGCCGTCTGTATACAGTTTCGAGTATTGATTCTAAAAATCTTGTTATTCTTAACAGTAATGAATTATATAATCGTTACAAAGATAGAATTGAGTATGAAGTACCGTTTTTGTTTCCGAACTATTCTAATTATGATAAAAAATATTCTCATCTGACAAAGTTTAAACTTGAAAAAAATTATCTTTCCCAAAAAAAATCATCGGATAATTTTATAAGCGGGATATCATCATTTCGATTAGTTTCAATTATTGATTCAATTCTTGTAGACGGTCCAATGAAACGGACAATAGCAAAACAGGCTAAAAAATTCAATTCTTATTTGAATGCTGCTAAAATTTCATCAGGGAAACGAAAAGTTGATTTTGTCGTTGACGGCTATCGCGAGCTTGTTTATCTTCGTCAGCATAAAAAAGCAATGTCGCAGTATCAAGAGTACAATAAGTATATTAATTCATTGTTTTTACGGGCAGAGAATGCGGCTCTTAATTTGGTCGGGATAAATTGGGAGGGGAAGATTATTCTTCGTGATTCTCCTCATGGTCCAAGACTGAAATTTCAGGCAGCTGTGTCAGTTGACGGTCCCCGCGAGGTTACGATAAATAGTTTTAAATTCCACCCATATTATGATTCATCGGTTGTTGTCTTAAGCGATGAACCGCAAAAAATTCTCCCGCATCAGTCATACATGAAAGAATTTTTCATTGATATAGACCGTTCTTATTTAGAGGGAAAGATTTCTGATTCACTTCAGTTTTCTGTCGAAATAGAATATGGCCAGATACCGCTTATGTTTACATCTTCGCTTCCAATTTGGGAGGCTCCTGATTTGCAGATAAAATTAGTGCCTGATTTCTATTTTGTGAAACCGTTTCCAAAAGTCGATGTTGATAAAATTGTTTCAAACCTGAATTTAAAAGTTATTATTACTAAACCGTATAATTATGCGGGTATAGCCGAAATTCGTTTCAAAACACCTGATGGTATGTTTGCCGGTGCCTATCATAAAAAAATTCAGCTTGATAAATCTACTATCTCGGAAACAATACGGATTCCCTTTACGATTTCTAACCTGTTTGAATTAGGTACACAGTTTGAAACTGTTGAGCTGTTGGTTGATAATAAAGTAGTTGCCTCAGATACCGGTAAAATTCGTATTGCTTCTTGTAAAATTCCGGATACTCGCAAAATTGGGTTCCTTCCGGATGAGTCGGGACTTTTGGAAGATATACTTTCAATGACCGATGCCGCTTATCGTCCTTTGACTGATAGAACTTTGGTCAAGGGTGATTTGTACGCTTATGATGTTATCATAATCGGTTCAAATTCATTTAAGAGCTATCGCTCTTTTACCCAATTAAAAGACCGTTTTGAAGTTTATCTCAGACAGGGCGGTTCTCTTGTTATTCTGCCTCAACCGGAAGACTGGCCGAGTTCAGCAATTCCGGTCTCATTTGTACCGACTGTTGAGGTTGTCGATAAAACAGATTTAACGAACAGAATCAAAGAGGCACGGGTCTTAAGTAAACCGTATGCTATTTCTGATAAAAATCTGCTTTCTTCGTTTTACAAAAAGAAAGTCGTCCGTCCTGCTATTATATCGCCTGCCGAACGGGTTTTTGTAACTAAGTCCGGAGCTACACTTCTTTCGATTTCCCGTTTAGGGGAAGGGCAGATAATCTATTGCGGGTTCCCTCTGCTTGAGATGGTTTCAAATTTAGATATCGAGGCTATCCATCTTTTTGCAAATATCCTGAACTATTAGTCTTTTTTCTTGTTCAATAATTCTATATATTAAAAATCTGCTAAGTTTCTGTTAAGCGAACTGTGA
The DNA here is from genome assembly GCA_024276275.1 of Candidatus Zixiibacteriota bacterium. GTDB lineage: Bacteria > Zixibacteria > MSB-5A5 > GN15 > FEB-12 > QQUK01. The sequence continues at coordinate 7,145 of JAJRXM010000007.1, forward strand.
TATTTGCCAAAACGAGTAAAGTGAGAGTTTTTGAGTAAGAAGAATAATGAAATAAGACAGTTTGATACTGTTCTAAAATACTTTAAGAAATACAAACGCTATCTTATTGGAGGGTTATTAGCGGTAATTTTATCAAATATGCTTATTTTGATAATGCCGTATATCTCTAAATTGGTTTTTGAGGCATTAGAAAACAACGAACCTCCCTCGGTAATTTTAAACTATGTTCTCATTTCAATCGGGGCTGCTACTCTTTCGGGTCTGTTTCGTTTTGTAATGCGACGAACTATTATCTGGATGTCTCGCTATATTGAATATGATTTACGGAACGAGATTTTTGCACATCTTATCAATATGTCACCCTCATTCTATCATCAGACCCGTACCGGGGATCTCATGGCACGTATGACTAATGATTTAGAAGCGGTCAGACAAATGGTCGGTCCCGGGGTTATGTATATATCTGATACGATTCTAAAATTGACGATATCATTTGCCTTTATGTTTTATCTGTCACCGACATTGACTTTGTATGCTTTGATACCGCTTGTAGTTCTTCCTTTGGCGGTGAACAAACTTGGCAATATGGTACATAGCCGTTCTATGAAAGTGCAGGAAAAATTTTCAGAACTGACAACAAACGCCCAGGAAAATTTAGCAGGGATTCGGGTTGTAAAAGCATATCGTCAGGAAGAAAACGAAACAGCATATTTTTCTACTTTATCAAAAACATATATTGAACTGAATATGTCTCTTGCTAAACTGCAGGGAGTTTTTGTACCGACAATGAGACTATTTGCCTCATTGTCATATTTGACCGTTTTTTATTATGGCGGTCTGCAGGTTATTGCGGGTAATTTAAGTCTAGGTGATATAGTTGCATTTTTCGGCTATCTATCGATGATACTTTGGCCGGTGATTGCTATTGGATGGGTGACCTCGCTTTATCAAAGAGGGAAAGCCTCGCTTGAGAGGATTAACAAAATCTTACATTCAGTATCTCCTGTGGAAGATACCGATATTGCTGTACATGAAAAACAGATGAAGGGTAAAATCGAATTTAGAAACCTTTCTTTTGCTTACAACGGTTCAAAAGTTCTTAAAGATATAAACCTTACTATTAATCCCGGACAGACTGTAGGTCTGGTAGGGAAAACAGGTTCCGGAAAAAGTACAATTGTTGCCCTCCTGACAAGACTATTTAAAGTAAATAAAGGACAGCTGTTTATTGATGATGTTGATATCAATAGCTGGAAATTAAACTCGCTTAGAACTCAAATAGGGTTTGCCACGCAGGAACCGTTTTTATTTTCTGCTACGGTAAAAGAGAATATCCGATACGGTAAAGCCGAAGCATCTGATGACGAAATACAACTTGCCGCTGATATAGCTGCTCTCAAAAAAGATATAGATACATTCCAAAACGGATTTGATACTATAGTCGGTGAAAGAGGGATAACTCTTTCAGGCGGACAAAAACAAAGAACCGCTATAGCTCGAGCCATCATAGGGAAACCGTCTATATTAATACTTGATGATGCTACCTCGGCGGTTGACACCGAAACAGAACATCAAATTAATGAAAAAATCAGAGATATTCTCAAAGACAGAACATCTTTGATTATTTCACATAGGGTTTCATCGGTGAAAGATGCTGATATTATTCTCTACTTAGAAGAAGGGGCGATTGTCGAAACCGGAACACATGAAGAGTTGTTGCTGCAAAAAGGTTACTATGCCGAACTGTATAAATCACAACTTCTAGAAAAAGAATTAGAGCAATTATGAGCGGAAAACAGATACACGACGAAGAAGTTCTCGGTAAGGCGTACGATGCCCGTCTGATGAAACGTCTGCTTGTCTATACAAAACCGTATAGATGGGTTGTTGTTCTGGCGGTTTCTATGCTTGTATTAAATGCACTTTTTCAAACCGCATTAGCATTTATAACTAAGATAGGTATTGATGATTATATCATGGCAGGGAAAGTCGAACAGTTTGATCTTGTTGCTTTGCAGTATCTTGCTATTATGTTCGGAATTTTAATTGCCTCGTTTGTACAGATTTATACAACGATGTGGTTGGGGCAGAAGGTTCAGGATGATATCCGTATGGAACTGTTTGCTCATCTGCAAAAATTGCATTTAGGGTTTTATGATAAAAATCCGGTCGGTCGTTTAGTAACAAGAGTTACCAATGATATTAATACATTAAACGAACTTTTTTCTTCCGGAGTTGTGAATATAATCGGCGATATTTTAATGCTCGGATTTTTTGTCTCCGCATTGCTCTATGTAAACTGGCAGCTTGCCTGCATTACCTTTATTTCACTGCCTATATTGCTGGTAGCCACTTTCTTTTTCAGAGGTAAAGCAAGAGATGCATACCGAACTGTTCGCTTAAAACTTGCCAGATTAAATTCATACGTACAGGAACATCTGACCGGGATGACTATTGTTCAGTTGTTTACAAAAGAGAAAGATACATATGAAAAATATGATTATATAAATAAAGAACTACGGACCGGGCATTTTCGTTCAGTATTATATTATGCTATTTTTTATCCGGCTGTTGAAATTATCGGAGCAGTCTCTTTGGGTATGCTTTTTTATTACGGTGGAAAAATGATAGAGGTTGATACCTTAAGTTTTGGTGATTTGGTTCTGTTTATTTATTTAGTAGAAAGATTTTTTCAACCTATTCGCGACCTTTCTGAAAAATACAATGTCTTACAGGCATCTATGGCATCATCGGAGAGAATTTTTGACCTTTTAGACACTCAACCTATAATTGTAAATAAAGAAGAAACAAAAACAGCTGAAACATTTAAAGGAAAAATCGAATTTGAAAATGTTTGGTTTGCCTATGACGAAGAACAATGGGTCATAAAAGATCTCTCCTTTACTGTTGAACCGGGGGAGAAAGTTGCAATTGTCGGAGCTACCGGTGCCGGTAAAACATCACTTATTTCACTTTTATACCGTTTTTATCCATATCAAAAAGGTTCTATCAAAATAGACGGTATTGATATCAGGGATTACCCCGTTGAGCGGTTAAGAGCTCATCTGGGCTTAGTTCTACAGGATGTTTATATCTTTAGTGGTGATTATGCCCGCAATGTCCGTCTGCGTGACAATTCTATTTCAGATGAAACAATTGAGACAGCTATCAAAAGAGTCGGGTTTGACAGGTTCATGAAAGATGTCAAAAAAGAAATGCACACTCCTGTCAAAGAGAGAGGAGCGACACTTTCTACCGGTCAAAAACAACTGTTATCGTTTGCGAGAGCCTTGGCGTTTAACCCTGATATTTTAATTCTTGATGAGGCGACATCATCGGTTGACACCGAAACTGAATCTCTAATTCAGAAAGCTCTGGAAGAACTTTTAAAAGATAGAACTTCAATTGTAATTGCCCACAGACTTTCTACAATCGAAAAGGCTGATACAATTCTTGTTATGCATTATGGGGAATTACGTGAAATGGGCACTCATGAATCTCTTTTAAAAGAAAAAGGTATTTATCAAACTTTGTACGAATTGCAGTATAAAAGAGAATCACAAACTTCGGCGAATGGACTTGTTGAAAAACGTTAAACATCTGTCATTGCCACGTCTTGTTCGTTTTCACTTACCCGACTCGCAACGGATTTATTACAAACCCAATGACAGGAAAATCTATAAGTTATAAAAGACAAAGGAAAAATATGTCATTATCTAAAAAAGAAATTTATACATATAGATTGTTTGCTGAAAAAATTGCTAAAGGAGCCGGTAAAATTCTGGCGGACGGGTTTCTCAAAAATAAAAATATTAAATACAAAGGTCGTATAGACCCTGTAACCGAATTCGATTTAAAATCGGAAAAATATATTATTTCAAAAATTTGTTCTGTTTTCCCGGAACATTCTATACTTTCAGAAGAGGGATCTTCTATTGATAACAATTCTGACTTCTGCTGGGTGATTGACCCACTTGACGGTACCGTTAATTATGCCCATCGTCTTCCAAGTTATGCTGTTTCTGTAGCTTTACAATATAGAAATGAATCTATAGTCGGGGTTGTGTATGCTCCAGAACTAAACGAATTATTTTCAGCATCAATCGGGCAGGGAGCATTGCTTAATAAGAAAAAAATAAAAGTTTCTACAGAAAAACGGTTAGACCGCTCACTTTTAGCAACTGGTTTTTCTTATAATATCTCGACAGCTAAAGAAAACAATCTAGGTATGTTTTCTCGTATGATGAAAAAAGCCCAATCTGTTCGAAGATTTGGCTCGGCAGCTTTGGATATTTGCTGGGTGGCTGATGGAAGATTTGAAGGATATTGGGAGTACAATCTGGCTCCATGGGATTCAGCAGCCGGAATAATTATTCTTACGGAAGCAGGGGGAAAAGTAAGTCAAGTAAACAATCAAACCTACTCCATTTTCGACAAAAGCATCCTCGCCTCTAACCGACTGATACACAAGAGTATGAAAGATTGTCTCGTTAGAAAATAATAATAATTTATTCTTTGACTTTTATGATTCTTTTTATACTTTTCACGTATAATCCTATACAACTTTGTGAGGTCTTTATTTATTATGAAAAAAATACTTTTTATATCTATTCTATCTCTTATTGTTATTGTTTCATGCTCAGAAAAAACATCTAATCCGATTAGTAGTACAGATGCTGAAGCACCGTCAGCTGTTACTGATTTATCTGTCGGTTTTACAACTAACAATAGTGCGACTCTGTTTTTAACCGCAACAGGTGATGATGGAATATTCGGTAGAGCAAAAAAATATGAAGTCCGTTATTCTACTTCTTTTATTGACTCGGCAAATTATGAACTGGCAACGAAGTTTCTTCCGGCTAACCAACCGAATGTCGGTACTGCCGATGATACTATTATAGTTACCGGACTATTGGGCGACACTAAATATTATTTTGCCGTTAAACTTGCCGATGAAGTGCCTAACTGGTCGCCAATCTCTAATATTGATTCTACCAGAACTTTACTCAGCGGCAATTGGACTATTTATAGAGAAGATAATTCAGAACTGATTTCCAACAGAATTTTAGATATTGATTTTGACGGATTAACAAAATATATAGTGACCATAAACGGTGTTTCTAAATTTGATAACTCAATTTGGACGAGTATTTATGAATCTGTGAGAATGACTATAGATACTTCGGTACTTGTAAATGACACTACTATAGATACTGTTTTTCTAAATAACCCTAATGCTGTGCATTCTATTGCCATAGAATCTAGTTCTAAAATATGGTTAGGGACTATAAATAGCGGAGTAGCCTTATTAGAGGGCGGTTCTACTGTTTTTTATCAGTCAAATGATTCTGGTTCGCTTCTAACGGTAAAAGATTTACTTATTTCTCAAAATAAACTTTGGGTCGGTACTCAAACAAATGGATTACATTCATTTGCATTAGACGGGTCAAATATCTGGGAGCAATACAAAATCCCGATAAATTCACCTTTTAATGGAGACGGAGAAATTAACTGTCTTGAAGTTGATGCGACTAACGCTGTTTGGTCAGGTTTGCTCTTATTTGGAACAACAGTTTTGGATAACTCTATTTTAACTAATTATAATTCGGTGGATAATTTTACAAGTCAAACAGTTTGGGATATAGAAGCTTTTGGTAGTCAATTGATTTTCGGAACCGATGCGGGAGTTTTTATCTTCGAAAATAACAGTTGGACAAACTATACTGCATCATCCGGCCTGCCTGAAAATGCTGTATCGTCGGTAGCAGTAGATAATCAGGGAATGTATTGGTTCGGTACACGTTCCGGGTTAGTATCATTTGACGGTACAGAATGGCAACTTTATAATACCACCAATAGTTATCTTCCTGATAATTATGTACGAACACTCAATGTTGATACGTTTGGAAATCTCTGGATAGGGACAAACAACGGTCTGGCAGTATTTACTAAATAACTTAGAACAGAAAGATTAAATATAAAATGAAAAAAATAGAACTTGTAAAGTCAACCTCCGGAGTACGCGGTGTTTTAGGTAACGGACTTGATATGCACATGTTGGCAGAATATGCCGCAGCATTCGGCACTCTTTTAAAAAAGGGAAAAGTAGTTATAGGTCGTGACAGCCGTCCGTCCGGAACAATTATAAACCAACTTGTTATTTCTGTTTTGCAATCAATCGGTCTTGATGTTGTTGATGTAGGTATCGTCCCGACTCCGACTGTAGAAATTGCAGTTAAAAAACTTAAAGCAGCCGGAGGTATATGTATTACCGCATCACATAATCCTTCTCAATGGAACGCTTTAAAGTTTTTTAACAATACCGGCGAGTTTATTTCACCTACACAATATAAAAAACTGGACGCTATTTTTGAGTCTAAAAAGTTTGCTTATAAACCTCATAATGCTTTAGGGGCTCGTACAATGCAGACTCGATGGATTGATGAACATATCAAACAGACTCTTGCACAAAAAGCAGTCAATGTAAAAGCTATTAAAAAGAAGAAATTCAAAGTCGTTGTTGATGCGGTCAACGGTGCAGGGTCTGAGGCCCTTCCACTTTTATTAAAAAAATTAGGGGTGAAAGTCATTGAGATTAACTGCAAAGGTGACGGAAACTTTGTCCATGAACCGGAACCTGTCTCCAAAAATTTAACTCAACTTTGTAAAGCGGTAAAAAAACATAAAGCAGATTTAGGTATGGCCTGTGATCCCGATGCAGACCGTCTGGCGTTGGTTGATAACAACGGAAATGCTATCGGTGAAGAGTTGACTCTCACTATCGGAGTTATGGCAGTACTTTTGAGAATGAAAGGTACAACAGTTATAAACCTTTCGACTTCAAAAGTAACAGAAGATATTGCCAAGTCGCTCGGTTCAAAAGTTATCTATGCAAAAGTAGGCGAAGCTAATGTTGTTGAAATGATGGCAAAGAAAAATGGTGTTATCGGAGGTGAGGGGAACGGCGGTGTAATATTTCCGTCATTTCATGCCGGTCGAGACTGTCTTATTGCGGCAGCTCTTGCTTTGACTGTTTTGGCAGACCGAAAAATATCCCTTTCTGAACTTGTTGAAACTTTTCCGAAGTATTATAATATAAAAGATAAAGCTGTTTTAAAAAATCGCGATTCATTTTTACAAAAACTCAAGAAGTTTGAAAAAGATTCTGTCTCTCTTTTTGGAAAATCAAAAATTGACCGTCGTGACGGTCTCCGGTTTGATTTCTCAGAGGGGTGGCTTCAACTGAGAACATCAAATACTGAGCCGATTTACCGTATAATTGTCGAAACAAATTCACCAAAGTTAACAGCCCAATTGACCGATAAAGTAAAAAAGTATTTTAAATAAGGTATATAGATTATGTGTGGAATAGTAGGATATGTAGGACCGCAACAGGCAGAGCCGATTTTACTCAAAGGTATAAAAAGGCTGGAATATCGCGGATATGATTCTGCCGGGATTGCTCTTCTTGCAGATAACGGACTGTATGTTACCAAAGCTGCCGGAAAAATTGTAGAACTTGAAAAATTGTTAGTTCATAATACAACAGAAAGCAGTCACGGAATTGCTCATACAAGATGGGCTACGCACGGTGAACCGAATCAATTAAATGCTCATCCTCATACAGATACAACCGAAGATATTGCAATTGTCCATAACGGTATTATTGAAAACTATAGAACATTAAAATCATTTTTAGTTGCCAAAGGGTACCAGATTAAGACTGATACCGATACCGAGGTTCTCGCTCAACTTATTCGGTTCAGCTACAAAGGTGACTTAACCGAAGCAGTCCGTGAAGCCTTGACCCAAGTCGAGGGTACTTATGGAATAGCTGTTATTTCATCAGCACACCCAAACATGATTATTGCCGCCCGCATGGGTTCACCTCTTATTATCGGTGTCGGTAACGGTGAAAATTTTGTCGCATCCGATGTATCGGCAATCCTTGATTCTACCAATAGGGTTGTCTATCTCGATGACGGTGAGATTGCAACGGTAACTCCTGATGATTACAAAATTACAACTATCCAAAATGTGAAAATTTCTCCGCAAATTGAAGAAATCAGCTGGTCGCTTGATGAAATTGAAAAAGGCGGATTTGACCATTTTATGCTCAAAGAGATTTATGAACAGCCGACGACTCTTCGGAATGCTATTCGGGGAAGGTTGAACTTTGAGGAAGGGATTCCACGTTTAAATGGTCTGAATCTGCAATATGAAGAATTACGGGAAATTAAAAGAATTCTTATTACCGCCTGTGGTACTTCGTGGAACGCCGGACTTATCGGTGAATATATGTTAGAAGAAATGGCACGTATTCCATGTGAAGTTGAATATGCCTCCGAACTTCGTTACCGTTCACCAATCTTTGATCTTAAAACTCTCTTATTTGTAATCAGTCAATCAGGCGAAACTGCCGATACTCTTGCCGCTATGCGTGAAGCTCAAAATCACGGTGTAACAACATTAGGACTTGTTAATGTGGTCGGTTCTACTATTGCCCGTCAATCAGACGGGGGAGTCTATTTGCATGCCGGACCTGAAATCGGTGTTGCATCTACAAAGGCGTTTACTTCTCAAGTGATGATTCTTTCATTATTAACGACCCTTTTAGGGCGTATGAGACAAATGTCGGTACAAACCGGACAGGAAATTATTGAGTATATTAAAGATATTCCTAATCAGGTGGAAGAGATTCTGGAAAAAAATGAACAGATTAAAAATATAGCAGCTGAATATTACAAGGCTGACAACTTTTTGTATCTTGGGCGTGGAATTAATTTTCCGGTCGCTTTAGAGGGTGCCTTAAAACTAAAAGAGATTTCATACATTCATGCCGAGGGATATCCTGCTGCTGAAATGAAACATGGTCCTATCGCTTTAATTGATGAAAATATGCCGGTTGTAGTTATTGCCCTGAAAGATCCTGTCTATGATAAGGTGATGTCTAATATTGCCGAGGTTCGCTCACGCAACGGTAAAGTTATTGCGATAGCAACGGAAGGTGATACCGAGATTGCCGATAAGGTAAATCATGTGATTTATATTCCAAAGACATACCGTCTGCTTACACCTTTACTTTCTATAATCCCGCTGCAGTTATTAGCATATCATATTGCGGTAATGCGCGGATGTCATGTTGACCAACCTCGTAATTTAGCAAAATCTGTAACTGTAGAATAAAAGATATATAGAAGAACAAAAAACCGGTGAATTGTTATAATCCACCGGTTTTCTTATGTTTAGAATCTTATTTCTGTGAAATAATATTTGTTTTATAGACGCTCTGTTGGATAATCGGTTACGCTGAGTTTTATTTATTATTTATATGCTTCATATATCTAATAAGTTCATAAATATGAGCTTTTTTGATTATAAAGAGTCTTTATTGCAGTTGTGTTAATCTGAAAACCACATATATTGTAGTAATTGAAATAAACATTACTTCCCTAGGAGGGATATACTGTTGAAAAAAATTCTGACTCTTATCTTTGTCCTGATACCTCTTTTGAGTTTTGCAGGAAATATAACGCTTGAAACTAGTGACTATGTTATTCCGCATACAAAAACAATAGCTAGTCTTTCTGTAGATTCACTTGATTCAGAAATTAGCGGATTTCGGTTTGTTCTCGCTTTAGATGAAACAAAATATACATTTTTATCTCTTAAATCGGGTGCATATCTTGATTCCTGCGGATGGGAATATCTCAATTGGGAGATTCTTCATGACCAAAACCTCAGTTATTCAATTGCTCCTGCTACAGCCCTTTTGGAGATTAACGGACTTGCTTCTTTAAACGGCTCCGCTCCTTCTTGTACTGTATCTATGACAAAAAAAGAATTAGTGCAAATCGAACTTGTTGTTGCTATACAAGATGATTGGACTCATTTAGAATGTACTTCTGTACCTCTTCCTTTTTATTGGCGTGATTGTCAAGATAATCTGATTTATTCTCAAAACATAGATACCGCTTATACAGTAAACGAACATTACTCTTATGACTCTTCCGGCAACACAACTACTTTTCCCGGTTACGGTATTAACGGTGCCAATTGTGATTCTGTGTCAGAGTTTACATCTCTTGCAAGTTTATCTTTGACAAATGGAGTACTTGATTTCCTCTGTGCGGACTCTTCAGATCCCATGGGTGATATCAACTTGGATGGCAAGAGATTTGAACTTGCCGATATGCTTCTTTTTGCTAATTATTTTACAATCGGTCCAATTATCTTTGTACAAAGCCCATACCCAGAAGCATCAATTGCTGCTACAGATATCAACCTTGACGGTCTGACATTATCTGTTGCTGACCTTGTTTTGGGTTTTAAAATTATGATTGGGTCTGAATATATTTATTCTAAAACTTCTGTGAATCCAACTCAAATAGATACGAAGTTAATCAATTCAAATAATAACTCACAACTTTCTATAAATTCTACAAACTCTCTTGATGCTGTCTATCTAAAGATTGTTACCGATAATAAACAAGTTCTATCAAAAAGTGATTTTTCGTTTCTACCCGAATCTGCCCAACTCGGTAGTATCGGTGATACAACGACATTACTTATGGTAAATTTTGACGGAACCCCAATATTGGAATCCGGCGAAAACAAACTTTTTGAATCTAGCAATTCCAACTACAGAGTTACATATTTTGAAGCGGTCGATATCTATGGGCAAACATCGTATAATCATAAACTTGCTCAACTCCCGCAATCATTTGAACTTTTTCAAAACTATCCGAACCCATTTAACCCGACAACATCAATTAAAGCATCTCTTTCAGAATTCTCAACTTGGACATTAGAAATTGTCTCTATCACCGGACAGACAGTTCGTACATTCAACGGTTCCGCACAAGGTCTCATTGAAATTGAATGGGACGGCAAAGACTCTCAGGGCAATACTTCAGCATCGGGTATCTATCTCTATCGATTTGAGGCAAACGGAAATTCTGCCTCAAGAAAAATGCTATTGTTAAAATAATTATATTCGATTTAAACTATATTAATGCTGTCAGGTCATTTCCTGACAGTTTTTTTTTGGCAAAAAATCTCATTTTTAGTGCTTTCCTGTATGATTTCTTCATAAAAATATAGGAAAAATCCCATAGAATTCTGTAAAAATGGTTCCGATGAAACACCGAATTTCGAAAATAGTGATTTTATATGTATATACTATATGTGTTGTTACAATAAAAATTGTCCGATAAAGTATAAATATGATACAAAAGGTACAAGTTTTGCTGAATTACTAGCATAATGATAATGAAAAACCTGCAAAGAGGATATATGACTAAAATAAAAGAACAAAACGGACTTACTTTACTCGAAGTAATGGTAAGTATGATTATTCTGTCAATAGGAATTCTGGGTTTGGCACCCCTGATAAATATTTCTATCTACGGTAATTCATTTTCTGATGATATGACAGTAGCAAATGCTATGGCACAACAAGAAGTTGAAGTGCTGCTCAATCAAAGTACCTATGGAGATATTCCTTTTTATTCATCTTCAGATTCTGTCGGCGGTATGTTTTCTATTGATAGAACAGTTGTTGATGATGTTACTGACGGTACTGTTCCCGCAGGTCTCTATAAAATTACAGTAGATGTACTTTGGACAGATAAGCAGGACAAACCTCGTACCGTCCAATACTCAACATTTAAATCGAAAATATAAAGATGGGTAATACTATGAAACGATTATATAACAGAGAAAAAGGTTTTACCTTGATAGAAGTTCTTATTTCTATTCTCCTCGCCGGTATTGTTACAACAGCTACAATGCAATTTTATGTCTCTGAGCATAATAATATGTTGGCACAGCATGATATTTCTGATATGCAGCAAAATTTACGAGCATGTGTTCAGGAATTAACATCTAACTTAAGAAATGCCGGTTCGAATATACCTAATGAACTCTTAGCTATTGAGTCATCAGACGGAAATCCTGATTCTCTAACTATAAGATATTCTCCAATGGGCGGCTCGGCGACTATCGGGGAAAATACTCCAATTACAGAAGCAGATCCTATTCACATTGATACCAGTATAGATATTAGTTCTTTTCAAACAGGTATGACAGTATTTCTTTGGCATAATGCTTTAAAAATAGGTGAATGGTTTACTATTACAAGTATTGTACCTGATAATGGTGCCGGATGGGCAGAGATTCATCATATGGGACAACCGTTTACTAATGCTCCTATGCCGGGAGACCAACTGATACAACTTGAGGAATCATCTTATTTTATCGATGCTGTTGATTCTACCAATTTACTTTTTATGAAAATCACTAATGGTGGTACTCCACAAGTGTACGCCGAAAGTATTAATGACTTCCAATTACAATTTATACTTTCAACAAGCGATACTGTAACAGTAATCGGAGTAAACGATACTGTTCATGTAGTGAATGTAACTATGACTGCTCAAACGTCCAATGTGGATTTTGAATTAGCAAATCGATCACAAGACGGTCGACGTCATAGAACTTTAAGCACTGATATCTTAATCAGAAATAACAGATTCTAATTGGGAGAATAAAATGAATACAAAAATACTCACCAACGAAAAAGGATCTGCAATACTTATTGCAATGATGATCTTATTAATGATTACGGTCGTTAGTTTTTCGATGTTTTCAATATCCAGTGATGATGTCGCTATTTCATCTAATTCGAAAAACATGACCAAAGCATTTTACTCAGCAGAGGCAGGATTGGCTCTAGCCAAAAGTACACTCTGGTCAGACTATATCAATTGGGCTTCTACTAATCCTCAAAAAATTGCCGGTGAAACAGGTAATAGAGCTACATATCAAAAATATCTTGATAACCTCGGACTTACCGATAGAGCTACTTCAAGTATATATAATTCATTTGACTTAGGTAACGGTCAGTCTGTAGATAATGTATCTGTAACTAGAACCGATGTTACCGGAACGACTCTTTTATCTGTTGTTTCCAAAGGTAGTTCACTTGACGGTTCTAAAAATACTATCTCAGCTCAGTTACGTGTGGAAGGTGAAGGCTTTAAAGGTTTTGAATTTGCGATTTTAGCAAATAATGTAAACTGTATTATGTGTCACGCTAGAATTGATAATGTTGATCGTGTTTACAATACAGACGCTACCAAAGAAGGAACGTTTGACAGAGTAAAAGTTGCCTCATTAGAATCAATGTTAATCCGCGATACAAAAGCGAATTCTTTTGTCGCGGGAACAGTATATACTCGTGGGATTGTTACTGACAAAGCAGGGAATCTTATTACAAATTTATCACCTACAGGTGCGGGACTTGAAGGTTATGCAATCAATTCATCTGACGGAAAAATTCAAGAACCTCTAAATACTGTTAATCTTACTGAAGCAACAGGAACGCCTTTACCGAAAAACGGAAACCTTTATCTAAATTATCCGACAGATGAAGCCGACATGACAGACGGTGTTTTACCTACTACATCCCCGCCTCCATTTCCGGACGGTAACGGAAACAAAATTGTAGATGATGCTGAATTTGATGAAATAGCTAACGGAGCCAACGGTGGAGTATCAGGCGGTATTATATATGGTCTGACTACGGGACAAACATACAATAGTGGTGCTTTACCCGGTTCCGGTAATATTACATCTCTCGGAAGTACATATAACGGTAATTTAATACTAATCGGTACTGATGCTAACCCGATTGACTTATCAGGTGATTTAGCTGTGAACGGTGATGTTATTATTCAAGGAAAAGTAAAGGGAACCGGTCAAATTTATGCTCGTGGCAATGTCTACATTACCGGTGATTTAACTTATGCCGATGGTACAAACGGTGGTAACCGTACATTTGGAACGGCTGATGACGGTACTCAAAATGCTCTTTCTATAGCAGCAGGTAGAAATGTTATGGTAGGTGATTATCTTACGCCTAAAAAAGGTGATATAAATAATCCAACTGACGTAGACCCGGGAAATCAAACTAATGGTGAAACTTTTTCGTTTGCTCAATCTGAAATGACTTTATTTAACAGAAGAGAGTGGACAAAAACACAACAATTTTTACCTGATGTAAACGGTGGAATGGTTCCAAACTCTACTTATGACCCAAACTATCAACCGAGATATTACACAATGAATGCAGGTGATCCTGTTTACGTGTTTAATAAAAACTATGTTGATAACAAAGGAAAGAGCAAAGGTACTTACTGGGACCCTGCTTCAAAAAGTTGGCAGGGCAAAGAACATGCCTCTTCATATGATTTAAATGTACTAACAAAAATAGATGTCGGTGATCCACAGTTGACAACTGCTACGATAGCACCTCTTTCGTCAACATCAAATTGGATTTCTCCTCAGAATTTAAAAACAATCTGGGGTTCTAATAATGCTGCTCGTTCATCAGGGGACCCGTTTAAAATTGACGGTCAGATTTATACCAGTAATTCTATCTTTGCTTTAACTCGTAAAGCTTCTAATACTGCCGGTAAAATGACTATTAACGGTTCGTTAGTGGCATCGGATGTAGGAGTATTAGTAGGCGGTGGTTTAAACCTGCATTATGACCAACGTCTAAAAACATTTTTAAATATTAAAGATGACTCCAAAGTGCTCTTAGTACAAACTTCATGGTACGCTGAATAAAATATATTCTTATATGTATTAACAAAAAGCAGGTCTATATTAAGACCTGCTTTTTTTGTAAACTTTTTCCTACCAACTACCGCCGCCTCCACCTCCACCGCCACCACCTGAGAATCCGCCACCTCCGGAAGTTCCCGAACTGCGTGGTGCTGAAAATGTTGCTGTTGACAGATGAGATGTTGTTGCGGTAATCGCTTGTGACAATGCTACAGGATGAAAATACATCATCCCATGAGAGCCGACATACCAATTCGGCATATTCTGTTCAATTCCTTCAAATGCTTTTGCCCAATTGTCTACAACATCAAGAGCGATAGCATAGGGGAGATACTTACTAAATAGTTCTTTGTCTTCCATTCTTTCAAGTTTATCTTTTTCAGCTCTTTCTAAGAATTCCTGAAATCCTAAAACATCGGCAAGTGCCAAGGCACCTTTATTTGTTTTGGCAGGCATAGCCTTTGAAAAAATAAAAAATGGTAAGGCAGTAGATATAGAAACAAGAATAGGTATCAACAGATTGGAAAAAGGTGTTAATACAAATTGGGTGAGTCCTGTTAATACTAATACTAACAGACCATACCCTACATATTTACCCATAGTAGATTGCGGAGAGGTCGCAAAGAATTTATAACTAACCAATTGACTGAAAATTGCTTTAGACAGTTTCGGAAGATATTGATAAAATTTATTTTTTAATTCTGAAATCATAATAGAACTTTGTCCACTCGGAAAAAGACCGGTCATCAGCCAGCGTTCAAACTCGGTTAGTTCATTCAAGTCAGATTTAAGGGCTGTGAGTTTATAATCTTTATTAGTGAACATTAGTATCTTTTCTTCGGTCTCTTCAATTTTCAAATATCCTTTAACTGCCAAGCCGATCATGCTTGCCGATATATCTTTCGGGTCAAGGGTTTCATCAATTAGAGTTCCGACTTCGGCGGCGGTAAGTTCTTTGCCGTTGATTTTAGGAGGATTGTATCTGACCATAATTGTTTGACGAACTTTTGGGTCACGTCCTTTTTTCCGCCAATGCATAATCATAAACAAAAGGGAAATTATCGGGAGAACAAATCCCCAGTTCTCCGCAAGGTTTATCTTTATCAGAAATTTATCAAACTCAGACGGTTCCGCGACAATCCCTTTATCAAATGACATAGCGACTGTAAAACCGTCATACGACTCCAATTTTGTTGTAGTATAAAAAATCCCACCGTTAGCAGTCTGCTCAAAATTACATTCAGAACCGCTTGCACCATAGCCACCGGTATAACAAGCAAAGTCAAAATTTTGACTTGTAGTAGTTGTGTTTAATGTTACAGTGGCTTTCGCATTTTCAATCACTGCATCCCAGTCATTACCGGTGATATTCCAATACAGTTCACCGTAATCTTCAAAATAAAGTAACCCGTTGGTTACTTTGTAGAAAATTTTATAGGTTTGTTCACGGTCGACATACCTGTCGGCATCACCGATACGGATATTCATCACATTACCCGTCTTGCTTACTTTACTTGTGAGCGAATTACCGTTTTCATCGGTAACAGCAAGAACCTCTATCGGCATATAGACAGAATTGCCAAACTCATCTTCATACCTGTAAGGAATTTCTCGGTATATACCATGTTTTTTACGATGGAAATTAACTTCAATAGTCTCAGTAACGGAAAAAGAACCGTCATCATCAATTATAATGTCAGACTGAAAGTTTTTTATTGTAAAGTTCTGTGCAGAACTTTCACTTACGGCACATATAAATAATATTACTGTTGATAAAATTAATGTTTTTATAAGATGTTTCATTGTTGAAACCTCCTATTATGAAAAATCAGGCTTAATAGGTTTCCGTTCATCAGGTGATTCAATTTCAAAGAATTCTTTTTTAATGAAATTAAACATCGAGGCAACAATTGCCGACGGGAAAGTTTCTGTTTTAATATTATAATCTCTGACAATCGCATTGTAATATCTACGTGCGGATTCTATATCGCTTTCAATCTCTTCAAACTGTTTTTGTAGTTCTAAAAAATTTGTATTTGCTTTGAGTTCCGGGTAAGCTTCTGAAACAGCAAAGAGCGATTTTAGTGTTCCGGTTAACATATTGTTCTCGGCTGCCATCTGTTCGGGAGTTCCGGCATTCATTGCCTGAGACCTTGCTTGAGTAACTTTTTCAAAGAGATCTTTTTCGTGCGAGGCATACCCTTTGACAGTTTCGACTAAAGCGGGTACAAGATTGTATCTCTTTTTGAGTTGCACATCAATATCTGACCATGATGATTCCGTTGTTGTACGAAGTTCAACTAAACTGTTGTATATTGAAATTGCAAACATCGCAATCGCAACAAGTAGTCCTATAAAAATCAAAAATGACATCATAATACTTTCCTTTAATTTATTACCGCATTAACATAAGTTTTCAAATATTCTTATTATTGACATTACAAAATGCAAACAATGTAGCCGTACGTCAAGTTTTGATATTGGTCGTTATATAATATATACTTGGGAAACGGGGAGTTTATTCAAAGAAAAATTGTTAAATCAAATAATAAAATCATACCTGCGGGGCAGGTATCCAGTTTTTTTATTTTGACAAAAACTGCGATTTAAACTTAATTTATTTAAAACTAATAGTTCATCTTTGGAGAATTATGGTAAGAAAAATTTTCATCTTAGTATTATTAGCCCTAATCGTAATTTGTATGATAGGATGTGGATATAGTAATTATTATAGCGTACAAGTTAGTCCTGTTGAATTTAAACAAGGTAAAATCGGACTGATTGATTTCGGCAAATACATTATGAGGCATTCTGATAATTTCTATGAATACAACAATTTCATCGATTTTAATACCCTTGATTTTAGTAAAAATGAATATGTATGTTTAAATATCTATTTTCAAGACAATCAAAATAGGTATAGAAAAGTTAGAATGTCAATCGATTCAGTGCATGTCTCTTTTTCAGATACTACATCTTCATATTATTTTGATTGGATTTATAATTCAACAAGATTTGATACTCTTAATGATATTACATACTCGATAGTTTCACTAGCTCCAATACACATTCCAGAAAAATATAAACACAACTTTCTAGTTAGTCTTCGATTGCAAGTTTATGATTACGATACAAATGTTCTTGTTGAGAGCAAGCGGGTTGAATTTGTTAATAAATACTCAAATAAACCTTCTTCTGGTTTTAGTCTTGATTTCCCTTGTTATCAAGTAGACTATAGTGATCACTATAAGGAATCAAAAACTACATTTGGAAATCTAAGATTTCTCATCTCTGATATTCATTTTAATGAATATGTCCAAGATTATTATAAAGAAATTCCTGTTGATAGTTCAAAATTTTATTACAATTTAGGTGTTTCTTATGAAGGAGCTGTTTATGCAGAACAACTTATAGACATAGTTGTTGATTCTATAAGTTTTAAATATGATTACTCTGATCAAATAATCGAATTGGATTGGGTCTCCCAAAAGACAAAAGAATACTATGGACGTCAATATACTCCAATTGGAGCATTAATTATTCCAAAGGGATATGGTAAGTATTATATTGAAGTTGAATTATTAGTTATGATATATGATAAGAAAACAAAACAACTATTATCAAAAAATTATAACAGAATTCGATTAGAATGTTTTTATAATTCATGCAAGATTGTTAATGTTAAATCAATGAATAGTTTTTAATTGATAAAGTCAGATTTATTAAATTGCAACTATTTAAAAAAAACGGAATCAAGTTCGATTCCGTTTTTTATTTATTGTAATAGAACGATAAATATCAATCAATGACCGGAAAACTTGGTAGGACGTTTTTCTAAAAATGCTTACATACCTTCATTTTTATCACCTGTTCCACAAGTTTGGGCAAAGTTCGCTTTTTCCAAATCACAGCCTGCGGTAAGAGTTCCGTCAAGACCGCGGTTGATAGTTTCTTTGGCAAGTGAAATCGCTATAGGAGCTTTGGCACAGATTTTTTGAGCCATCTCAATAGCTTTGTCCATCAGTTCGTCATGCGGATATACTTCATCGGCAAGACCGATGCGATATGCTTCGGCGGCATTGATAATATCGCCGGTGAAAATCAACTGCATCGCTTTACCTCGGCCGACCAAACGGGGCAGACGTTGAGTTCCTCCGTAGCCGGGTATAATACCGAGATTAACTTCCGGTTGCCCAAATTTTGCTTTCTCAGATGCCAAGCGAATGTCGCAAGCTAAAGCAAGTTCACATCCGCCCCCCAATGCAAAACCGTTTACAGCGGCAATAACAGGTTTCGGGAAATTCTGAATTGTTTTCATAAGGTATAATCCGCGTGCGGATGTTTCATTACCGCCTCGAACATCCAAATCGGCAAGCTCTGAAATATCGGCACCGGCTACAAATGCTTTTTCTCCTGCACCGGAAATAATTACACATTGGACTTTTTTATCAGACCAGTAGAATGAAAAAAACTTTTGTAGTTCTTCGATTGTTTCTTTGTTTAAAGCATTCAAAGCACGTTCGCGATTGATTTTCACAATCACGATAGCATCTTTTTGCTCGACCAAAAGATTATTAAAATTTGTCATAGTATCAATCCTTATATAATTAAGTCATACTGCCCGTCTAGGCTTGTTGACAAAGTTCTATATTTCATTCAAGACCCTTCGACAAGCTCAGGGTGACTTGAAAGATAATAACTTACAAATCCTGTCATGCTGAGCTTGTCGAAGTATGTTCCATGAACAAAAGTTTTTCAACAAGCCTGCCTAAGCATGGTCGAAGTATACTCAAAATTCTCAATTATTTTTTTGTATAGTCGTAAAAACCTTTACCTGCTTTCTTGCCGTTATAACCGGCATTTACCATACGACGTAACAACGGCGAGGCAGCATAGTGCGAATCTTTGAACTCTTCAAACATAATATCGGCAATGTATAAAATAGTATCCAAACCGATAAAGTCGGTTAAAGTGAGAGGTCCCATCGGATGTCCGCATCCGAGCATCATACCGTTGTCGATATCTTCTTTCGTAGCAAGACCCCGTTCATACATTCTGATAGCATCCAAAAGATACGGTACAAGTAAAACATTGACAATAAAACCGGGGGAATCTTTGGCGGTAACACATGCTTTGCCTAAAGATTCAGCAAATTGAAAGGCAACGTCGAATGTTTGTTCCGATGTGTCCAAAGTCTTTACGACTTCACAAAGTTTCATAATCGGAACAGGATTAAAGAAATGCAGACCTAAAAACTGTGTTGGTCTGTCTGTAACGGCTGCCATATCACCTATTGAAAGTGAAGAGGTGTTCGAAGCAAAAATAGCTTCAGGTTTACATATTTTGTCAATGTTTGTAAACAGCTGTTTTTTAACAACCATATTTTCGATAACTGCTTCGCATACAAGATCACAATCGGCTAGAGCATGTAAATCGGTAGTACCTGTTATGTTGCCCAGTACTTTTTGTTTGTAGTCGTTATCAGCTTTACCTTTTTCAATTGCTTTGTCTAATGATTTGGTGATATATTTTAATCCTGTGCGGAAAGCATCATCAGTTACTTCGACCGCAACAATTTCATACCCGTTTCCGGCGGCAACTTGACCGATTCCGGAACCCATTTGTCCAAACCCTACTATACCTACTTTTTTAATCATTTTGTAAAACTCCCAGTTAATTTATTTAACAAATCGTATCATTCGTAACCCTGCTGTGTATGATGTTGTGCCGGTGATTTCGAACCCGACTTTCATAAAACAGCCTAAAGCAATCGGATTTTCTTGAAATAGTTTAATTATTACTTTTGCAATGTCAGAACGTGATGCTGCCCGCTGATAAAGTAATTCAATTAATTTGGTACCGTAGCCCATCGAGCGTTTGTACGGTTCGACCAGAATATGACCGATTTCAAAAGCCATTTCTTCTTCGCGTCTCCAAAGTTCTCCATAAGCGACCGGTTTTCCCGAATCTATTAAAAGATAAGACTTTACCGAAGGACGCTGCCAAGTTTTTATAATGTTTTCCGGTGGAGGAAAATCAGTCCCACGGCAGACAAATTTGAAAGTTTCTTCCGTATCAATCCATTTACAGATATATTGTTCATATTCACTGCTATAAGGTATTAAATCAGCTTTTATTTCCATCGATTTTGTCACACGCAAACATCCTTATTTTAGAGGGCAATATATGTAATAATACCGTATGGGGCAACCTGTTGGTTGTGAAAATAATAACTCAATTTTGCAGTTTGAACTACTTACTTAAATAGTTGAAAATATAATCAATAATAAAATGAGGTAATAACTAAGGCTTTCATAAAACTTGACTAAAAAAGATAAAATAGATATATTATATCCATAAGATTTAAGTATTTTATAAGAGCCTTTGGAGGGTTTTATGCAACAACGAAGTAAACAGTTTTTTGTCTTGATACTTTTTGGCAGCACGAGAGTTAATATATGAATTTCCTATTTAAAATATTATCAGCCTGCCTTATTATGTTTCCGACAGTCGGGTTTGGACAGAACGGTCTGTCTGTAAGTTCTGTTGATGGATTGCAAAACGGGAAAATTACTCCCGATAATGAAATTGTCTTTCATATCCGTTTGTCAAATAATTCAGGTAAAACTATATCTACTGTTGACCACGGATTTAGAATATATCTTTCAAATAATTCTGAAATACTTTCTGCTCAATTCCAACCTGCCGTTTTAGACGCATTTGATATTACCGGTTTTACATGGCATCAACGGTTTGACGGTTTTCATGTCTATTCGAATGATAACTCTGATGGCCTAGGGGCTGATACGGTAAGTTTTAAAGCTCTATCTTCAACGAATATCGTCGGTTTTGAAAATCAGTTTGATCAGGGTATTTTGTTAATATATACCGGGGCGATGGAAGGATTTGTCGGTGATTCCTTGTGTATTGATTCATGCTTTGTACCGTCCTCGGGTTTATGGAGATGGTCCTATGAAAATGATTCGCTGATTGATACAAATATCCCTTGGTCAGGACCTCATTGTTTTGAAATTACAGAAGGTTGTTGTGTCGGAATTCGTGGTAATGTTGATAATTCATCTGATAACATTATAGATGTATCCGATTTAGAATTATTAGTCACCTACATGTTTCTAGAGGGTGCTCCGCCTGCCTGTTCAAAAGAAGCAGATATCAACGGTGATACTATTTTGGATATTTCCGATTTACTGGCATTGGTAGGATATATGTTCTTAGGTGGAGTTTTACCTGCTAATTGTCAATAGATTATATTTGTTGAATAGTTAAAACCTTTCTGTTTCATTCTTTTATGATTATTCAAATAAACCAAGTTACCCAAAAAGAAAAGCAATGGGTTCTAAAAATAGTACAGGGATGGGGGGCTGATTTTATTGTCAGTCGAGGCAGAAAAATTTATCCGACCGAGATAGATGCATTCTATGCTGAAAATGAAGAAGGTAACAAAGTCGGGTTAATTACTTATGAAGTAATTGATGACCAATGCGAAGTTGTAACTCTTGATGCTTTTGCTAAGAATGCGGGTATCGGAACTATGCTTCTTGAAAAGGTAAAATCGATAGTTATGCAATTAGGATGCAAGCGTCTTTGGTTGATTACTACAAATGATAATCTCGATGCAATCCGTTTTTATCAGAAAAGAGGGATGGTAATTGCAGATATACACATAAATGCTTTAGAAGAATCTCGCAGAATTAAACCGTCAATTGCTAAAATTGGGCAATACGGAATACCTTTACGTGATGAGATAGAATTTGAGATGATACTTGTCTAATCGTCAAACCTCTGTGAAAGAGTGATTTCTTCAAGTATTTTATAAATTGGACCCTTTTGAGTCAAAGTAGACTGTATAAGTTGAACTTTATTAAAAATAATCGGAATTCTTTCAAATTGATAACTGGTTAAATAATCTGTCAGTTGCGTTAACCCCTCGTATGACTTCACACGACCTAGAGTAAGATGCGGTTTAAACGGTTTCCCGCTTTTGTCAAAACGAACTGATGTTAAGGCTTGCTCAATCGATTCTGCCAGTTCTATAACAGACTGTCTGTTCTTATCTATATCGGTCCAGATTACTTTCGGTTTTCGAAGATTTGGAAATCCTCCCAAACAATGAAATTCAGATTCAATTTGCTGAAAACCTTTTACGGACTTATATAATTGGTCAATAATTAAATTTACTTCTTTTCTTTCAGTATTACCGAGAAATTTGATAGTTATATGCAGGTTTTTAGAACTGACCCATTTTACTTCACCATCTTTGGTTCTAAAATCAGAAATAATCGCATCAAACTTCTCTTGAATTTCTTTTTCAATCTTAAGTGCGATAAATAACCGTATCATGTTATATCCAATATATCCCGTCTTAGAAATTCTAATGCTGCATAAGAAGCACGAATACGATTAGAATTGCGGTCGGTACCAAAATTAAACTTTCTAGAAGTTGTTGTTCTGCTCGACGCTAACCCGATAAACGTTGTACCGATAGGTTTTTCATCGGTTCCGCCTTCCGGCCCGGCTATGCCTGTAATTGAAAGAGCATAATCAGAATCCAGTTGTTCACGACAACCGATTGCCATTGCCTCGGCACATTCTTTTGATACTGCTCCAAACTGTTCGATTATTTTTGTGTCTACATGTAACTGATTTATTTTAACAGTATTGGAATACGAAACAACCGCACCGGTAAACCATTGTGATGAGCCGGATATTGATGTAATTATCGAGCCCAAATATCCTCCGGTACAAGATTCAGCGGTTGCTAAAGTTTTATCATTATCTATTAGAAGCTGTCCGATTATCTCTTCAAGTGTATCAGTATCTATTCCATAGATATAATGTCCGATAACAGATTCCAGATACCGTTTAAGATCCATAGCATTTGCTTCGGATTCTTCCTGAGATTTTGCCGTAGAAATAATTCTGAGATCTACACCGGAATATGTAGGTAGATAGGCGAGCTGTACTCCCGATTCCAATTTGAGTTTCGGTTTTATATACTCAGAAAGTTTAGATTCGCCAACACCGGTAGTACGAAGTTTTATAACTTTTATTGACTCGGTTTCGGGCATTTTTTGCAAAAACGGAATAACTTCATCATCAATAATCTGTTCCATTTCCTGTGGTACTCCCGGTAATGAAATAAATGTTCGACCGTTTTCAGAAATACAAAGACCGACTGCAGAGCCGTGCTTATTGGGGAAAAATTTTGCTCCCTGCGGAAGTAAAGCCTGGTTCTGATTTATAGCAGGCATTTCCATGTTGCGAATTTCATACCGTTTTTTTAAATCATCTAATACTTCTTCGTGAAAAATAAGATTTCTCTTAAATACTTTGACTATCGCTTTTTTTGTATTGTCATCATCGGTCGGACCCAGTCCACCGGTAGTGATTACGACCTGGGCACGGTTTAAGGCAAGACGAAAGGCTTCTTCCATCTGTTCCAATGAATCTCCTGTGGAACTCATATATTTTACTCTAAGCCCTATTTGCAGGAGCTTTCTGGCCATATATGATGCATTGCTATCAACAGTATGTCCGGTAAGTAGCTCATCTCCGATTGTAAGTATCTCTATATCCATCTTATCCTAACGTAATTTCATAATATGATAATCCAAACAAAACTATCTGGGTAAATATATTGGCATAGACACCTGCTGCTATGTCATCCATAGTAACACCCCATCCGCCCGGTAAATTTTCAAACTGTGCCGCCGGATATATTTTAACAACATCAAACAGGCGAAATGCGAAAAAAGCAATTCCATACGATAGTAACGAAAAAGGTAAAAAGAGAAAGGTAACAAACATGCCTGCCCATTCATCGATTACAATAGATTTACCGTCATGTCCAAAATATTTCTCGGCTTCACCGGCTGACCATACAGATAATATAAAGGCTATAATTGCAGCGGCAATCATCCAAAGATTATCACCCTTTATCAAATAGAATCCGATTAACCAAGCGGGGATAGTCCCCCATGTACCGGAAAAAGGTCGTAAATAACCGGAATACATTCCGGTAGCGGTAAAGAGAGCAAGAAATTTTATCATTATTTTAGCACCGTCTTAAGCATATAAAAGTATTTTACCGTATAATCAATCCCTGTCCAGACCGT
Organism: Candidatus Zixiibacteriota bacterium; assembly: GCA_024276275.1. Classification (GTDB taxonomy): domain Bacteria; phylum Zixibacteria; class MSB-5A5; order GN15; family FEB-12; genus QQUK01. Next base: position 31,912 of record JAJRXM010000007.1, read on the forward strand.
AATAACGGCAGTAAGCCACATAGCTATATTAAAATAGAAACGATAATCAAATTGTAAAGATTCAAAAACAGGCGAATTGTAATATGCTAGCCCGTCCATCAGAGTTATGTATGTCAGCATCAAACCGACAAGAGAAAGCTGTAAAAATGTTTTTGTTTTAGCCCAAAAAGTAGGCGAGATAACAACACCGCGATAAGCCGCAAGTAAACGAAGTCCGGTAATTGAGAATTCACGGCCGATTATCAAAAAGACCGGAAGGGCGGTCACATAGCCGAGAGATATAAAAGAAATCAATGCTGCCGCGACCAGAATTTTGTCAGCAAGAGGGTCCATAAATTTGCCGAAACCTGTTATTATGCCGTATTTACGGGCATAATAACCGTCTGCCATATCTGTCAAGGCGGCGATGACAAACAAAGACATAGCAATAAGACGCATAAAAAAATCTTCTATTACAAAAAAATAAATGAAAATAGGAGCAATTATTATGCGTAATATGGTCAGTTTGTTCGGTGTATTCATCGGTTGACAAGGTACAGACAGAATCAAAGAGTGTCAAGCTGTTGTCTAACAGGTCACCGTTGTCATGTGTATTGCTAATTATGTGAAGTCAAATATGCTATTATATCAGCTTTTTTTTCCTCGGATAATTTTGCTTTTTCTCCATATCTGCCAACGAAATACGGCCACTCGGCATCTATTTTCATCGTTGCTTTTGGGAGTATATGGCAAGTTTGACAATTCGCCTTAAATGCAATCTCGCCGGGTGAACGCATTTCACCGGAGGTATTCTTTTTTTGACAAGACGTAAATACAATTACACAAAGTAACAGAAGAGAAAGACGTAACATTAGAGTCCTACTCCCATCAACAGACGAAACTGGGTGTCATCCGATTTATCATTTAGCCCAAACAGAAGACCGAATGTATAATATGTATGACCGGTAGCATAAGAGATTGTCGGACCGATAGAAGATTTAAACTTATTGTCTAAAGAATTATCAGAGTAAAAGTATTGACGGGATACCGATTCAAATCCAAATGAAAATTTAAAAGTCGGAGCATACGATAGTCCAAAATCAAGACCAAGTTCCTGATATGAAGCATATCCATCTGCCCAGAGATATTCGTGTACCGGATTAATAGAAATGTTTAGTTTATTGAAATCTTTACCGACCAATAATTTTGTCTCTATTTTATTCTGACTACTTTTGTTCTCAAGTTTCCGTTTGTATTCAATATAGAATACCGGGTCAAATGGAACTTCCCCAGCTAATCCAAAGCGATAACGACCTCTGAACTGGAACGCATCCCACTTAATAGGTGAACCTTCTGTTTGTGTAAAAAATTGATAGACAGAAAAATCAAATTTTGGGCTGATACCCTGTTCAATCTCAAAACGATATTCCCACTCGTCAGATTTACCGCTGTTTTGTTTTCCGGTTTGATAAAATTCAAATTCGGTCGCATCTGGGGCAATTATATGTGTCTGATATGCCCAGGCATATTTTCTTCGGTCGGCCTGTACCGATGGTACAGCTATAACTATTATAAGGGCTATTAGCATTAACTTTTGAAACATATTAAATCTCCTTTATTGAATTCACGTAATGAAAATGAAATTCATTTTCATTTAGGTATAGATGAGAGTATAGTCGGTATTATTAGTATTGTCAAGAGAATTATACTGAAAGATGAACAAAAGAGGATTGAGATATGTAACTAGCTCTTATACAGTAAGATAAAGGGAGGAATGATGATGTTTGTTAAAAAAAGGCAAAAAAAACCCAAGCAGATTGCGGTCTGCCTGGGTGGACGATATTAGGTAATCCACAGAAAGAGTAACACTTTCCGATTGCACTAAAATAATACCATATAATCAACATTTTGTCAAGAGGAAAATTCAATTGCAATTACGTTATAATACACTATTTTCTTACTGCTTTACCAATCAATCATTTCTGAAAGGCAACAGAATGTTTTCATACAATACAATCTTCGCATCTGACCAACCGAATCAGCTAGAGCTAACCGATCCGTTAACTGAAAAAGCATGGCCCCAGTTTATGCTGCACGATTCGGTTGCCAATAAAAATTGGTCAAAACTATATGAATACTTTCCTGAACATCAATTTATATTAAAAGACAAAGAGAATGACGAAATAGTAGCTATTGCAAATTCAATTCCGCTTTCATACAATGAAGATTTTGAAAAATTTACGCAAGCAGGATGGGATTGGATTCTTCAAAAAGGCGTGGATGATTTTAATAATAATATCACACCCAATATAATGTCAGCTCTTGCTATTGTTATTACACCTAATTACTTGGGGAAAGGCATCAGCTCGCTTGTATTGCAAGAGATGCGTAAGATAGGTATGAACAAAAACTTTTCACATCTTATTGCACCTGTTCGTCCCAATTTGAAAACTTTATATCCTATTATACCGATTGAAGAGTACATTAATTGGAAAAATGCCGACGGAAAACAATTTGATGCATGGCTGCGGGTACATGAATCTATCGGCGGTAAAGTTATCAAGGTTTGTCACGAAGCGATGAGAATATCCGGAACTATAGATGAATGGGAAGAGTGGGCAGGATTAAAATTTCCTGAAAGCGGTATCTATACAGTCAAAGGTGCTCTAATACCTATTAAAATTGACAAGGGAATAAATCAAGGACTCTATATTGAACCGAACGTATTGGTTGTCCATGACTTACTTAAAAATTCCTGACTCGAAAAATCCTATTTACTTTTTAATTAATACCTATCGTACAAAAGGAGTTATTATAGTTATTAATTAATTATTTCCATTGAATTTTCCACAATTTATGTGGATAAAATGTTTACAACATGTGCTTACCTTTGTAACATGATGATAGGCAACAAAATAAGCAATCGCTGTTTTACACTCTCTTTGTGTTGAAAACAGGTTAAAAAAACGACTCGTCATAAAGTATAGAACAACAATAAGATACGGAAACTAAAAAACTGAATATGCTGTCGGTTCGGTATCTTGCATAAAAGCTACTCACCTACGATTTTCATAGCTTATTATCCTACAAGAGTATACGAAAAATCTTAAAATAATACAATTTTTAGTGGTTTGACAAAGTTGAACCACTATATATTGTGTTCACTGAGAGAGGATGGGATGCCTAAGTTTTCGTACCCTCAGTTGCAACTTTTAAGGAAAAAAACGTAGAATCGTTAAAACACACAAAGGATAGTGTAGTTTTACAGCAGGTAACAGGAGGTATATATTGAAATTACAGCGCTTTTTCACTCGAGAAGGTGAATCGCCATATAGTCGAATAAACTTTGTCAAAAGAAAATCCGAAATTAAAAATCCGGACGGCTCGACTGTATTTTTGCTCGAAGATATCGAAGTACCCGAAAATTGGACTCAGGTCGCAATTGATATTTTGGCGCAAAAGTATTTTCGCAAAGCAGGAGTTCCTCTTTTTGATGAAAAGGGAAAACCGATACTTGATGAAGACGGTAACCAAAAAACCGGCGGTGAAACCGATGCTAAACAAATATTTCATCGTTTAGCCGGTTGCTGGAGACATTGGGGAGAAAATCATAACTACTTTGAAACCGAAGATGATGCCCAAATATTTTATGATGAACTGGTCTATATGCTCGCATCACAAATTGCTGCTCCAAATTCACCACAATGGTTTAATACCGGACTGCATTATGCCTACGGTATCTCCGGTGTTTCTCAAGGACATTATTTTGTAGACCCGGAATCACACACTTTACAACAAGCCAAAAACGCCTATGAACATCCGCAACCTCATGCCTGTTTTATTCAGTCCGTAGCTGATGATTTAGTAAACGAAGGCGGCATTATGGATTTGTGGGTTCGGGAAGCACGACTCTTTAAATATGGGTCGGGAACCGGTTCTAACTTTTCACAAATTAGAGGTTCGAAAGAACCTTTATCAGGCGGCGGCAATTCATCAGGGCTGATGTCGTTCTTGCGCATTGGAGATCGCGCAGCCGGCGCCATTAAATCAGGAGGTACAACAAGACGTGCCGCAAAAATGGTCTGTCTTGATTTAGACCATCCTGATATTTTAGAATTTATTGATTGGAAAGTTATCGAAGAACAAAAAGTTGCCGCATTGGTAACAGGCTCTAAAGTAATCAAACAACAACTCAAAAACATATTTGATACCGCCCGTATTTCAGGTGATAACGGGAATTCGGTATATGAGACCAATCCCGAAAAAAACAGTAAACTAAAATCTGCCTTGCGAACCGCAAAACAGTTGATGGTTCCGCAATCGTATATCAAAAAAGTTCTCGATTTAGCTTCACACGGTATCGGCGAAATTAATTTTATTGATTTAGATACAAACTGGGATTCAGAAGCATACTTAACGGTTTCCGGTCAAAACTCAAACAACTCGGTTCGTATACCGAATGAGTTTTTCGAAAAACTGAACAATGGCGAAAACTGGGAATTGAAAAACCGTACAGACGGTTCGGTTGCCCAAGAAATTCCTGCCTCTGAAATGTTCGATAAAATCTGTCACTCTGCATGGTCATGTGCCGATCCGGGAGTACAGTATGATACTACTATCAATGAATGGCATACTTGTCCGACAGACGGTAATATCAACGCATCCAACCCTTGTTCTGAATATATGTTCTTAGATGATACCGCTTGTAACTTGGCATCTATAAATTTAATTAAATTTTTAAAAGACGACGGTTCTTTTGATGTTGACGGTTATCTTCATGCAATCCGTATTTGGACTATTGTTCTTGAAGTTTCAGTCTTGATGGCATCGTTCCCGTCAAAACCTATCGCTCAAAAATCGTATGACTACCGCACACTCGGTTTAGGCTATGCCAATCTCGGTACCCTGCTTATGCGTATGGGGATTCCGTATGATTCATCGGAAGCATATTCTTGGTGCGGTGTTCTCGCCGGACTTTTAACAGGCGAATCGTATGTAACTTCTGCCGAGATGTCCAAAGAACTTGGTGCATTCCCGGCCTTCTATAGAAACCGTGATGCTATGCTTAAAGTAATGCGGAATCATCGACGGGCTGCCTATAACGCAGACAAATCTGAATATGAAGATTTAACGGTCAAACCGACCGGAATCAATCCAAATTATATTCCTGAAAATTTAGTAACAAAAGTTAGAAAAATTTGGGATAACGCCGTTGAACTAGGCGAAGTTTACGGTTACCGTAATGCTCAATCAACAGTTATTGCTCCAACAGGGACAATCGGACTATTGATGGATTGCGACACGACCGGTATCGAACCTGATTTTTCATTAGTAAAGTTCAAAAAATTGGCAGGCGGCGGATATTTTAAAATTATTAACAACTCCGTTCCTGTAGCCTTACAAAAAATAGGTTACACCGAACAAGAGATTGAAGAAATTATTTTATATGCAACCGGTCATAAAACTCTCAAACAAGCACCGTTTATTAATCATGAATCTCTACAGGCAAAAGGGTTCGGTGATGAAGAGATTGAGAGTCTTGAAGAACAACTTGCCAATGCATTTGATATTTCATTTGTCTTTAACAAATTTACTTTGGGCGAAGAATTTTTAAAAGATACTTTAGGTTTTTCCGAAGACAGCTATGATGATTGGAGTTTTAATCTCTTAGCAGAATTAGGATTTACAAAAGAACAAATAGAGGTAGCCAACGAATATGTCTGCGGTACTATGACTATCGAGGGAGCCCCTCATATAAAAAATAAAGACCTTCCGATTTTTGACTGTGCTAATAAGTGCGGAAAAAAAGGCAAACGGTTTATTAAATTTGAATCTCATATTCGTATGATGGCGGCTGCTCAGCCGTTTATTTCCGGTGCGATTTCGAAAACTATTAATATGCCTGCCGAAGCATCGATTGATGATGTCAAAAAAGCTTACCGCATGTCATGGGAAACTATGACAAAAGCGATTGCATTATATCGTGACGGGTCAAAACTCAGTCAACCGTTAAATGCTGCTTTGTTTGATGACGATGATGTTGATGATGAACCGTTGACAGTTTCAAACGTCTCTGAGAAAATGGCACAAAAAGTTATATATCGTTATATTGCCAAACGGAGAAAAATGCCGAACCGACGGGCAGGCTATACACAAAAGGCTGTTGTCGGTGGACATAAGTTGTATCTTCGTACCGGTGATTATTCCGACGGAACTCTGGGAGAAATTTTCCTCGATATGCATCGTGAAGGTGCCGCTTTTCGTTCAATGATGAACTCATTTGCAATTGCAGTATCGCTTGGACTCCAACATGGTGTACCGCTTGAGGAATATGTCGAAGCATTTTTATTTAGTAGGTTTGAACCGAACGGAATGGTAACCGGTAACAAATCTATTAAAATGGCTACTTCGATTATTGACTATATTTTCCGCGAGCTTGCTATAACGTATCTCGGTCGAAATGATCTTGCCCATGTTTCAGAGGAAGATTTACTCGGTGATACTATTGGTAAACCGTCTGATGAGACTATGGAATTTGTCGAAGAAGAACATCAGAAATCAACTTCGGGTAATGCGCAAACAGGTGTTCGTAAAAAATCTGATATTCAAACTACGCATATTTCAAGAATCAATAAAATTGTACAGCCCGATAGTCCTACTACACAAGATAATGAAAATGGAATTTCATATAAAAGTGAAACAGGAGAAATAACAGATGGTAACCAGATGGAGTCTAAGATTGCGACTCAAGACACTGCAAAGACCGCGGCGTCCCTTGGTGTTGCATCAGCGACAGGAAAAAAAATCGCAGATGACAGAGGACAAAAACTCTTTGAAGAAATTAGAGAAGCCAGACTAAAAGGTTACGAGGGTGATATGTGTTCAGACTGTGGACAGTTTACCATGGTTCGGAACGGCACCTGTTTAAAATGTGATACATGCGGAGCAACCTCAGGCTGTTCATAAAATAAATTATACTACGCTTGTCGAAGTATGCTCAATAATGTCATTCTAGCGAAGGCTAGAATCCAGTAAATTTTTTCAACCCATGCTTTCCTTGTGAAAAAAAGCCCGTTGCATAACCGGCGGGCTTTTTGTATATAATGTTTCTCTTCTACAGAATGGATTAAATGGACAGTTATATGTCATACTGAGCGGAGTCGAAGTATGTTCATCATCATTATAACAACTGTCAATTGCGAGTCTGCTTAGCGGACGTTACAATCTCATCTTTAAAATTGACAAACAAACTAATATCCCATAACCACCTGCACCATAACCGTATAATTATTCGTATTGCGTTAAATTTCGACTTTTTCCACTCATCCCAAATTTTCCGAAACTAATTCACACTTACTAACGTAACTACAAACTACTGATAAAACAAAAATGCCTGCGTTAAGGAGTTTACTGTTATGATAAAAAAAATTTCGTTAATTCTGTTGTTCGTAGCCATGAGTTCAGCCGTTCTCTTTTTTGCAATAGATGGGTCGGCAAAAAAAGAAGAAGCTTATAAAACCTTTCCTGTCGAAAAAGGTGCTATAATAGATAAAGCATTGGCAGTCGGTAAGATAGACCCACGAAAAGAAATTTCTGTTAAATCAAAAATCCCCGGTATTGTAAAAAAGAATTATGTTGATATCGGCGATTTGGTTCGTATCGGTGACCCTCTGTTTGAAATTGCACCCGACCCGACTCCGATTGAACTGACGCAGGCAAAACGAGAAGTAGAAATCCGACAGGTTACTTTTGACAATGCCGAAAAAGAATTCATTCGAGTAAAAAGATTACAAGAACAAAAATTTATTGCTCCACAGGATTATGATTCCAAAGAAGCATTTTGCGAGGAATCACGCTTACGCTTAGAACTTGCCAAAGAAAAACTTTCACTTATTCAATCAGGTAAAACAAATAAAAAAGATAACACCGCATCAAATGTAATCTATTCAACCGTCGCAGGAACAGTTTTGTCTCGGATGGTTGAAGAGGGTGACCCGGTTGTTCCGCTTACTTCGTACCAAGCAGGTACCGCATTGATGACAATTGCCAAAATGGATGATCTCATTTTTAAAGGGAATGTTGATGAAATAGATGTTGGTAAACTTTTTATCGGTATGCCGACAGAAATTGAAATTGGTGCCTTGACATCTGAAGAAAAAATTGAAGGTAAACTTACAAAAATTTCTCCAAAAGCACACAAAGAAGAAGGCTCCACTATGTTTGCTGTTGAAATCGAAATTGATCAATCAGGAGCATCCCGACTTCGTGCCGGATATTCTGCCAATGCTGATGTTATTATTAGAAAAAAAGAAAATATACTTTTAATTCCCGAACGTCTTTTGATTTCCAGAGATTCTTTACAATTTGTCGAAGTACAGGACTCTCTAAAAGTTGTTTCCGAACGGGAAGTTAAAACAGGTCTTTCCGATGGAATCAAAATTGAGATTATAGAGGGTGTTTTAGAAGGCGAACTGATTGTTGAACGTCCACCTAAAGAAATTTCAATTTCAGACTAACTAAGGGATAAAAATAGATGCTTCCTTTTGTAACTATAAAACAATTTCTTAATGACCTTCGCCGTCAGAAACTTCGCTCTGCGATGACAATGTTCGGTATCTTCTGGGGTACCTGTTCAATTGTTTTGCTATTTGCATTTGGTAAAGGTCTTTCAGAAGCACAATTAAAATCACAAATCGGAATGGGTGAAAATATCGCTATCTTCTGGCCCGGTATTACATCAAAAGAATATGCCGGTCTGCCGAAAGGTCGTCGTGTACGTCCGACTCAAGATGATGTCAGGCTTATAAAACAAAAATCACAATTAGTAGAAAGAATCTCACCCGAATTCAGTCGTTGGAACGTGAATCTTAAATACAAAAAACAATCTACCATCAGACAAATAGCCGGAGTTTGGCCGGAGTTTGGTGAAATGAGAAATGTAATTCCCGATTACGGTTCTCGGTTTATTAACGATAGAGATATAGACGAAAAACGAAGAGTCATATTTATCGGTAATCTTTTAAAAATTGATTTATTCGGTGAAGAGGAAGATGCTGTCGGTAAAAGAATTTGAGTCAACGGGATGCCGTTTACCGTTATCGGTGTCATGAAAAGCAAAAAGCAAGATAGTTCTTACAGCGGTCGTGATAGTCGCAAAGGTTGTATCCCTTCATCAACTTTTCAAACTATGTACTAAAACAGATATATGAATAATTTTGTAGCTCAGGCAAAAAAAACAACTACTATGGAAATCGCTCGAAAAGAAATTTATGAAATTTTGGGAGCTAAATATAAATTCGATCCATCCGACCGTGAGGCTCTCTCAGTGTGGGATACGACAAAAGGTTTTGCATTCTTAAAAACATTTTTTACTGCCTTTTCAGGATTCTTAGTCGGAATCGGAATTGCTACGTTGATAACCGGAGCAATCGGAGTCTCAAATATTATGTATGTTGTTTTAGAAGAACGTACCAAAGAAATCGGTATCAAAATGGCACTGGGTGCCAAGAAAAGTTTTATCATGTTTCAGTTTGTCTTTGAGACAATACTTATAACTTTTTCAGGTGGGGTCTTAGGATTTCTTTTTGCATGGGGCATTGTAGCAGTTTTCCCGATGCTGCAACTTGAAGAGTATATCGGTATACCTCGAATAAATGTTTTTGGCGGAATTTTAATTACCTGTATTTTAGGAATTGTCTCTCTGATAGCAGGATATTTCCCTGCAAAAAGAGCTGCCAATTTACAACCGGTACAGGCACTTAAACTGTTCTAAGGAATCAGAATGAATATTTCAGTTATATATAATGTTTTCATAAGAGATTTTCGAAAACAGAAAACAAGAATTGCTCTTACACTATTTGCTTTAGCGTGGGGGACTTTTTCAATCATGCTCCTCTTAGGTTTCGGAGCAGGACTGCAAAACCAATTGAGCTTGAATCAAAGAGGGATGGGCAGTAATATCATGGTTATATGGGGAGGACAAACTTCCAAACCGTTCAAAGGTATGGGTAAAGGACGCAAAATTTGGTTCTACCCCGAAAGTATTAACCATCTCAAACAAACAGTTCCTGAAATTTTAGATGTAGGCGGCGAGTACGATAGATGGGGGATTAGAGTAACATATAACGATGTTGTCCTTTCAGAACATGTCAACGGTGTAACAGCAAACTACGAAGAGCTGAGAAACTTTATCCCCGAGTTTGGCGGGCGAATGGTAAACGATTTGGATGTTAAGCTCAAACGGAGAGTAGCCTTCTTAGGATGGGATGTCAGCACAAGGATTTTTAAAGATGAAGATCCTATCGGTAAAACTATCATGATGAATGCAATGCCGTATACTGTTATCGGAGTAATGAAAGAAAAAAACTCAATGGGTAACTATAGCGGTATGGATGCCGATAAAATAATTATTCCGCTCACAACATTTAAGGCAACATATAGTGACCCGTACTTAGATAATTTAGTGGTCAAGCTTCCTCCCGGTTCTGATTCTAAAGCAATAGAAAAACTAATTTTTGCATCTTTTTCAGGAAAATATAAATTTGATCCGACCGACGATAGAGCCCTTTCAATTTGGGACACCATTGCAGGAGCTAAAGAGTTCAATAATATGATGCTTGGATTTAATATGTTCTTTGGGTTTATCGGAGGTTTAACTCTTTTAATTGCCGGTGTTGGTGTTGCAAACATTATGTATGTTTCTATCAAAAAAAGAACAAGAGAAATAGGTATCAAAATGGCAATGGGTGCCAGACGTTCTTATATCATGATGCAGTTTTTACTTGAAGCACTTATGATAACATTTATAGGCGGTTTCGGAGGAATGTCTTTCAGTTATATTCTCACCGAAACATTCAAACGAATTCCGATTGAAAGCGACGTGCTTGAATTTATGGGACGGCCTACTATATCACTTGAAATAGGTATTATTGTTATTTCAATTCTTGGAGTAATGGGTGTTATATCAGGTTTGTTCCCTGCCATAAAAGCATCATCGGTTTCGCCGGTTGAATCACTTAGGTACGAATAAGAGAGGAAAATATATAAAATGATACGCATGACAAATATCGAAAAAGAATATCTAACCGGTGCGGTAAAATTCAAAGCACTCAAAGGTGTCGACTTACATATTAAAAAAGGTGAATATGTTTCTATTGTAGGACCGTCCGGTTCGGGTAAATCAACTATGATGAATATTATCGGATGTTTGGATATTCAAACTGCAGGTGACTTTTTGCTCGACGGACAAGAGATTGCGAAAATGACTTCAAACCAACTGGCTGATATTCGAAACAAACAAATCGGGTTTGTTTTTCAGGCGTTTAATTTGTTACCCTATGCAACAGCTTATGAAAATATTGAAGTACCTCTTTTGTTTGCTAAAACAAACGGTAAAAAAAGAAAAGACCGTATTATAGAACTTTTAAACAAAGTCGGACTTGCCGATAAAGTAAATAACAGACCGACAGAAATGTCCGGTGGGGAAATGCAACGGGTTGCGATAGCACGAGCCTTGGCAAATGACCCGGATATTATTTTAGCCGATGAACCGACCGGAAACCTAGACTCCGCATCGGGTAGGGCTATCGTAAAAATATTTGATGAGCTGCATAATATGGGAAAAACAGTTGTAATGATAACTCATGATATGTCTCTTGCGGATAAAACCGAAAGAATTATAAGGCTCAAAGACGGCATGCTCGAACAACCGTCCGCAGTAGCATAGAAAACACTATACTCACTCAGACCCTAAAACTAAGCAACTTTATAGAAACATATTTATTGTTCTGTTATTATTACTTTTGCTTTAAATCTATTGCGTTGTACATCCGGGTGATGCTCCGCCGTTGAACATAAAACCGACAAAACCTATTAAATCAGAAATATCAATTGTACAATCACAGTTATAGTCAGCTTCGCCAAGCGTTTTTGTAGCACCGCCTGAAAACATATAAGCTACTAAAGAAACCAAACTGCCTATATCAAAATCACCGTTAGTATACCCACAGTCAGGTAACAGCGTAAAAGTCCCATATGTGAATTGCCAAAAAGTAGAGTCAAGTATTGCCATCGTATCAAGGAAAATTGCAAGTGAATCACAAAGCGATGTATCAATTGGTTGGCCAACAACTCGAAATACTTTTTGCCAACTCAAACAAGTATCATTAACCCATTGAGTACATTCATAACAGGTTGAATCAGTATATTCTACTAGAGTAATTCCGACGGATTGGCCGAAAGGATCGGTAAATGAAAAATTATCAATAAAAGCAGTTTCAATATGGATATTAACAATTGAATCTGTTGGAGGAACAACCAAACTGTCTACAACTTCAAGATATAACCGTATCAGAAGCGAATCATTCTGCGGGGGAATAATAAAGGGAGGAGTAAAAGAACCACTTGTAATTAATATATCATGTCCGGTCGCTCCCAAGGATCTTATATCGGCAGACCAGGACGGCATAATAAAACTTGAGGTATCATAATGATATCTTGCAAGAACAGCTCCCTCTTGAAATTTGACTAAATCAGGTCGGTCAAGTTGGAGCCAGATTTGAAATGCTGCGATAGTATCAGCAAGATTCGAAATTTTGATATCCAGCGGTATTAATTTTTCACCAAGTTTTCCGGATGTATTGCTGACGGTCAGGCTGACTTGTGATTGAATAAGAGAGGGGATAAGAAAAATAATAAAAAGGAAAGAAATAAAATAATTTCTTGAACGGTTGTTGAAGGACATAATTTTCTCCGAATTGATTGAAGTTTTTTTTAATCCTTTAACAATTTGTTATAAAAATCATCCTTTATTTTTATTAAATCATGTTGTTAAGTCAAGTTGAGTGAAAAAAGAAATAAGACTCATTATTCTATAATGATACATGTATTATAGACGTTTTTCTTAAATCCGTCAAGTATTTTTATGTGAGTGTTAAGTTCAAGAACAAACAAACTTAGTGCGAAAAACAACTTTTTCCTTTCAATTATATCTATCACATAACGTTACAGCAAAATGGGTTTGTTTCGTACAAATTTAGTTTTTTGTAGTTCATTTATTTTTCTGCAAGCGTTGTCTGATGTAGGTCGTGGTTCCGATTCCATAAAAATATAATTGAGAGAAACCCGACAAAACTATTTGTATTAGCAAGAAATTTATAATCATATATAACAGGGGACAGAATATAATTACTTGGATTGTGTAGATAAATTGTGAGAAAGTGGCAGACGAGGGCTGTCTAGTAGTCCACTAAAAAAAGTAAAACTCACAGCAGTCATTGCGAGGAACAGAGTGACGTGGCAATCTCATCTTTAAAATTGACATTCAAGGTAAATATTACGATAATATATTAATATGAAAAAACAGCAACTCTCACCCGCTATAATAAATTCTTTAAAAGAAGCTCTTGCTCAGATATATTGGTATAAAGCTGGATTAAAATCGTTTCTAATTAATAGTCTTCGTGATTCATCCATAGTTTTAAAATTAGATTGGAGTCAGCCAAAAAGAGTTAGCGTTAATGTACTAATAGAATTTTTGATTAGTGATGAAGATAAATATCAAACTCATATTCTTCAGTTAATAATTGATGTTCTTGAAATTACTGATTATTCTCATTTAGAAAAGCTAGAAGATGGTCAACTAAAATCGGGGAATGCTAAAAAATCTGTATTGGCTCTTAAAAAATTGTTCAAACCTTTTCAAAATCTTGTAGAAGATAAAGAACGAAAAAAATTGAATAAAGAAAAGTTTATTACAAACCTCGCTACTAAAAAAGAGTTATCAAAAAAAATAGAAGAATTAAAAGAGGAATATATTCTTTTAATAGCTGAAGAAAATCCTCGTAAGCGAGGGAAATTGTTAGAGTCTTTCATGAAAAAAATGTTTGATTTTTATGATATTGATGCTAAGGCATCATTTAAGTTAAAAGGTGAAGAGATAGATGGTGCATTTACATATGAAGGTACTGAATATTTATTTGAAGCTAAATGGCATAAACAGAGAATACAGCCAAAATATCTTAATAACTTTCATGTTAAAATTACTGATAAATTAGATAATACTTTAGGCTTGTTTCTTTCAATTAATGGATTTACAGAAAATGTAATTTTGAAACGATCGAATTCAACACCTAAAATAATTTTAATGGACGGTGAAGATTTATTCTTTGTTCTCGATGGTAGGATTGATTTACCTACACTATTAACTAGAAAAAGAAAATTTGCTGCACAAACAGGAAAAATCTATTTACCTGTTAAAGAGATATTGAATAATCTTTAGATGTGTTTTTTTACATCATTAATTTTGAATTCTATGCTTACTGAGAAGTAGAAAAAAGATTATATATCTAATTTTCCCACAATAAAAAAAACGGAGTCGTCAATGACTCCGCCTTTTGTTTCGAGCAGTGTGTAAATTTAAAAAGAATATATTATTTCAAAAGCAGCATTTTTTTCGTTTGTGAAAAAGCTCCTGTCTGCAATCGGTACAAATAAATACCCGATGCTATATCAGAACCTTGTTCGTTTTTGCCGTCCCATTCATATCGATAGTTCCCTGCCGGCAGTGCCGATGCACTCCATTGTGAAACTGTCTGTCCCAGCACATTGTAAATTGTCAATGAAACATCAGTCCGAAAAGGTACCGAGTATTCAACTACAGTAGACATATTAAAAGGGTTCGGATAGTTCTGACTCAAAGCAAATCCTTCCGGAAGATAGTCCGATATGATAAATTCATTTATATCAGTTGCCTGATTACCGAGAACCTTAAACAGATAGACATCAGAACCGCCCGATGAATAGGAAAAGGATTTCCCGACAACAATAATATCTTGATTGGCATCTATAGCCACAGACTGTGCCTCATCAGATTTTGAACCGCCAAAATTAGATGCCCAAACAGTACCTCCGATAGGGTTTGTCATTACTAAATATGCCTCAATGTTGCTGGAGAATGATTCCGTTTTTCCCGAAAGAACAAAATTGCCCGAGGCTAGTTCTTTTACTGTATATCCACGGTCATCATTAGATCCGCCATACGTTTGTTCCCACTCTAACAGTCCTGTCGGATTAGTCTTGATTAAGTATGCGTCTGATTCGCCGTTGCCATACGATGCTGTTGCTCCGACAAAGATAAACCCACCGTCAGCAGTAAGTTCAACCGAGTAACCAAAATCTGCCCGGTTACCGCCGTAGGTATTTGTCCATAAAGAATCCCCGGCAGAGTTTGTCCGTACAACATAAATAGAACTATAGCCGACACCATAAGAACCGGTCGAACCGATAAGTATATATCCCGAATCAGCTGTTTGTCGTGCTGCAAAACCTGACTCACCGCCGGCACCACCGAATGCTTTTTCCCATTCAAGATTACCTAATTAATCTGTTTTGCATAAATACATATCGGTAAATCCGTTACCGATGGAATTTGTTGTGCCGCCTATGATATATCCTTTATCCGATGTCTGGCGAACCGACTGACCTTCTTCATTTCCGCTACCGCCGAATGTTTTTTCCCATTCGACAGTTCCTGCAGAATCTGTTTTAATAAGATAGACTTGTTTTGAAGTCGTATTCGATTTTGTACTTCCGACTATAATAAATCCGCCATCTGAAGTTACCTGTACATCATATCCAAAATCAGTTGAGTCTCCACCGTATTGTCTTGTCCAAACAGGCGAACCGAGATTATCTGTTTTAATTAAATAAATATCTGAAAGACCAAAACCAAAAGAGTAGGTAGAACCGATAATTATAATTGAACTGTCCGGCATAACCTGACAGCTGTTTCCCATCTCATTTAACATTCCGCCCAAATTCGTTTCCCAAATGATTGTTTGGGATTGTACTGTTTGAGCCAGAGATGCGACAAGAATCAATATTGTTACGGCATATCCAATATGCTTAAACATAATAATTCATCCTTCAATTACAATTTTTGAAGCTGTATAATAATTGCACAGCTTCTGTCTGTTATTTATATCGGAATGAAGGGGAAATACCTTACTGTTTCAGAATGAAAATATGATGAATCATGATGTATTGGGAGAATGCTATATAAACTGAAACAGACCATACATTTTAAAACTTTTTGCTTTGTGTGTGATTATCGTATCAGGTTGTTACTCAATAAGATACAGCTACTTTTTGATGTCGGCATTACTCTTGCACTTTCATTGTTTCAGAACGAAATGAACAGTTTGAGAAGCAGGAGAATAATATGTTTCAAAATCTCTTTAAAATTATTTTGGGCTTGCTGCTCTGTATTTCCATTTCAGCACCGACAGCAGATGCTCAGGAATATGGTACAATTCAGGCTCTGGCCACCGTGGTCTCATCACTTTCGGTTGTCGGTTCAAATAATCTGCAATTTGGTGCTGTAACTCCGGGAATCAATAAAGTAGTGGACAGATCAACAGTCGGGTCAGCAGGTGAATGGACAATTACCGGCGTTGCTAATGCCGAGGTCACCCTTGATTTTTCTCTGCCCGATTCACTCACAACCCTTGATTCAGTAGCTTTTATGAGAATTTCTTTTTCAAGCACCGATGCCTCGTATGATGACGGTACCGGAGGAGGTCAAACAATTCCGACCGCAACTTTAGACCCTAACAATTTTGTAACTCTTCGTATTGGAGCAGGAGCGACTATAATGGTCTGGATTGGCGGAACTGTTTTACCCTCAGTTTCACAGACCGGTGGTGATTATGCTTCCGATATTGTCCTTACAGTTGCCTATACAGGCAATTAGCGACTTGTTTTTGAACCTATTTTGAGACATAAGGATGCGGTAAAATGCATCCGTTTTGCTGTTGCAATGGTGCAAATAAAAAAAATGCTTGAGTACAAGCCTCTCATACAGTATAATTTGAAGATTCACTGTAACTAAAGACAGAGGCTTATGTACGAAAAACAAAGAACTATAAAAAAAGAAATTTCCCTTAGCGGAATAGGATTACATACCGGCGTTAACTGTACTATGACATTTAAACCGGCTTTGCCTGATACCGGTATCAGGTTTGTCAGATCTGACATTGCCGATAAACCGTGGGTGCAGGCAGATGTTGACCACGTAGTTGAAATTTCACGCGGAACAACATTACAAAAAGGTGAGGCAAAAGTATACACCGTCGAACATGTCTTGGCAGCTTTTGCAGGACTTCAAATTGATAATATGATTGTCGAACTCAATAATATTGAACCGCCTGTATGCGACGGGTCGGCAAAACCGTATGTTGATAAACTGATTGAAGCAGAGATTGAAAATCAGGATGCCGATAAATTTTATCTAGAAATTGATACACCGATGGCGTACTCCGAATCGGAACGTGATGTTGACTTAGTTGTGGCACCGTCTGATGATTTACGAATTACTTTTATGATAGATTATAAAAATCCTGCACTTGGTACACAATACACGACCCTTGTGAATTTAGAAAAAGAATTTGTCGAGGAATTTGCTCCCGCTAGAACATTCTGTTTTGTTTCAGAAGTAGAAATGCTTAAAGATAACGGACTGATTAAGGGTGGCGGACTTGACAATGCGGTAGTTATCTATGATTCCGATTTAGGACAAATCGAAGTTGACCGTATTCGAAAAGTACTCGATTTAAAAGATAAATGTTTTGTCGGGGAAACCGGTATAATCAATGATATCCCTCTCAGGTTTTATAACGAACCTGTTCGTCACAAAACACTTGATTTACTTGGCGACCTGATGCTTATCGGGGTTCCGTTTAAAGGTCATGTTTTAGCTGCCCGTTCCGGTCATAAAGCAAATGTTGCTTTGGCAAAACGGATGAGGAACTTATACAAAAAGAAAAAAATCGCAGCAAAATTAGGTTCCACAAATGCAAATATGTTTGATATCAATGCTATTTTTAAATTTCTTCCGCACAGATACCCGATGCTTCTTATAGATAGAATATTAGACCTCGACCCGGGTAAAAGAGTAATGGCTATGAAAAATGTTACTATCAACGAACCATTTTTTAATGGACATTTCCCTGGACATCCAATTATGCCTGGGGTGTTAATTATCGAGGCAATGGCACAGGCGGGTGGAGTACTTATGATGAATGCGGTGGAAGAGCCTGATGATAAAGTTGTATATTTTATGTCAATAGATAAAGCAAAATTCCGTAAACCGGTAATCCCCGGAGACCAATTACGTTTTGAACTTGAAATGATATCATTAAAACGCTCTATTTGTAAAATGGCAGGAAAAGCGTATGTTGATGATAAACTTGTCGCGAGTGCGTAATTTATGGCAATGGTGGTAGATAAATGAGTGAAATTCACAAATCAGCAATCATATCTCCCAAAGCGGAGATTGGTGAAAATGTAAAAATAGGTCCGTTCACTGTTATTGAAGACGGTGTTATTGTCGGTGATAACTGTGATATAAAATCATCGGTTCTATTAGCCGAAGGAACCGTCCTCGGTAAAAATGTAAATGTCTTCCATGGTGCAGCAGTCGGTTCAGTACCGCAGGATTTAAAATTCGGCGGTGAAAAAACTAAAGCAATTGTCGGTGACGGTACTACTATCCGTGAATATGTAACATTTAATCGAGGTACTACCTATCATAATCGTTCTGAATGCGGTAAAAATTGTCTGCTGATGGCGTACTCACATGTTGCTCATGATTGCCTGATTGGTAACAATGTTATCATGGCAAACTCTGTCAATCTGGCGGGTCATGTAGAAATTGAAGATTATGCTATACTGGGTGGGTTAGTGCCGGTTCATCAGTTTGTTAAGATAGGTGCTCATTGTATGATTGGCGGAGGCTTTCGGGTACAGCAGGATATTATTCCGTATGCCTTAGTAGGAGGCTATCCTCTTAAGACAGTCGGAATGAATTCTGTCGGTATCAAACGTCGCGGATTTACCAAAGAGGCTGTACGTTCTATTAACACCGCATTCAAAATTCTTTTCTGTTCTAAACTAAACACAACTCAAGCAGTAGAGAGAATAACAAACGATACCGATGTCATCCCTGAAGTACAAGTTATACTCGACTTCATCGCACGCTCCGAACGCGGTATAGTGAAGTGATATAATTAAGTCTTACTGAACTTATCGAAGGTTTTTAAATGTCATCCCAAACTTGATTTGGGATCCAACATTGTTGTTTTCTTATCAATATAACTTATAGTAGTTTTTAGGTCAGACAGTTACGTAGGTCAGGTCTCCCCGAGACCTGACAAAAACAGTTGCCGTTACTATATCTTTAGGAGTTCGTTGAAAAATTTCCTTAGAAGTCATTGCGAGGCGATTTATCTCAGTGGCTATCTCATGTTAAACACAGTTTAGAAAACTGAAAATTCTTTTGAACTCTATTCCGTTCTTAACGCGGAATCCAAGATAACATATCATTTTGAACCCGTATAGGCGGACAAGCTTTGAGTTTGTCGAATTATGCTCAATTGTTTACTAACAATTAATTAGTTCTAACCATTTTAAATAAGAATCACGCTCATCTATCTTTTTAATAATTTTCTTATAAGTGACTCTATTTTTTATTATAAGAGGATTATAAACATCAGAAAACAAGTTCTTCTTTTCTTTATCATTTAGATTTTTAACACTATTTTTCTTTAATAGTTCTTTTTCCTTTGTCTTCAAATTTAGAAAAAATTCACTTCTAAAGTCATTAAGGTCTTTTACAAATTCTTCAGATATTATCAATACTTGACCTAGAAAACCGAAAAGATAAATAGTTAACAAAGAACCTTTACAAGTAGGACATGTAAAGGTTTCATTTAACTCAATTAATTTTGTGTACTTAGCTTCAATAACAATTGATTGAGTCGCTTGTATAAACAATTCTACAACATCAACAAATAATTCTGCATCAGAGTATTCTGGAGTGTGGTATTCATGCTCAACAACATTCCTCAATTTATTTAGATTTTTCAATGTTCTTCCGCTAACTAAGCCAATCTGCTCGATTATGTTAATTCTTTTAGGGAAATTACCAGACATACCTTCAAAACCATATAAAGCTAACAACATGTCTAAGTGTGAATGCATTGCTCTTCTAGCATTAGATATAGCGTTTATACAGTTATTCTCATTATCTCCTAAACCTAAGTCATTTTTTGCAAAATCTAAATACTTTAAAGGAATATCCTCTTCATTATTTCTAGTAAAACTAGTAAATAAATCTAATCTTTTCTTGTCTTCAAATTGATAATATTTTTTGCATTCTTCAGGTGTAATCATGAAAAACCTTCTCGCTACGTTATTTTTTCTTGGTAACTCACAGGCAGCTCTCGTCTGCTGTTTGTTAATATCTATACTCGTGTATATGCTCTATCGTTGACTTTCTTCTTAGTTGTTTTCTTACGAGTAGTCTTACCTACAAACTTAACCTCTAATCGTGTCCCAACCGCAACAGCTATTTTTAAAAGCATACTAATTGAATGACCGCCATAGTCGGCATCCTCAAGTCTGATGATAGCTGATTTTTTTGTTCCTACCATATCAGCAAGTTCTTGCTGGGTAAGTTTAGCTTTTTTTCGTAAGTCATAAATTGTCTGCCCGATTTGTAAAGCCATTCGCTCTTGTTCAAGCTCTTTTTCAAGCTTTGCAAGTTTTTTTGGATTGCCTTTTGTAATCCTCTTTTTAAGGATTGCAACAGCATCTGTTGTTTTTTCTTTGTTCTTAATATGCACTTGATAATTCCCTTATTTTAATCGCTATTTTTTTAAATCTTGATACATTCGACCCTATTCTATACTTGAATATTTCTCGGGGTCTTTTAAGTATTTCTCCATTCGTTTAATCGCTTTGTTTATGTCTTTTGAAGGTACAGTTTTCGTTTTCTTTAAAAAACTGTGAGTAAGAACAATTATATCTATACCATCAAATGAATATAAAATCCTGTACTGGTTCCCCGAGTAAATTATTCTTAGTTCATAAATATTATCTCTTATTAAGTCCGTATAAGGTCTACGTAATTTGTTTCCTTTTTCTTTCAATAATTCTATTCGACCTAAACACTTGATTTGAGCCTTATCCGTAAATTTCATTATCCAGTCAAGAACTGGAGCCTTGCCATTTTCTTCGTAAAATCTAATCTCTTTCATATATAAAATATCCTTATTTTACCTATCGACAAGGTAACAAAATTGTGAACTATGTCAAGAAGAAAATTAACAATATTGTGAACCATTATTGAACAGGTTATGATGAAAGTTTGCTAAAATCTATCAACTTAAAGTCAAATTCTCTACACAAACATAGTTAATTTTTATATCACTATATGCATGAGAAACTAAAAAAAGAGAGAGAGTTTATCTATGTACAAAATCACTACAAATAATATTAGTAAAAATGGCTTTAAGCCATTTTTTAGACCAAAGCCATTTTGTTGTAATCCTCTGTGGGGGATTTAATTATAACGAAAAAGAGCTGTAAAAAACGACTAAAAAAGATGTTTTATATGCGACTGAACCCATTTTGAATTAGACAAAAACATCCCAGACCTTCATAAAAGGGTTTGTTGAACAAGTACAACTTGTCTTTCAAGACCCTTCGACTCCGCTCAGGGCGACTTGAAAGACAACAACTTATAATCTGTCATACTGAGCAGTCGAAGTATGCTCTAATAAAAAAGAATTAGAGGTGTGTGTAAAAAAAGCAGGTCTCAGTAAGACCTGCTCTATAATGATACTTGGCTCCAGATTAAGTCGGGAATGACATTTAAAACTACCCGGCGGCACCGTGGCATTTTTTGTATTTTTTGCCTGAACCGCATGGACAAGGATCGTTCCGTCCTACTTTCGGATGGTCACGTCTGATAGTTGCTGTTCGTGTACCTGCCTGTGATGCCTGAGCCATTGGATTCTCACCCTGACCTTGTGCTGCCTGTCCTGCGGCATAACCCATGTTGGAGGCATCTTTATGCGAGGCATTCATAGCGATATCTTTTTTACGGTCCTCGGGAATATTAACTTGTAGCTTATAGACCAAATTGACAATTTCCTTATCGACAGAAGTTATCAACTGTTCAAAAATACCAAACGCTTCTTTTTTGTAAATATCAATAGGTTTCCCTAAGGCACCATGATATGACCGCAATCCGATTCCGGAACGGAGTTCTTCAATTTCTGCCAGATGGTCCCGCCAATGCTGGTCGATAGTCGAAAGCACCGCATACCGTTCAAGCTGACGCATGACTTCTTCGCCGTATGCATTTTCTTTATGGGTATAAATTTGTGTGACGGCGTTAAGCAGGTTCTCTTTGAGTGATTCATGAGTTAGTTTTTGATAGTCATCTTCTTTGAACTGTACGTTTAGAAGATAAATTTTTGTTAAATCTTCAGAGAGTCCTTTGAAGTTCCATTCTTCAGGATATGTTTTTTCGGGGCAATGTTCTGCAATTATATTGTCAAGAACTTCTTCAATCAGTTCAACGACTTCATCCTTGATAGATTCTCTTTCAAGAGCAGCCAGACGACGCTCATAAATCCATTTACGCTGGACGTTCATAACATCATCGTATTCAAGAGTATGTTTTCTGATAGCGTAATTCTGAGCTTCAACTTTTTTCTGAGCCCGTTCAATTGCCGAGGTTACCATTTTGTGGGCGATAACTTCACCGTCTTCAATACCGAGTTTATCCATTATAGTGCCTAATTTATCACCACCGAATAAACGCATGAGGTCATCTTCTAAAGAGAGGAAAAACAATGATGAACCCGGGTCACCCTGACGACCTGCACGACCACGAAGCTGACGGTCAATACGGCGTGATTCATGTCGTTCAGTACCGACAATATGCAGTCCGCCCAATTCAATAACACCCTCGCCGAGTCGAATATCAGTACCACGACCGGCCATGTTGGTAGCGATAGTGACACCCCCGCGACGACCTGCATTGGCAACGATTTCTGCCTCAGACTGATGTTGTTTTGCATTCAGCACATTATGTTTTATGCCGGCTCTTTTGAGCATACGGGAAAGAGTTTCGGATACATCTACAGTAACAGTACCAACTAAAACAGGTTGGCCGATTTCATTTTTTTCACGCACCTCTTTAACAATAGCATTATATTTTTCACGACGGGTACGATATATCTGGTCTTCCTTATCATCACGAATAATTGTTTTATTTGCCGGAATAACCATGACATCCATTTTGTAAATATCAAAAAATTCCTGAGCTTCTGTTTCGGCGGTACCGGTCATACCGGCAAGTTTGTTATACATACGATAGAAGTTTTGAAGTGTTATAGATGCAAGTGTTTGAGTCTCTGCTTCAATTCGTACATTTTCTTTTGCTTCAATTGACTGATGCAATCCGTCTGAATATCTGCGACCAGGCAGAACACGACCGGTGAATTCATCAACAATCATCACTTTACCGTCCTGGATAACATACTCGGAATCTTTTTCGTACAAAGAATATGCCAGTAACAATTGATTTATAGCATGGACTTTTTCAGATTTTTCAGAATGCATTTTATAAATTTCTTCTGATTTTTTCTGACGTTCTTCGGTTGAAAGCGATTCATCACCTTCTAATTCAGAAAGCATGGTCGAAATATCAGGGATTTCAAAAAGTGTTTGTTCGTCGGGAGTCAGTTGTTCTGTTCCTAAATCAGTCAGAGCAATAGAATGTTCTCTTTCGTCGATGAAATAATAAAGACGGTCATCAATTTCATTCAACTTTTTATCGCGGATATAATCTGCCTCGACATCGGACAGAAGTTTTTTCATTCCGGTTTCTTTAAGAACTTTTAGTAATTTTTTATTTTTTGGGGCACCACGGTTTGCGGCCAGTAAAAGAGTTCCTGCCTCAAAAAGCTGTTCGTTTGTAGCATCTTCTGTTGCTATAATTTTTTCAGCTTTGTTAATCATGTCGTTGACAAGCATTGCTTGTTTACGAACAAGATTATCAATAGTCGGCTTCATCTGACGGTATCTGTCATGTGATGAATGTTCTACTGTACCGGATATGATAAGCGGAGTACGGGCTTCATCAATAAGGATAGAATCTACCTCATCGATAATAGCATAATGATAATTACGGTGTACTCTGTCTTCGGCAGTTTGTGCCATATTATCGCGAAGATAGTCAAAACCAAATTCGTTGGCAGTACCAAATGTAACATCGCATTGGTATTTTTCTTTTCGTTCTGCGTTTGTCATTTGATTTTGAATAACACCGACGGTCAGACCGAGAAATTCATATATTCTGCCCATCCACTCACAGTCACGTCTGGCGAGATAATCATTGACGGTAACAATATGAACACCTTTTCCAGTTAAGGCATTAAGGTATGTCGGGAGGGTTGCTACCAGAGTTTTACCTTCACCGGTTGCCATTTCGGATATTTTGCCCTGATGCAGGGCGATACCGCCGATAAGTTGTACATCAAAATGCACCATATTCCACTCAATTTCGATATCACAAACTTGCCATGATTTTCCGCAATGGCGGCGGGATGCCTCTTTGACAACGGCAAATGCTTCAGGTAGAATATCTTCTACTGTTTCGCCGTCGGCGAGCCGTTTTTTGAATTCATCAGTTTTGGCAATCAGTTCATCATCGGTGAGATTTTCAAATGAGTGAAAATGTTCATTTATTTCATCTACCAGTGGCTGGATTTTTTTTACATCTCGTTCGTCTTTAGTTACGAACATCTTTTTGATTATATTTCCAAGCATATTTATCCTATCCTATTTTAACTATATATATCGGAAATAGGATACGAAAATTCAATTATTTAGGCAAGAGAGGAAAAATAGTTTTGGTAGTAAAAAATCAGATATTTTTTATAAATTATTAGCATATTTTACTGTCTCAGATTCTAATAATTAATTCTGCTTGTGAATACCCGCATACTACTATAGCTTTCAATATTAGTAATTTTCTAAAAGGTATTGTAGTAGCTACAAAGGCGAGATTATTTGAAGTACGTTCGGAAGACGGGAATCGTATTAGGTGCGAAGTACGTCAAAAAGTAAAATCTGATGCCCAATCGACTACTCCCGTTGCGGTCGGAGATGATGTCCTATATTCCGACACCGAGAGAGATTGCGGTATTATCGAAGAAGTGCTTCCCAGAAGGTCAAAATTCGGTCGACCGTCAAAAGGTATCGAAGATAAACTACAGATAATCGCCGCCAATCTTGACCGTTTAGGTATTGTAGTATCGGTAACTTCACCTCCGCTTAAGACCGGATTAATCGACCGATTTATTATCGCTGCTCAGATAGGGAAAATGATACCGTTAATAGTGATAAATAGATCTGATTTGAAAAAACCGAAGGATTTTGAAACTATTATGCATGATTATAAATCACTCGGATATGAACTTTTTTTGACATCGACCGAATCGGGTGAGGGTCTTGATGAGTTGAAAAAACATCTTGCCGACCATCGAACTTTGTTTGCGGGGCATTCAGGTGTCGGAAAATCAACACTTTTAAACAAGCTGCATCCGGGGCTAAATCTGAAAACAAAAAAAGTATCGGCATATAATAATAAAGGTCAGCATACAACAACTTCGATAGAACTGTACGAACTTCCGACCGGAGGATTTATTGTCGACTCACCGGGCTTAAAAGTGATGGGATTATGGGAGTTGAACAAAAAGGATTTACCGTATTATTATGCCGAGTTTGAAACACACCGAGGAGATTGTAAATTTTCATCCTGTGCTCATATTCATGAACCGAGTTGTGCGGTCAAAGAGGCTGTCGAAAATGGGACGGTTTCAAAATATAGATATGAAAACTATCTTTCTATTCATGATTCTTTAGATAATTAAGAATAAAATCTACATTCCGATAGTTATTTTATGGAATCAGAAAACTTTAAACTCGATATTTAGAATAGAAACATAATAATGGAAAAATTCAAACTTGCTATAGGGCTCCACAATCATCAACCGGTCGGGAATTTCGATTTTGTATTCGATGAATCACACCAAAAAGCATATAAACCGTTTTTAGATTTGCTGAAAAAATATCCTGATATTCGTATTTCACTACATCAATCCGGTATATTATGGGATTGGCAGGAAAAACATTATCCGAACCATATATCTCAGATACAAAAACTAGTTACCACGAAACAGATAGAGCTAATGACCGGAGGTTTCTATGAGCCTATTTTAGTTTCTATTCCCGAAAATGATATTTACGGTCAGATAGAAAAACTAGATGGATATATTCAAGATAGATTTCAAACAAAGTCTCAGGGTGCCTGGCTTACTGAACGAATATGGGAGCCGCATCTTCCGAAAATCCTCCACAATGCAGGAGTTAAATTTATCCCTGTCGATGATACCCATTTTATTTATGCCGGGTTTGATACCGACCAATTGACAGGACCGTTTGTGACAGAGTTTGAGGGGAAAGAGCTGACACTTTTACCAATTTCACAACGGATGCGGTATCTGATACCGTTCGGTACAGTCGAGGAATTGATAACAGAATTAAAACAATTAGCGGATAAAAACCCAAACGGTATGGTTATCTATGCTGATGACGGTGAGAAATTCGGTTCATGGCCGAAAACGTATGAACATTGTTACCGTGATAAATGGCTACAAAACTTCTTTGATGCTGTTTTGGCAAACTCGGACTGGCTTGAAATAATACCACTATCAGAAGCGGCAGAAGTGAAGCCTGTTGGACGGGCGTATCTTCCGTCGGCATCGTATGCCGAAATGCTGCACTGGTCGCTTCCGCCAAAACCGTTTATCGAATATGAAAAGTTTGAACATTTTCTCAAAGAGAATGACAAACAAGAATCGTTCGGTCGGTTTGTTCGTGGTGGACATTGGCGTGGCTTTTTAACAAAGTACGAAGAAGTAAATCTGATGCACAAAAAGATGCTGTATATCTCCGACAAATTACAAAAGTTACAAAGCAAATATAAAGATTCTGAAAATTATAAAACTGCTCAAGATAATCTCTATGCCGCTCAATGTAACTGTCCCTATTGGCATGGTGTATTCGGAGGGCTGTATCTTCCGCATATAAGACAGGCAATTTATGCACACCTTGTTGAGGCGGAGTCATTGATTCGTCAAGTGGAACAAAAACAGATAGAAATTAAAAAGTTTGATTTTGACTTTGACGGTCATGATGAAATCATAGTTGAAACGAACAAACTGACCTCAGTTTTTAAGCCGAACAGAGGCGGGACTATGATAGAGCTTTCCCTGTTGGATAAAAAGTTTTCACTCACCGATACACTTACAAGACGTAAAGAAGGCTATCACCTTAAACTTGAACAAGCTGTTACTGAAGATAGGGCTGGTGAGTCAAAGTCTATCCATGATTTAGTTCTGACCAAAGAGGAAGGGCTTTCGGACTTTCTGCTTGAAGATTGGTATTTGAAAAAATGTGTTATCGACCATGTTTTTACCAATGATGTTGACTTTAATAAATTTAAATCAAACAAGTTCGGGGAGTATGGCGATTTTGTACTGGAAAAATATGACTCCCATGTTGAGGGGAACAAAGTTACTCTCTCTCGCAATGGAAAACTACGACGGGCAAACGATGTTATCGGATTAAAAATTGAAAAGTCATTTCAATTTGCTGATAATTCTGAAACAATAGAAATTGTATACAAACTAACTGCAGATTCTGAAAAGCAGATAGATATCAATTTTGCGATTGAAAATAATTTTAATTTCCAGGCAGGGCATGCGGTTGACAGGTTTGTTTTAATAGACAATGAACAAACGAAAAATTCGTATCTTGATTCTTACGGTGAGAGAACGGACGCTCATTCGATAGCAATGATAGACCAATATAGAGAGATCGGTGTGGTCTTGTATTCAGAGCAGAAAACCAATATATTGCATCTTCCGATATTTACTGTCTCGCTGTCAGAGGGCGGCTTTGAAAAAGTTTATCAGGGGACTACGATTGTCAATCAGTTTATTTTGAAAGTCTCACGAGAACCTATCGAGTTGAAATTTACGTTAATGTCATCAGATGAAATATCGGTAAAAGCATTTTTGGAAAAACTGCAGACAACCGTATCTTAATACACTATCGGTAGGTCGGACATTCTTGTCCGACTATGAAAATATGCACAGACTCGGATGTCTGTCCTACAGGATGTTATCTAGAACTGTTGGTTTAACCCTTGTAAATTTACATTCCAAATTATATACTTCCCCTATGATAGAAAAAATTGCCGATATTGCTCATAACTGTAAGCACATAGTTGTTTTGACAGGGGCAGGGATTTCTGCCGAATCGGGTGTGCCTACATTTCGAGGTAAAGAAGGACTCTGGGGAAAATTCAGACCAGAAGAGCTTGCCACGATGGATGCTTTCATGTCGAACCCTGAAATTGTCTGGGAGTGGTATAACTGGCGGCGGGAATTGATGTGGAAAGTACAGCCGAATTTAGGGCATGATGCTATTACTAATTTAGAAAATCTCTCTGACAAGTTTACATTGATAACCCAAAATGTAGACGGACTGCATAAACTTGCCGACACCAAAAATATCTTAGAACTGCATGGCAATATCTACCGAAATAAATGCGTCTCATGTAATACAATAATAGAAGAAACAGTAGAAATTCAACCGGATGCTATTCCATCTTGTCAAAAATGCGGTGGGAAAATACGTCCCGATGTAGTCTGGTTTGGCGAAATGCTTGATGAGCAAATAATTCAGAAAGCATTTGAAGATTCTGAAAAATCGGAACTGTTTTTCTCAATCGGAACCTCGGCGGTAGTCCATCCGGCTGCCTCGCTTCCGGTAGCAGCAAAAGAAAGAGGTGCTGTTCTTGTCGAAATCAATATGGAAGCGACACCTATTACTCCGATAGCAGACTATTTTATAGCAGGGAAATCAGGGGAGATATTACCTCAAATAGTAGCCTTAATCAAAGAAAAGCGGTCTATTTAAGTTGCATCTTATGCTCATACATCGTAGTATAAAGAAATAGAATTTTGCTAAATATGACCAAAAGAAAACTTACATATATCATACTGTTCCTGACTGTTACGGCATTTATATGCCCAACAGGCTGTGTCTATTACAACACCTTTTATAATGCCAAAAAAGCGTTTAATCAGGCGGAAAAAATAAGAGAAAAAAATAAATATACCTCAGGTACAGGCGGACAGCAGCAATACAAAAAAGCAATTGAAAAAGCTCTCAAAGTAATCGAAAACAATCCCAATACAAAATACTACGATGATGCTCTCTATGTTGTCGGTGTATCATACTATCATACAAAACAATACGGTAAAGCAGAAAGACGGTTCAGAGAATTACTGGCCAACTATTCCGAATCTCAATTTACAAAAGAGTCAGAACTTTATCTCGCGAAAACAAAATTAAAACTTCGTGAAGAAAAAGATGCTATGGAGTTATTTGAAAATATCTTCAATGCTGATTATGATAAATCTTTTAAGGCAGAAGCAGCAATGGGGTTGGGTCTGTACTATTATAATCTCGATGAAAATAAAGAGGCTCAGCCATACTTTCTTGCTGTTCGTGACTCTCTTGGTAATGATATAGAGAAAAAAATAGCACAACAACATATTGCTGACGGTTATTTTTCGATGTTTAAGTTTGATAAAGCCTTAAGTGCATATCTGCAGCTTACCGGTATGAATCCGAATAAAAAAGAAAAATATGCGGCATTTTATAGAGCAGCCGAATCAGCCTTTAATATGTTAAGAATCGATGAGGGGTTGGATTATCTAAATACACTTATAAGTGAAGAAGTTTATTTTGATTCGGTAGCATCATTAAATTTGACAATCGCAAAAGCATATGAATATGACGGTGAGTATGAAGATGCTGAAGAATTATACATATCTCTTGCCGATGATGATAATAAAAAAGTAGCAGCTGAAGCAAACTATCAACTGGGTCTTATGGCACAGTTTGATAAAGATAATCTTGTTTTAGCAAAAGAGTTTTATGACAAAGCATCTAAATTAAACCGAGCAAGTTAATCAGGTAAAGATGCCTTACAACGTTCTTCAGACATCGGTAAATTAGAAATCTTTGCCAGAACTCTGGAGATTGATTCAACAACAACTCAGGATAATATAGATGATGCTGCCTTTGCACAGTTTCAATTAGCACAACTTTATTGGTTTTCATTAGACAAACCGGATAGTGCGATGATTGAGATGCAGTATGTCATTGACTCTTTTCCTACCGCATTTGATGTTCCCTCTGCGTATATAGCCTTATCTCAAATGTATATCGAAAACAATGAAGATACAACAACAGCAGACTCGCTTCTTCGACAGGTGTTGGAAAAATTTCCGACATCAGACAGAATTCCTGAAGTATTAGAACTGTTAGATCTCAAAAACACACCTGCTGATACCGGTTATGCAAAATTATACTTAAATAAAGCTGAAAATTTTCTCATCGATGATGAGAACATAGATTCTGCTAAATACTATTACCAATATATCATTGATAATTTTCCGGAATCCGACATGTATTTACAGTCTCGGTTTGCTCTTTTATGGATTGCAGAACAATATGAAGCTCCCGGAGATTCAACATTGTTTTTTGCCTATAACGCTTTTATCGATTCGTTCCCTTCAACACCGTGGGCAAGAGAAGCAGAAAAAATTGTGAAAGCAGCAAATAGACAAAAACAACGTGAAGAAAGAGAACAAGAGAAAGACTCTGATACTCTCGGAGAAAATTTGTTAGACCCGAATTACAGAGATTCTGCTGAAGTTGCCGGTGATGGTGAATATTTAGATCCGATGGTGGCATTGTATATCGATCCCGACGGGAAAAAAGCAATACAAATGCCAAACGATCCAATTGAAAGAAGAAGAAAATTTATCTATCCCGTCGAAGCATATAGATCGAGATGGGAAGGTGATTTATATTTCCAAATCTTACTTGATTTTTCGGGTGAAGTTTCTGATTATATCTTAAAGATTCGGTCGCCTCATGAGGCTATTGATAGGGAAGCATCTGAGACAGTGGAAGCGATGGTATTTGACATAACCCAAATCCCGGATGTACTACAGGAATCTTGGTTTGTCTATAGATATAGGGTTATAAAACCGGAAAAATTGCGATGATAAAACCGACGTGTGAAGACACGTTTTTACTAAAAAAACGAAATTTAAAAAACAGATATTTTGCATATACATTTAGACCATATACACAGGTAAAAAAATGTAAACCGGGACATTTCCTGCAACTACAAATCCCTCAGACTGATATTTTTTTTCGAAGACCTTTTTCTATTGCCGGAGTTACTCCTGCAGGAGATATTGAGATAATTTTTAAAATATTCGGCAAAGGTACAGCTTTACTTGCGACATTGGAAAAAGGGGACAAAGTTAATTTGTTGGGTCCGCTGGGTGTACCGTTTACATTACCGAAAAAAAATGAAAAGACAATACTCATTGCCGGAGGAGTCGGATTTCCACCACTCATGTATCTTGCGGTTGAAATGATTGCAAAAGGATATGACCCAAAATCGATTGAATTTTTCTACGGTGGAAGAACAACCGATGATATTATCGAAAAATCGAGAATTAAAAAATTAGGTGTTAATTTTCATCCGGTAACCGAAGACGGCTCTTATGGTATGAAAGGTCTCGTTACCAAGCCGGTCGAAGAATTCATACAATCATCAGATACAAATATGAGAATCTATTCATGCGGACCTACCGGTATGCTCAAAGCTGCCGATTCGCTTGGATTAAAATATAAAATTCCCGGTCAGCTTTCACTTGAAGCACCGATGCCGTGCGGTGTCGGTATCTGTTTAGGCTGTGTGAAAGAGAAAACAGATGGCGGTCATGCCAGAGTTTGTTGTGACGGTCCGGTTTTTGAAATCGGAGAAATTGTATTATGAAACCTGACTTAAAAGTTAAAATTGCCGGAGTCGAATTTGCAAACCCGATTATGACCGCATCGGGATGTTGTGGATACGGCGAGGAATTGGCGACAATGTTCCCACTTTCTAAATTAGGTGCCTTAGTTACCAAGTCAATAACTCTCAATCCCCGCTTAGGACATCCTCCACCGAGAACCGCAGAAACAACTTCGGGTATGCTCAATGCTATCGGCCTTGCTAATGTCGGTTTAGAGACGTTTATCACAGAAAAAGTCCCATTTTTAGAAAAACAACCGACTAAAATTATTGTCAATGTAGCAGGTTCTAAACTTTCTGAATATGTTGAAGTCTGCTCTCGTCTCAATGATATTGATTCTATTGACATGATAGAGCTTAACATCAGTTGCCCGAATGTTGATGAGGGTGGTATGGAGTTCGGTGCCGACCCTGTAATGACTGAAAAGTCCCTCAAAGCAGTAAAAAATGTGTTTAAAAGGCCGATTATCGCAAAATTATCCCCGAATGTTACATCTATTGTTGAAATAGCAAAAGCGGCCGAACAGGGTGGAGCCGATGCTTTTTCAGTTATCAACACTCTTCTCGGTATGGCTGTTGATGCTGAAACATGGCAAACTAAAATTACCAATAACAAAGGCGGGCTCAGTGGACCGGCAATTAAACCTGTTGCTCTTCAAATGGTTAATGCCGTATATTCAAATAGCTCTTTGCCTATTATAGGAATCGGCGGAATACGGTCAACTGAAGATGTTATAGAGTTTCTGCTATGCGGGGCAACGGCGGTGCAAATAGGTACCGGGTTGTTTGTTGAGCCGACTTTGCCGGTTAAAATTGAAAAAGAATTGTTACAATATATGAAACGTAAAAAAACTGATTCTATATATGATCTCATCGGAAAAGTGAGGAAATACTGATGTCTGCTGTTGAGAAACTTATCAATATACAGGAAAAAAATAATTCATACATCTGTTTGGGTTTAGACTTAGACCCAAAAAAAATGCCGTCTGACAATACTCTTTCAATAAAAGGTATGTATGAATTTGCTATGAATATCGTCGAGGCAACCAAAGACCATGTTTGTGCCTATAAACCGAATATCGCATTTTATGAAAATTTAGGTCATGACGGTTTATCGTTGCTTGAATCTATTGTTAATCGTATGCCTGATAACATCCCGATTATTTTAGACTGTAAACGTGGTGATATCGGCAATACCGCATCATTTTATGCCGAGGCTATGTTTGAAAAACTGAATGCCGACTGGGTAACTCTCAGCCCATATATGGGATATGATTCTATGCGTCCGTTTTTGGAATATAAAGATAAAGGAATTTTTGTGCTTTGTCTGACTTCTAATTCAGGCTCAAAAGATTTCCAACTTCTTGATGTAGGAGGGAAACCTTTGTATGAAGTAGTTGCCGAAAAAGTTGATTATTGGAACAAAGAAGATAACTGCGGATTGGTTGTTGGTGCGACAAATCCTGAACAATTAAAAGATTTGCGTACAATTGCTAAAAATATGCCATTGTTAATTCCGGGTGTCGGTGCTCAGGGCGGTTCATTGGAAAAATCACTTATATATGGTACTGATAACTTTACAAAACCTGCCGTGATTAATGTTTCCCGATCTGTGTTGTATGCTTCCAACGGTTCCAATTATGCCGAAAAAGCTCGGGATGAATTAATTAAGCTGAACAAAGAAGCTCAACAAATTAAACTAGGTGAAAAAACAGAATCTACCGAACAAAAAACAGAAACTGTTGAACAAGAATCTCCAACTAAAACACAGGTGCAAGGATTTACTCCACCCGTAGAAAAAACACAACAGCCTGTAAAGACTGATGAACAACAATCTACATCTGAACCTGTGAAACCGACAGAACAAACTCATTCTCAATCTCAACCTGTAACACCACCTCAGGCTCCTCAACCAAACAGAGAACAACAGACAGAACCGTCACAACCTGTTCAATCATATAATTCTGAAAAAAATAAAACGGTAGAGTCTTCAGAACCTGTAAAATCTCCTCCACCATTGCCGACCCCTCCTCCTATTCCACAAGAACAAAAAGAACAGCAACCACAAACTTCTGATGTTGAACATAAAAACAATGAACCCGAAAAAACGGTGGAACAGTCAGAACCGAAAAGAACACCTCCGCCATTGCCGACTCCCCCTCCTATTCCACAAGAACAAAAAGAACAGCAACCACAAACTTCTGATGTTGAACATAAAAACAATGAACCCGAAAAAACGGTGGAACAGGCCGAACCGAAAAGAACGCCTCCGCCATTACCGACACCTCCTCCTATTTTACAACCCAACCCTGAAGTGATGAGACGGAACCGCGAAGAACAGGAACGTCGTTTGAAAGCTCTGCAGGAACAAAAACAAAACAGAGAGAACGGTGATTCAAATCAGAACGAGAAGAGTCAAAACGAGTCTGAAAATCAACAGAACCATAACAACTTCCAACCGAGAAAACATAACAGAAATAATCGTTAGAAAATCTTAGCTTATATATAAATAAAAGACGGATACTTTACAGCATCCGTCTTTTTTATTTGTAGCGACAGGGCATTACAAAAAATGCAGAACAACAAAAGCATATTCCAACCCTCCAAGTTTTATTGAGTTATCAGGAACCCTTTCCCGACAACTACCAATCTTTTTCAAATCGAAGCAGAGAATAGACAAACTTGCTGTAATACTCACCGTTGAAATAATGATGCTGCCTTAGCGTACCGTCCTTATGAAACCCGAGAGATTCCAAAAGCTGCACAGTCGGAACATTAAACTCAGCTGTTTCGGCATATACTTTATTTAAGTTTCTGAAATCAAATAAATATGAGGTTATCAATTGCAATGCCTCTTTGCCGAACTCCTGTTTACGAAAAAGAGGGTCAATTATTATTCCAAGTTCAGCCGAACGGTTGACATCGTTGTAATTAACAAATGAAACCTTACCGATGTGTGTACCGTCTTCTTTAAATACAATAGCAAAAGCCTGTTTGTATGGAGACTTTTCCGGTTTTTTAAACCGGTCGGCAATATCAGCTTCATTTGTGAATACAAGAGGATGTACAGTCATTGAATGCGGTTCTGATTTGACAAACCAGTCAAGATGCCGTTTGGCATCCTCGGCGGTTTCCGGTCTCAGATAAACATTTTGACCGACAAATGACGGTTGGGTCGGATATTCTTTTTTTTCTTTAGCCATTATCTGCTCCGATTCTATTTTGTTATTTTCGCAGAAGGGTTTGTTAAAAAATGTATTTCTGAGTCATTGCGAGTCAAGTGAGTGATAACGAACGAGACGCGGTAATCTCTAACTTAAGTAATAACAAGAAGATGAGATTGTTACACTCCGTTCGCAATGACTGCTAAGGGACTTTATCAACATACCCGAAAACAGGAATCTATATTATTTTCTTATCTTTTTATCATAAAAAGCAATAGCTTCTTTTATCGTATTGATAGCATCAAGCCGTCCACGAAGATTGTCAATCACAACCTCTTTATGCTCCAATTTTTTATAATCCTCAAAAAATCGCTGCAGCTCTTTCATTATATGAGGAGGAAGAGCGGAAATATCATGGTATGAATTATATGCCGGGTCATAACGATGAACAGCAATTATCTTGTCATCCTGCCCTTTTTCATCAGACATCGTTATCATCCCAATCGGCGAACACTCAACCAAGCAAAGCGAGGCAAGCGGTTCCTGACACAAAACTAAAACATCAAGCGGGTCATCATCGTCGCAGTAAGTCTGCGGTATAAAGCCGTAATTGGCAGGATAATGCACCGAACTATACAGCACCCGGTCGGCAAATAGCATCCCGGTCTCTTTGTGCAGTTCATATTTGTTTTTTGAACCTTTGGGGATTTCAATTACTGAAATAAATGATTCATCTATATTTTCACCGGGGGATACATCATGCCACGGGTTGCTCATTTTACTGCTCCTTATTATTTGCTCATAGTATAATGGAGCGGGCGAGTGGGGGCAATCTTAAATTTTCATTTAAAATTTGACAATAACATTGCAATAGCGGTAATTAAGGTATGAATAAAAATATAATACTTATTGTTGTGCTGTTTCTGCTCTATTTTGTAGTCGGTTTTTCGCTACAGGCTGTGTATGGTGACTCGTATCATTTTATGGCAGGGGAAAACTACTGGGAAGCTGATGGTAACGGTGGATGGACTGAACGGGGTAACCCGTCTAAACCGATGCCGACAACTGTTTCTGAAGTACCACCTCTGATTACGTTTTACCTTCCATTTTTCGTCCCTGCTTTTGTGTTGATTCTATTCATGTTCACACCGTTGGGTAGACACTTGGAAACACGGAAAAAGGATGATGGGGAAGTTGTGGATGAAGAATAGAATTGTGCATGGCAGACGCCCTCGTCTGCCTCAATAATAGTAGGAAGCTACAGATGAATAATTATAGAAGATATTTAATAGGTACGATAGTATTTGTCTTCTGTATCCTATCAAGTTCTACATTTTCTTCTGAATTAATTTCAAAAGAAAAATTACTTGAATTGGTGTCTCAGGATTTAATTGAAAAATGTAATTCAGGACTTAAACAATTAGAGAATGACCCTGATAGTGTCGAAATGGCTTTCCCTATGAAGTGTGCTATTAGAGACAATAAAATTATAGAGTACCAAGGCAAGAAATATTATATTGTGATAGCAGGCTGCACCGGTTACGGTGAAGTTTTAATAATCAATTCTACCGATACAAGCGTAATTGCAAAAAGTGAAATTATTAATTTCCCTACTCACTATGTAAGTATAGGTGAAATTATTGATATAAATAATGACTCTGTTCCTGAATTAGTTATTCATCAAAGTTCAGGTTCACAAGGTATGTATGCTATATTTTTTTCTTTGTATGAAACAAAATTATTGCCGATTTTGAATGAAATTAAACACTATCAGTTTTATGCATCTGGAGGTAATATCGAATACAAAGATATTGATAATGATGGAACGTTAGAAATTATTCTCGAAAGTATGTTATTGCCTGCAGATGTTAAAAAAGGAATTACAGAAGCAACCAAAGAAATTTTAAAGTGGGACGGTACAAGATATATTAAAAATGATTACTTATAGTCTTTGAGTAAATAATAATAAATAATCAGAAAGCCCACTATGGAAAGCACCTCACTACTATTTTACGGATTGATTTTCGGCTCTATCGGAGGCGGATTGTTTGTCTATGGTCGAAAACAGCGGGCAGCTGTTCCATTGGTTTGCGGTATTGTTCTGGCTATTATCCCGTATTTTATTTCTAACATATATTTACTTGTCTCGGTCGGTGTCGCTTTAACGGCATTACCGTTTATAGTCAAGAAATTATAGTTCTAATTTACATGTCGTAATCGTTATCAATTGCCTTTTGTTCCTGCTCTGGACTCCGGCTCCGCCGGAGAGGGGAGGTGCCGGTTGTAGAAAAATCTGAATTTTAGGATGACATTATTGGAAGTTTTATATTTGAAAAAACCGCTCCACAAACCGAATTATTTACGTATATTAGACCGCTATGACAACCAAACAAAAAAAAATATCTGTCCAGACTCTCGGATGTCGTTTGAATCAATACGAATCTGAAAAAATCGCTGCCCAACTGTATCCTTATGGTTTTGAAAGGGCAAAACAGTCGGAACCTGCTGATATATATATTATCAATACCTGTACTGTAACCCACAAAGCCGATGCCGACTGTCGGGCGATGATTCGGAGAGCCTCGCGTCAGAACCCGAACTCCAAAATTGTTGTCACAGGTTGCTATGTTGATAATGACCCTGCATTAATAGAGGGAATGGAGGCGGTCGATTTGATTGTCAACAACGCCCAAAAAGATGATATCGCAATTATAGTCCCATCTAAATTCCCTGATTTGTTTACCGAGGAGCCTGACAAATCTTGTTCAACAATGGTGACTGACTTTTTTGACCATAATAGAGCATGGCTGAAAATTTCTGACGGGTGTAACCAATGGTGTTCGTTTTGTATTATTCCGACTGTGCGGGGAAGAATCAAAAACCGTTCGGCTGTTGATATTATAGATGAAATCAATATGCTTGTAGAAAACGGATATCAAGAGGTTGTCTTAACAGCAGTACATATCGGTCATTATAAAAACAATCAAGAACCGAGAATGAAAAATTTAACCGCTCTCTGCAAGTTTATTATGGCAGAAACAGATTTATATCGTCTGCGGATTTCATCAATAGAACCGCAAACAGTTCGGGATGATTTTATCGAAATGTATGCTGACTCAGGTGGACGAATCTGTCGCCACATGCATTTACCCTTGCAGGCGGGCTCATCAGAGATTTTAAAAAAGATGCTTCGTCCGTATGACCATAACCGTTATATCAACCGTGTTGAATTACTCAAACAAGCTGCCCCTAATACAATAGTTGGAGCCGATGTTATTGTCGGATTTCCCGGTGAAACCGATGACGACTTTATGCGGACTGCTAAATTAGTAGAATCTGGTTTGATTGATTATTTGCATGTGTTCAGTTATTCCGACCGTTCGGGTACACCTGCCTCACGAATGTCGAGTAAAATCGACCCTCGTATTATTAAAGAGCGGAATGCATATCTGACTCGCATCTCTCATACTATTAAAGAAAATGCTCATAAACGTCAGATAGGTGAGGTACTTGATGTTGTTTCAGAACATAAATTACAGCCTGACGGGCATTATTTTGGTGTCTCCGATAATTATCTGAAAGTTAAACTGCCAAATTCTATCAATCCTGATAAATCTATATACAGAGTTAAAATTACCGCATCGCATCAAGACTATATCGAGGGTGATATAAACCTGTTCTAAAAATTTAATTTTAATAGTTATCCTAATCGATACTTCTCTACTCCTTTCCGTCGCAGACGGAAACTAGTGCAGCAACACGATTGACAAATTAATAGAGACATATACAATTATTATGACATCTTTTCCATGCGATGTCAGTCTACCTGAGCTGCTTGCCTGACTACCTGCTTTAAAGTACAATAAATTCATAAATCGGCTCATTGCTTCCGTTCAATCGGGAAAAAAATTCCAGATTCGTAATCTTCTCAACAGACTTTCAAAAAGCGACCTATAGCGTAAGTTAAAGAATTAAAGCAAGTTACAATTAAGACGCAGGCTTCGGCATGTGTCCTGCTCTATAGGAAG
The DNA here is from genome assembly GCA_024276275.1 of Candidatus Zixiibacteriota bacterium. Taxonomy (GTDB): domain Bacteria; phylum Zixibacteria; class MSB-5A5; order GN15; family FEB-12; genus QQUK01. The sequence goes on from JAJRXM010000007.1 coordinate 70,953, forward strand.
ATGAGAAACTAGATAAAATGCAAATTTTTGGATAAATAATGGCAGAAGATAAGAAAAAAGAAGAAACTAAAGCAGAATCAACTGACACAGCCGCAACTGAAGAAACTAAGCCGAAAAGTAATTTGATGAAGTATATCATGTTTGCTGTCGGCGGACTGGTTTTGGTCGGCGGTATCGCATTTGGAGTTGCCTTTATGCTTAAAGGTGATCACAAAGCCGATGCGGAGCATACTGAAGAAGTTTCTGATACTTATGATGATAAAAAATCGGAAGAACATGCCTCTAAAGAATCAAAAGAGAATGTCTCTCATGAAACTACCAAAGAAAGTTCAAAAAAAGAAACACATATCGCCAGTAATAAACGTGATGAAAATTTAGAGATTTCAAAAGAAGATTTCTATGATGCCGGTGAAGATGAATTTGATTCAAAAGCGATAGAAAAAATAGTAGATAATCTCGCATTTTTGGAATACACACCTGACGACTCAGAAATACCGAATGAAGACGGTATGACAGTTGAAGATTCATTAGAACAAATGAATTGGATAGAAAAAGAAAAACTGGCAATTGAAACACGAAAAAAAGAATTAGATAGACGTGAAAAAGATTTGAATAAAATGGAAAAATCAGTAGATGCCAAAATTATACGAATTGAACAAGCCGAGTCAAACAGAACAAGTCAGCTTGCAAAGCTGTATGACGGTATGGACTCACGTGCGGTGGCAAAACTGATGATGAATTTAGATCATAATACGATAGTTGCAATTTTACCGAGAATGAAAAGTAAAAATGCCGCTCAGGTATTACAATTACTGCCTTCAAAAATGGCAGCCGAACTTTCTAAACAGATGATTACAATAGCAGATAATTAAAATGACACAACCGACGCTAAACATAATGGAAATACTACAAAGCAGTCCTACCAAGGCAACCGCCGGACAATTAGGACTACTTGAACCAAACGGTCAAACAGACGGTTTAAACCAAGAAATACAGGATCAAACATTTGATATGATTTTTGGTAGTATGTTAGCAGGTGCATCACAAGTAATAGTCGGACAAAATGAAAACGTTTTACAAAATTCTCTTGCACAAGAGAATTCGGTCCTTCCTCAGTTGTTTTCACAAGAGATGAATCAACCGGGATTGGAAACGCAAGGGAATGCAAAACAATTTGATGCTCTTATTCCACAAAATATGCCTCTGTTACAAAACAATATTAAAGATATGATATTACAAGAAGGTAAAGAATTAGAAAACGGACAGTTTAAAGTTCTTTCAAAAGAAATAGTTGATTCAAAATTGTCACTCACTATTGAAGGCACGAACGGAAAACAATTAAGTATTTCACTTCCGGTAGAATCGCTACAAAATTCGAATGGGAATAGCATGCTTGAACGAGTAACTGTTCAAGATTCATACTATCGTAAAGAATTAGAATCTTTGATAGAAAAAGTAGATATTAAACAGATAGAGATTAAAGCTGTAGATACAAAATTATCTCAAACAGCCTTAAAGCCTGTTGAGATAAGTATAGTCGGTGAGCAAAATGCTGCCGTTGTTACATTCAAAGCATCATTAAAGAAAAATCAGATTAAAATCAATTCTGCACAATCAACAGCTTCCAATCAAAAAGCGGCTGTGTTAGATGATAGCGGTGTTTTTGATGATCAAGCTGTTGTTAACCGGAACGGTTCTCAGAAATTGATTGAAAAAGTTACATTAAACTCAAATCAACAACTTGGTAATTCTACACAAAAAGTAAATCAAGAACTACAATTAAAGAATATGTCCACAAATCAATCAATAGAAAGAACGGACACTTCTTTATATAATTACAAGACTGATATAATCGAAAACGGTAGTGCGAAGGAAACTATGCAAACTGTTCGCATGCAGTTGCCGGAAAATATTAAATCTGTTTTACAACCAAATAGTCAAGCTGTGGTTATTAAAATGAACCCTGAACATTTAGGACCTGCAAAACTCAGTTTATCTTTTTCAGGTGGAAAATTACGGGCACAGTTGATGGTAACATCACTTAATGCCAAACAGGTTTTAGACGGTTCTTTGGATAGACTAGTAGACCAACTGCAAAAAGCTGATATTATCGTTGATAAAATTAATGTAACACTAGACGGAAATCAAAATCAAGACAAACAGTTTAGTCATCAACAACAATGGCAGAAAAAAATGTCATTTAAAAATATTGATTTAAACGAATTTAATCAAAACGAAAAAGAACAAACAGTTCAAAGACCAACAGCTGTCGGTATCCAACCGAGCTTGTCCGGTTCTGTGAACTATTTAGCTTAGGAGTCGAATATGGGATTTATATCACCGGTTGCGACGGATAGTAATGGAGCAACAAGAAAAACAGGTTCTCAGCAAGAGCTTGGTAAAAATGATTTTTTACAATTATTAGTTGCCCAGATGGAGAACCAGGACCCGATGGAACCGATGTCCAATGAAGAGTCAATTGCACAATTGGCACAGTTCTCTACACTTGAACAGATGAACAATATTGCCGACGGTATTTCAAAATCGAATGATTTGGATTTCCTTCAAATGCAGTCATTAAACAATGTTATGGCTTCGGGTTTGATAGGTAAAGATGCTCAAGCAAGTTATAACGGTATTTATCTTGATTATGAAAAACCGGCTATTATAAATTTTAATCTTTCGAACAATGTAGATACAGTCCAATTCACAATCAAAGATATTAGCGGTAAAACTATAGCAACTATTAAACAGGAAAATCTGGATGCAGGTGTCAATTCTATAGAATGGGACGGCACAGATACTTCGGGTAACAGAGTTGCTGAAGGGTACTATACTGTTGAAGCAACTGCTTCGATGACTGACGGTACCAATTTTACACCTGACTTATCATTAGTCGGTCGAGTCGAGTCCGTTATCTACCGTGATTCATCTGCATATATTAGTATCCAGGGAACTGAAATTCCTTTAGGTGCTGTTACTGCGGTCGGTGAATCGGGTGCTTTTACTGATAACACAGATGAGACTGACGGGAACGGCGGAAACTAAGAGTTTCTCTTTGGAAGGAGATAAAGATGAGTATAGGAAACGGAATGAAAATAAGTAATTATCAACGTCCGATCAATTTGATCGAGATAGCCGGTAGAAGTAAACCGAATGATAAGGTTTCGCAAACAGGTGAGAAATCATTTAAAGAAATGTTTTCAGAAGAACTTGCCGGAGACCGTAATATCTCATTTTCTAAACATGCTTCCCAACGTCTTTACTCACGAGGAATTGAACTCGGAACTGAAAAATTGAATGCAATTGCCGATGCGGTTGATAAAGCATCTGAAAAAGGTTCAAAAGAAACTTTGATACTTTCCGATGACACAGCTTTTGTCGTTTCAGTTGAAAACAGAACTATCATAACAGCGTTTGATAAAGAGAACTTACGTGAAGGCGTAGTAACTTCAATTGATTCAGCGGTGATTATATAATGAAAAAACTAAACAGAAATATAACTATTAATCTAACTCCGGAATTGGACTCCATTTTGATGGAGAAGTTCCGGTTACCCTCAAGGAGGTAACCTAATTATGATGGCTTCACTATACGCCGGTGTATCCGGCTTGAAAAACCACCAGATTCGTATGAATGTAATTGGTAACAACATTGCAAACATTAATACAATCGGCTATAAAACCAGTCGTGTTAATTTCCAGGAAGCACTGGTACAAACATTTAGAGGTGCCGGTCGTCCATCGGCTACATCGGGCGGTACCAATCCGGTGCAGCTTGGTTTAGGTATGCAGGTAGCCTCAATCGATACTTTGTTTCAACAAGGTGGTTTAGAAACTACCGGTCAAATTACCGACTTAGCTATTCAAGGTTCCGGTTTCTTTGTATTAGGCGACACAGCCGGAAACAGATTTTATACTCGTGCGGGTGCTTTCGGTTTTGATGCCAATTCCAATTTAGTTGACCCGGCAACCGGCATGTTTGTTTTAGGTAAAAATGCCGATTCAGCCGGAGATATTCCGTCTCTTGCTACAACCGGTCCTATTACAATCCCATTCGGACAACAAGACCCGGCTAGATCAACACAAGAAATTACACTATCAAATAATATTAATGCTTCTGCTACAACAGCAAAACCGACTCTGTTATCTGCCGGTTTATCCGGTGTTACAAATGTCGGTCAATCTGTCGCGGCGGACGGGGTCGGTGGTATTCATACAGTCACTATTGTAGGTTCTCAAGCATTACAAGATACTTTAACCGGTACTAATGCAATGAGTCTCATGTTAACAACCGGTACCAAATTATCAGATTTAGGTGTAACGGATTTTTCAAATATGACTCTTACAATTGATGGAACCAGAACTGCTGATATAAATATCAATGACGGCGACACAACAATCGGTGATATCATTACTCAAATCAATGAACAAGCCGGTTTAAAAGCAAGTATCAATGAAGTCAGCGGAGAAATTGAGATTATACGTGAATATGCCGGTGACCCTTCAGTATATAATGTTGAAATTTCTGCCGGTGCCCTCGGTAATGTTTCTACTCAGGTATTTGGAGCTGCTGTAGGTTCTACACTTCAATCTACTGGCGGAGCAGCCTCTAACTTTGTTGCAACTGACAGTTTTGTGCCAAGTAAGGGATCCGGAGCATCCGCGGGTCCGTTCTCTACCAATTTAGATTTAGTCATAGACCCCTCTACCGGTTTAGTTATCGGTTTAGACGGTATAGGTGGCGGTGGAGTGCAGTTATTAACTGATACGGCTAAAGGTTTACAAGCTACTGATCCGGACGGATCGGGTGCTATTCAGGATGATCCGCTTGTAATTGAAACAGCAGATACATCACTCTCTACTTCAATTGCTGTTTTTGATTCATTAGGTGCGAGACATGTTTTGTCACTTGAGTTTTTTAAATCAGGTTTAGATAACAGATGGGAATGGCAAGCCTCTTCATTAGACGGTGAAACAATCACATCGGGTCAATCGGGATATGTACAATTTAATGATGACGCATCGTTGAATTCGTTTGCATATAACGGAGGTGCTACATCAATGACAATTGATCCGGGCAACGGTGCCGATACAATTTCACTTAATGTGAATGCAGGTACACCTAACGGATTTGACGGTCTTACCGGATTTGAATCTGCTGCACACACAGCATCAATTATTTCACAAGACGGGTATGGTCTCGGACTGCTTGAAAAAATTGCTATTGACCAGGTAGGCAATATTTCCGGTTTCTTCTCAAACGGTGTAACACGGGTATTGGCACAAATTTCACTTGCTGATTTCTCAAACCAGGCAGGTTTACGAAAAGCAGGTATGTCAAGATACCAGGCATCGGCAAACTCCGGTGAAGCTGTTGAAGGTATTGCCGGTTCGACTGTGTCGGGATTGATTTCATCGGGAGCTTTAGAAGCATCATCTGTTGATATTGCTCAAGAGTTTACCAGTATGATAACTGCCCAGCGTGGGTTCCAGGCAAATTCTCGAATTATTACAACATCTGATTCTATGCTTGATGAATTAGTGAATATTAAAAGGTAGTAAATAAATGATAACAGTTACCAGATTAAATGACTCCAAGCTTGTTATAAACTCAGACCTTATTGAGTTTATAGAAGCAATTCCGGATACGATTATTTCTCTTACAACAGGTAAGAAAATAATGGTGAAAGAATCTACTGATACAGTCATTCAAATTGTAGCAGAATTTAGAAATAAAGTAAGAAGTATCCGAATTAATAATTCGGATACTCATGCTGTCTCCAACGGGAGTAAATAATGGCTGAAGAAGATAAAACAGTAGTAGAAGGCGGAACACCGGAAGAAGAACCAAAGAAAAAAGGTGGGAATAAACTCATCCTATTTGGCGGTATCGGTGTTGGTGTTGTCGTAATAGGTGTTGCTCTTGCCTTGTTTGTTATTAAGCCGATGATGTCCGAGGCTCCGGAAGGTGCCGAAGGAGATGCAACGGAACATGTTGAAAGCAAAAAAGAAGAAAAGAAAGAAAAGAGAAAAATTGTCAATGAAGAAGGTAAAGAAGTTTCTTCTTTGATTTATTCTATTGAAAATATAGTCATCAACCCTTCGGGTACAGGCGGGTCAAGGTTCTTGTCAGTCTCGTTTGGTTTTGAAGTAAAGTCTCTTGAGTTACAGGAAGAATTTACTGAAAGAGAACCGATTGTGCGGGATGCATTGATTACAATACTGTCTTCAAAAACAGTAGCTGAATTAACTGATGCAAAACAAAAAGAGATAGTACGGTATCAAATTAAAAAACGACTATCAAAACTTATGGATACCGAAGATTTAGCCGGTGTCTATTACACGGATTTCGTGTTACAATAAAGGATTTATGTAGTGGCAAAGATTCTTTCACAGGATGAAATTGATGCTCTATTGACGACCGTTTCAACGGGCGATGATATTATAGAGGATGATAGTTTTGATGATGATAAGTTACGTTCGATTATAGCTTATGATTTTAAACATCCGAACAGAGTTTCAAAAGATCAAATCAGAACACTTGAGAATATGCATGATAACTTTGCCGGTCATTATGCTTCTACATTGTCAGCAATTATGAGAACGATTGTCGATGTAGATTTGGTCTCGGTAGATCAGATTACATATTCTGAATTCATTATGTCATTGGTTACACCGTCGTGTACGTATACATTTTCGGCTGAACCGCTTGATGCTGTGAACTTGGTTGATTTTAACCCGACTTTGACATTTGCATTTATTGATAGAATGTTTGGCGGTAACGGTAAGATTTTAGAGACTGAACGTGAGTTAACCGGTATTGAACGGTCTGTCATGTCACGGATTGCTGCAAAACTTTATCATGATTTAGAACGTTCATGGGAAAATATTGTACAGATTTCTGTTGATCAAAAAAGCTACGAAACAAATCCGCAGTTTATTCAGATAGTTCCACCGGGAGAAACAGTTGTTGTTGTATCTTTTCAAATAAAACTGTTCCAATCAACGGGACTTCTAACTATCTGCTATCCGTATGTTGCACTTGAACCGATAATAACAAAACTTTCTGCTCAAAACTGGATTGATGCTACCAAAAAGAAAAATCTCGATGCGGATAAAGTTTTAAATTTATATAATCTGCAGCAGGTTGATGCTGATGTAGCCGCAATACTTTTGAATACGGATATAAAAGTGCGGGACTTCTTAAATCTCAGACTGGGTGATATTATTCCGTCGGAGAAGAAAAGTTCTGAACCGATTGATATTTATGTTAATCATAGAAAAAAATACATAGGAAACCCGGGACTTTCAGGTAAAAAAAGAGCTTTCCAAGTTATGGAGTTCTACGAAGAAGGTGAACCGGATTATAGTAATGAAAATAATACGAATGAAGATATGGAGGTCAAAGAGTAATGGCTGACGAAAAAGATATTAATAACCCTGAAAATGTCGAAGAATCTCAGGCTGAAAACGAACAACAGGATGTTGGCGTTGATGTAGCTTCTGATGTCGAACCCGAAGCAGTAGCCGATGAAGCTGCCGATGAAGGTGAGAAAGTTGTAAACGAGGATGATGCTTCTGAAGATGATGCCGAAGCAGCAATGCTTGCAATGCTTGAAGATCTGCCTGATGAAGATGGAAAAGCAGATTTGGGTGACATAGATTTTCCGGTTAAAGAACAAACAGCATCAAATGTTGAGTTTCAACATTTATCAGAACCGGCAGGTAACCCTGACACTAAAAATATAGATATGCTTTTAGATGTCAACTTGCCGATTGCTATAGAACTTGGTCGCACAAAAATGTCTATCTCAGATATTTTAGAATTAGGTCCCGGGTCTGTAGTAGAGTTGTCGAAACTCGCCGGTGAACCGGTTGATTTGTTAGTAAATCAAAGAGTAGTTGCCAAAGGTGAAGTGGTAGTTATTGACGAAAATTTTGGTGTTCGTATTACACAACTACTGACACCTGAAGAAAGATTGAAGGCTCTGGGTGAAGAAAAATAATTTCCCTAAAAAATCACAATTTATTGTAATGACAATAATTGTTTTTGCCTTAATCGGTTTGCTTATGATTAATTCCAAACAGGTTTCCGCTAAAAATGAAACCGGTGTACAACAGAATGTTGTTAATGGAACAAACTCAGAAGCAATACAAGCTGATACAGATAAACCTGCTTATGACGGTTTTACAGGTGGGTCAACGATGCCGTCATTGTTTAAAGTTGGCGGTGCTTTAGTTGTTGTCATTTTGTCTATCTATCTCGGTTTGTATATTCTCAAACGTATGATGGGCAGAAAGTATTCAGGCAATAAGAAAAATAATGTTATGGAAGTGTTGGAAACGACATATATCGGTCCGAAAAAATCAATATCGCTTATTCGGGTTGCCGGTAAATCTGTTCTGGTCGCATCGACCGAAAGTCAGATTTCTTTGTTAACTGAAATGGATTCGGATGAAACAAAAGAAATTTTACGGGAAATTGATGTAGAAATTGAACCGGATTTGTTTCAAAATATGTTGAACTCCGCATCTAAGAAAATTAAAGAAATAACTAAAACAGATAGGTTAAAGTCATTATTACCTGTTCAGCCGACTCAAAATGTTGAACTGTAAATTTTAATTTCGGCAAATCGGATTTTGCCGGTGACATGGATGTCACATAAAGAAAGATATAGGATATGAAAAAGTTTCTGGGACTTATTATCTCAGCCTCAAGTTTTATAGCGTTAAGTTCTGTACAATTAGCCGCACAAACTCTTCCGAAAGTTTCTATCGAAGTTGGCGAAATTGCCAATGGGGGAGAACTCTCTACTACTTTGCAAATTGTAATTTTAATGACTGTGCTGACTTTGGCTCCGTCCATATTGATAATGGTTACATCATTTATCCGTTTTACGGTAGTCTTGTCATTCCTGCGTCAAGCGTTGGGTGTACAGCAGACTCCTCCCGGACAGCTTTTAATCGCTCTGGCATTGATACTTACTTTCTTTGTTATGTCTCCGGTTATTGATAAGTCGTACACCGAAGGTATAAAACCGTATCTTGATGAAAAAATAAATAAAGAAGAAGCGTTTGATAAAGCAATAACTCCGTTTCGAGAGTTTATGCTTTCTCAAACGAGAGAAAAAGATCTTGCTCTGTTTGTAGACATAGCAAAAATTGACCGTCCGGAATCTGAAAAAGATTTACCGCTTCATGTGCTGGTACCGGGTTATGTTATTTCGGAATTGAGGACAGCATTTCAGATTGCCTTTATTTTGTTTATCCCGTTTTTAGTTATTGATATGGTCGTAGCATCTGTTTTAATGTCAATGGGTATGATGATGTTGCCCCCGATAATCGTGTCACTACCGTTTAAGATTTTATTATTTGTGTTAGTTGACGGTTGGTATTTACTCATAAAATCGTTGGTGGAATCATTCCATCTGTAAATAGGAGAATAAAATGAATCCACAAACAGTTGTATCAATCGGCCGTGAAGCACTTACAATGGTGCTTCTCATCTCGTCTCCATTACTCATAGCTGCGTTAGTAGTCGGTGTAACAATTTCGATATTTCAGGCGATTACCTCAATTCAGGAAATGACTCTTACGTTTATTCCAAAACTTGTGGCGGTTGCTTTGGCTCTGCTCATCTTTTTGCCATGGATGATGAATATGGCTATTGATTTTGCCAGACATATGTTTGAAATGATACCTACGTTGGTCGGGTAGTCATAATGTTATGGAAAAAAGGGAGATTTGAACTTTTTTCCAACAGGGCTGGTAATTTTTTCCACAATAACAATTCTCAAAACAAATCCTCAATATTCAGCTTATCGTAAGTTAAAGTATCTCAACAAGTTAAAATCGCAAAAATGAGCTAAATCGTTTGGCACATGATTTGTGATACATATAGTCGAATAACCCGTATTCTAAGGAATTTTGACTTGTTTGAATTTATTAACTATAGCTCTGATAAGATAATCATCTTTTTTCTCATTATGGTCAGGACATCCGGTCTATTTATGATGGCTCCTGTCTTGAGTGATAAAGGTATTCCGAAATTAGTTAAAATCGGAATGATTGTCATGTTTGGGCTGCTGATTACAACTACAATCCCTAACCCAGAAATTTTTTCAGAAATAAAATCTACCTGGCAGCTTGCCGGATTAGTTTTTAATGAAATTCTAATCGGGTTTATTCTCGGGTTAATATTCCGTCTGATTTTCTACGGTGTATTATTTGCAGGAACAATAGTCGGTTATCAAATCGGTTTTATGTTTGCTCAAGTATTTGATCAATCCAACCAAACACAAGTTTCTATAATCGGACGGTTTTGGTACATACTGGCACTTCTCTTTTTCATCAGTATAAACGGACATCATCTAGTCATTAACGGACTGGTTGAAAGTTTCCAAGTCATTCCACCGGGTAATTTTCAGATGACCGGAGAGATTGGCGAAATGGTAATTAAATACTCCGCATATATTTTTGTCATCGCTTTTAAGTTAGCTGCTCCAATAATCATAACGCTTTATCTCACAGATATTGCTTTAGGAACAATTGCGAAAACTATGCCGACGATGAATGTCTTTTTTGTCGGTATGCCTATAAAAATTGCTGTAGGACTTGTGGTAATGGGTTTATCACTTCCGATGTTCACATATGTAATCGAACAATCTATGCATTATTTCGATGACGGAATGAGAGCATTACTCTATTCGATAGGGAAGGCATAAGTAAATATGTCAGATCAAGACTCACAAGATAGAACCGAACGGGCGTCGTCGAGACGGCGCGAGAAAGCACGGGAAGAAGGACAAGTTGCCAAGTCGATGGACTTGAATGCTGCTGCGGTGCTTGGGTTAGGTTTCTTGGCAATCTATATGATGGGCCCTTACATGGCTCACAACATTATGGAACTCATGCGTCATACTATGACACATGCACCACAGATTGTTTTTTCTGATCCGACATTCTTAAAAATCTTTGTCGATTCACTTGTAAAATTCTTTTTGTTACTAGGTCCTTTGTTCGGAATTCTTTTGGTAGTTGCTTTTGCGGTTAATATTGCTCAAGTCGGTTTTAAAATTACTCCAAAAGCATTAGAACCGAAATTTGATAAACTGGATCTTATCAAAGGGGCTAAAAAAATAGTCTCAATGAAATCTTTGGTACAGCTTATTAAAGATACTCTCAAACTAACAGTTATCGGTATAGCAGCTTATAAAACTATCGAATCTGATTTTGATACTTTTTTCCTCTTACCGGATATGTCGATTTTTCAGTTTGCATCTGTCATGGGAAAACTGACTCTCGGATTAGCATTAAAAATGAGTGGAGTGATTTTTGTAATAGCTGCTTTGGATTATGCATATCAAAAATTTGAATTTGAAAAATCTATTCGGATGTCTAAACAAGATTTAAAAGATGAACACAAAGATACCGAAGGTTCACCTCAACTTAAAGCACGTATCCGCCAAGTACAACGTGATACCGCTCGTTCAAGAATGATGGATTCGGTACCGATGGCAGATGTTGTCGTTACGAACCCGACTCATATAGCAGTTGCGTTGAAATATGATACTGAAAAAAGTGAAGCTCCTTTTGTTCTTGCCAAAGGTGAACGTAAGATTGCTCAAAAAATTAAACTAATAGCCAAAGAACACGGTGTGCCGGTTATCGAAGATAAGCCGCTTGCCAGAGCATTGTTCAAAATTTGTGATATCGGTGATATCGTACCGCAAAATCTCTTTAAAGCAGTTGCCGAGATTTTAGCTCATGTCTATAAACTCAAAGGAAAGAAAGTAAATTAAGATGCAGGAATCACTATTAAATAAAATTACTTCCCGCTCTGATATTTTATTAGCAGTCGGATTTATAGGTATTATTGCAGTACTTATTATACCGATTCCGACAGCTCTGCTTGATTTTGCTTTGGCATTTAATATCACTTTCTCAATCGTTATTTTGCTGACAACTTTATATATCACCAAACCGCTGGAACTTTCTGTATTCCCGGGAATGCTTTTAGTAGTAACACTTTTACGATTGTCATTAAACGTCGCATCGACAAGACTTATTCTTGGTGACGCATACGCAGGTGAAGTTATCAATTCATTCGGTAATTTTGTGGTACAGGGAAACTACGTTGTCGGGTTTATCGTCTTTATCATCCTTGTCATCATTCAGTTTGTTGTGATTACAAAAGGTGCCGGACGTATTTCTGAAGTTTCAGCTAGGTTTACATTGGATGCTATGCCGGGTAAACAGATGGCGATAGATGCTGATTTAAATGCCGGCATTCTTTCAGAAGAAGATGCCCGCACCCGTCGTGCTGAAATTGCCAGCGAAGCGGATTTTTATGGAGCAATGGACGGTGCTTCAAAATTTGTTCGTGGTGATGCTATTGCAGGTATTCTAATTACAATGATAAATATTATCGGTGGTTTCATTATTGGTGTAGCCATTAATGATATGTCGCTTTCTGAGTCAATGAGAACTTATTCACTCCTTTCGATTGGTGATGGGATCGTCACACAGATCCCATCACTTTTAGTTTCCACAGCTTCAGGTATCATCGTAACTCGTTCTACATCTGAATCGAATATGGGCAGAGACCTCGCCCGCCAGTTGACCAGACAACCAAGAGCAATCATGGTAGCAGCAACGGTACTGATTTTATTCGGATTGATGCCGGGTATGCCGACAGTAACATTTTTGGTTCTGGGTGCAATCGTCGGTGCAGTCGGATATTTGTCTCAGGAATCTATTAAACAAAAAGAAAATGCAGAAGTTGAAGAACAACAACAGCAACAGGAAGCATCGGAAGAAAAACCACAGGAACGTACTGAAGATTTACTTAAAATTGATTCTTTAGGTCTGGAAATCGGATACGGGTTGATACCGCTTGTAGATGTTAAACAAGGCGGAGACCTTTTAAGCAGAGTCGGTACGATTCGTAAACAGCTTGCTACAGAGCTTGGTGTGATAGTTCCGTCTGTACGTATTCGTGATAATGTGCAGTTAAGTCCAAACGAATATCAGATAAAAATCAAAGGTATTACAATAGCAAAATTTGAATTGATGGTTGACCATTTATTAGCAATCAATCCGGGTTTTGTAGATGATAAACTGGACGGGTTTGATACTATCGACCCGGCATTTGAATTACAGGCTACCTGGATAATTCCAAATTTAAAAGAAATTGCCGAAGCAAAAGGGTTTACTGTTGTTGAACCTGCCGCCGTTGTTGCGACACATTTAACAGAAGTAATCAGAAACGCTTCTTCTGAAATATTATCACGTCAGGATGTTCAACGACTGATTGATACTCTCAAGGAAGATTATCCTGCCTTGGTTGAATCTGTCATCCCTGAAATAGTGCCACTCGGTTCATTACAAAAAGTTCTGGTTTCATTATTAGCAGAAAAAATTCCTATTCGAGACTTGGCAACTATTTTAGAAACAACATCCGATTATATAGGTGCAACAAAAGATTCCGATGTCTTGGCAGAATATGTTCGCATGTCGCTAAAACGTCAGATAACAGATTTATATCGTGATAAATCCGGTAAGATAAATGTCTTTACCATAGACCCACAAATAGAACAACAATTAGCCGATTCTGTCCAGAATACCAAACAAGGTTTGATGCTTGTGATGGACCCTGCAATGACAGAAGTACTTATAGAAAAAATAAAATCACAATCAGAACTCATGCAGTCAGCCGGATATATCCCGGTCTGTATCTGCTCACCGAATATCAGGCTTGCTTTGAGAAGATTAGTCGAAGCAACCTGTCCGTCATTGGCTGTGGTTTCATATAACGAAATTTTACCTGTTGTTGAGCTTGTCTCAACCGGAATGGTGAGGTTAAACGATGATAATTAAAACTTTTAGAGCTGAAACATCCTCGGCAGCATTAAAACGTGTCCGTGAAGAAATGGGTGGGGATGCCATTGTATTAAAAACGACTCAAGAAACCGGTGCGTTAGGAAGAATTATTTATGAAGTGACTGCTTGTCTGGAAAATCCAACTGTCGGACAAACTTCAAAAATATTCCCTGATGCAAAAGATATAGTGCAAGAACCAATCAATACTGCTCCAATCGTTTCTTCCGATAAAAACTCTCAAGAACAACTACTAACTGAAACAGTACATGAAGATATTTGGAAAAAACGGTATGAAAAACTTGAGTTTAAAATCAATTCGTTTTTAGATTCTGATTTAAAAAAAGAGCAACGTGGTAGTTCTCCTTTTGATTTTGTTTTTGAACAACTTTCGGATCATGATTTTTCTGCGGAATTTATAAATGAATTCAAAACTGAATTAGAAGAATCGTACGATGCTTCAACAGATACTATTGATATTGTAAAAGAAAAACTTACTGAAAAATTAAATCAGTTTATTGTAAAAGATTTTTCCATAACTACCGGCGATAGACTTGCCTTTGTCGGTCCTGCCGGTTCGGGGAAACCATCGGTGATGGGTAAACTGGCAGCCTCGCTTGTTATGAAAGAGAAAAAGAAAGTAACCCTCATCACACTGGATGATGTCAAATTAGGTGCTTACGATGAAACTGCCGCTTATGCTGAAATTCTCGGAACAGAGTATGCCGACAATCGTAGTGCTATCGAGTCATCTATTAGTACCGATACAATTACACTTATTGATACAGTTGCAATTCCTAATAAAATAGAAAATATAATTCCAATAAAAGAGAGACTTGAATCTATCGGAACTACGCATCGCATCGCAGTTTTTTCAGCGATTATGCGTTCCAAAGATGTTACCGCGATGAAAGAACAAATGGCGATGATAGCTCCGACGCATCTTGTTATTACCAAGACCGATATGACAGAATGTCTTGGTACTCTTATTACAGCTGCTCATTCATTTGGATTAAAAATTCTATATACAACTGATTCGCATGGCGGTGTAGGAAGGTTGAATAAGCCTCAAACAGAAGAACTTGTAAATCGAATTTTACCTATTGAGGTTGCAAGTGAATAGACTAAAGTTAAATAAAAATATTTCAGCAAAGGGAAATAACAGTAAGCTGATATCGATACTATCCGGTAAGGGTGGGGTCGGAAAATCAGTCATTGTGTATAATCTTGCTGATACTCTAGCCCGTATGGGCAAGCGAGTTCTTGTAGTAGATGCCGATGTTAATTTCGGTAACCAGCATGTGCTTGCAAATATCAATATTGATTATGGCTTTAGTCAGTTCGCAAAGGGTGAACTTTCGTTAAAAGAAGCAACGGTCAAATTATCTGAAAATGTAACTTTGCTCGCATCGGTTAATGCAATAGGTCTTTTTGATGAAATAGATATTGCAACAATTGCCGATTGTATAAACCGTATCCGAACTGATGCCGGAAATTATGATATCGTATTGATTGACCATAGTTCCGGTGTGAACAAACATTCTTCTGTAATGGCTTATGGGTCAGATTCTGTACTTACAGTTTTAGTACCGGAATTGACTTCTATTTCAGACAGTTATGGTCTGTTTAAGTATCTACATGACATCAATCCAAATGTCGAGTGTCGATTCTTAGTCAACCGTGTTCAGACTTCAGATGAGGCAGAATATATATATACCAAACTTTGTGCTGTTGCGGAAAGATTTGTTGAATCAATTCCAAGATATTTCGGATATCTCCAAGAAAATGATGATTTCAGAAAATCAGTAGCATCTCAAAAAACTGTACAAAAATCCAGTCCGGATTCAGCAGTTTTATCAGAGCTTAACGCTTTAGCTCATAAGCTCTTAGGTCCTGAAGTTTCTCGAAATCGTTTTAACTCACTAGAACGAATAAATAAAACAACGGCATTAGCCGATATAAAGGGATAGCATACTTATGGTTAGCACTGTAAAAGAAAAGAAGAAAAAAAGTACAATGGCTAAACAAACAACAGTTTCTAAAGCTAATGCAAAAAGTAAAGAAACGATTGTAAAACCAAAACGTGTCAAAAAATGGGATGTTTCTCCACAGGAATGGTCCCGCTATTGGAAAGACCGGTCACCAGAACGTCGTCGTAAGCTGCTAGATAAATATGTTCCGCTTGTTCAAAACGTAGCAACACGAATGGCTATGGGATTTCCACGTTCGGTTGAGATAAATGATTTAGTCTCAACAGGAGTTATCGGTTTGATAGAAGCATTTAAAAATTACGATCCTGATAGAGGTGTAAAGTTTGAAACGTATGCAGTTCCCCGTATTCGCGGAGCTATCCTGGATGAACTTCGTGCCTTAGACTGGGTGCCTCGTTCTACACGGGCAAAATCACGTGAAATAGACAGAGCCTTATCAGCTCTTGAAAATATTCACGGAAGAAAACCTGAGAAACATGAATTGGCAAAACAAATGAACCTTTCAATGCCTGAACTACACGCAGCACTAGGCGATGTTTCAGGAACTCATATTTTATCACTTGATGAGGTTATTTATCGTGAAGACGATAACCGTCAGGTACCAAGAATTGAAACAGTCATAGACCATGATACTGTTTCTGTTTTGGGTGATATTGAAAAAGATGAATTGAAAACATTTTTAGGTGTAGCTATTAACAAACTAACCAAACAAGAAAAATTAGTTATTGCTCTCTATTACTTTGAAGAATTGACTTTAAAGGAAATCGGTGAAGTGATGACAATTTCAGAATCACGCGTATCTCAGATTCATACAAAAGCTGTCTTGAAACTCAGAGGTATGGTGAGAGAAAAATTTGCCTTGACCGGTTAAAAAATACAAAGGAGTTGCTGAGATGGATGAACTTTTTAGAACTGTTCAAAATCTACCTCGCGTAACTACATCTGAACGGTTAAAACCGGCTGATCGAGCCAACAAAGATAAAACAAAAGACGGTTTTTCTGATGTCTTAAAAGAAAAGATGAAAGAAGAACTCGATAAAGAAAAAGATCTTCTCATTTTACATGAGGAAGATGAAGAAACAGAAGAAGAAAATAAACAAAGTGACCAAGATGAACAACAGCATGAGTCAAAAGAAGAAGAATCGGATAACACCGATGACGACTCTCCTGCTGAACATGTTGATTTTAAAGCATAGCAAAGGATAAGTGAAAATGGAACTTTCACAAGAATTTTTAATTGATATGGCAATAAATGCCGGGGGGTATTTATTTGCCGGAATTATTTCAGTCCTTATTTATTCTCTCTTTCAAAAGAAGAAACCTGCTGTAGCCGTAGATGAATTAGTTGCAGAAAAACAAACTCATACAGCATCGACTGAAAAAAACATAAGTACCGCATTAACAAACGAAAGAAAAGTTGAGTTTATAACTTTTGGACAAGAACAACAAAGCTATAAAAAAGAACCGATAATAGAAAAACCTGAAGTTCCAAAAGAAAATAACAGTAGAATGAATCGTAAGGAAGCTATCGGGTTTGCCAAGAAAATGCTTCTTGCCGGAGCATCGCATGAAAAAATTAAAAAATTAATACCGGTTTCAGAGTCAGAACTGGCTTTACTAAGTTTAAATATTAAGTAGAATAAACATACGGAGAATATTATGTCAAATGAGAGTCCCTTTTTTCTTGCAAAGGTTGAATGCCCTTTATGCAAAACAATAAATGAATTTGAAACTATAAAGGTAGGTTCCTTTATGGAGGGCGGAAGGGATACTGATTTCTGCCCAAAAGATATCACATGGAAATATCCAAGATATCAAAGTTATAATCCTCTTGTGTATTTTACAGCTGTATGTGATAATTGTTATTATACCAGAGAATTTAATTCTAACTTCAAAGAATGGAAAAAAGATAATACTTTCCGTTCGTATCGACTGAAATCAATAAAAGAAAAACATCTTGAGCAGCTTGCTCAAGCAGATTCTGTCGTACGAGCTTTGGGTGAATCAATAAATATATCATCATTTCCAAATGAATCGGCAATTGTAAAATTACAACTTGCAATTTTTGATGAAATGTTAAGCGAACATAAGAAAAATTTGGATTTAGGTAGATTTTATCTTCGCATAGGATGGCTTTTTAGAGATTTTGATAAAGATGAAAATCCTAATCACAAATTTGTTAAAGGAATGTTACTAGAACTAGATAATTCTCTTTCCATATTTAATAATTCTCTGAGTAGTACATCTGATGAATTAGCTAAATACAGTCGCCATCTTAGTGCCCATTTTGAAACATCCGAATTAACATCCGATGTTAAAGCAATGATGGCACCATATAAAGAAAAGTTTTCAGAAAAACTTAATCTTATCCAAACATCATTACAAAACTATAAAGATTCTGTCGAATCATTAAATGCCTTGTCTAACGAATATCAAAATAGTGCGACCAAGGGCGACAATGGAAACGGTATCGGTGTTGGTTTTAGTAATAACAGCAGTTTCTTTGAATTTTTAACAAACTTGCAGAAAAAAGATCCGAATATTGTAACTGATGAAAAAGAAGCTTTGAAAAAATCTGTTTATCATTATAAAGAAGCATTTGCCTCCGGTAGAGAAATCACTCCGGGAAATCAACAGATACAAGCATCATATTTAATTGCGGAACTTTCACGTCGCGTAGGTGATCATGATTCAGCAAGAGAGTACTTCAACAGCACTATCAAGCATGGACAGGAATTTATCTACCAAAATAGAAATGATCGTTCAAGAATTGCTCTGGCTCGTAAGATATTAGAACTTGCTATTGAACAGGGTAAATTGAACATGGCAGTACTCAAATCAAGGAAATAAAAAGTAGTATGCAATTATCTATACCTAAAATTCCCGAACCGCTTATTATCTGGGAAAAAATAGAACTGTTCACATCTCTTGATCCAAACGCAGGACTATATGTTGCTAGAATTGAGGACTTTGTTGATGATGGTATGATCATAACTCAACCGGAACTTATTAAGGGTGATATTCTTCTTCGGGATAACTGTGAAATAATTTTGGATATTACAAAAACGGATGCGATATACCGTTTTCATTCGGTCATACAAAAACAAAACAACAACGGTCGACCAAAGTATTTCCTGTCAAAACCGTCATTTATTAAAAGAATTCAAAGAAGAGATTTTGCCAGAGTTGTCTATTCAACATCGGTGGAATATACGTTGTTTAATGAACAATATAACAATAAACAAAAATGGTATAAATCATATTCATGGGACATAAGCGGAAACGGAATATTGATTGAGACAAAAGATTTTGTAAAACAAAATTCATTAGTTCTCTTAAAAATTAAGTTGTTCGAGGAATTAGGAATCAATCTTCCTGTTTTAGGGAGAACACATCGGGTACTTTTAGATAACAATATCCGCTTAAGCGGTATTGGAATTATTACATCGTCTGAGATGCAAGGCTTTGAAAAAAAATATCCTCTTAATAAAGTAGAAAAATTGGTTTATAATTTTGACAATATCGCACAAGAAAAATTGATAAAGTTTATTTTTAACGAACAAATTGACCAAAGAAAAAAAGGACTTTTATAAAATGTCGACCCTAGCACCTGCAAATAATGCAAAAACTAAAAATAAAATGATGAGTAAAGATTTAGAACTTTCATCATTGGTCGGTAGAGAAATGCTTGTATTGTCCGGTCAATTTGAAAACAACTCACAATATACCAAAGTAATAATGGTGCATGAAAATATTATTTCATTAGATAACGGTGGAGAAGGCAACGAACTTAATCGAGTGGACAACAATACAGATATAGTAGTACAATTTGACTATAAAGGTCAAAGACTTTCGGCAAAAGCAAAATTATACAGAACAATTAAAGGAAGAAGTAATATCGTCTTACATGAGACAGTTGTCCCGCTTAGTAGAAGAATGTTTAAACGATATGAATTAACATGTCAGGTTCGATGTGCGATACTTCCTTTACAAAGAATTATCGAATCAGATATGTCCAAACTCAGGTGGTTGCAAGTCGACTCTATAAATATATCAAGCGGAGGCATTCTGTTACCTATTCCTTCAAAAATTAAAAACGATACATATTTACTGCTAAATATTGATTATGAAAACCCGCATTTACCTAATTTAATTATTGGACAAGTGAAACATTCACAGTCTATCAATAACTACAGCCATCATGTAGGAACTCAGTTTATTCTACAAGAGAATAAAGAAAATTATTTTTCACCTTTAGTATTAAAAAAAATACCGCAAAAAGCACTTGATTATACAATCAAAACCAGAAACCGATTTGATAAATTTCTTTTAGAAAAATTATCAAAAACGGAGGAGTGAGTTATGAGTGATAAAACAAAAGTAAAGTATATCTCTGATGTCGATATAGACGATACCGATGTACTTGTTAAAAAACCGTTTAAGGTACAAAAAGAAAACAAACGACGCTTTGTCAGAGTAGAGATTTCAGCTCCTGTATCCATGCGAAATCTCAAAGATAATCTTATGCAAATTACAGATGATGAGATTTACTCTATTGAAGGCACGATATTTAATATCTCTGCCAACGGAGTGTTAGTCGAGATGCAGGAGAAAGTATCCGAAAAAGATTTTGTTCTAATGAAATTTACTATCCAGGATGTTGAAACCCTTGATTCTGTTCTAGGCGTTGTGAAAAGAATTGATACAGAAGACACAGGTAACCTTGTCGGAATAGAATTTTTATCTCCCGGAGCATTAAAAGACCGTTTGTCAAAACCGGAGATTGAACTTCTGCAAGAAAATATCTCTAATTTTAATGATAGTATTCATGATACTCTCGAAAAATATTTCTATAAGAAATAAACAAAGTAGAAAAAATGAAAAACTTAATTTTAGTCATCTTAATTCTTATCTGTTCTTTCAGCGTTAATGCTGCCCCTCGGAATAAGAATATATTAATTAAAGTCATTACTCCTGAATTAGCATGGGCTGATTCACAGATAGAGACGAAAATATTGAAATCTTTTTCCTCTCAATCAAATTTGCGTGTTCAACTGGTAAATGATAAAAGTAATACTGTACCTCAGTTTCCGGAAAATTTTTATGATACTGATTTAGTCCTTGAATGGGGCAAAGAAATCGGAGGTCGTTATATGATGATTGTTGATGTTCAAAGTGAACGACTTGAAAAACGTAAATCATTTCATTTACCACTTATCTTTCATAAATACCAAACGTACGGAGTCATTGAATGTGAGATGCGATTGTTTGATTTAGAAAGAGGTAAACTGCTTTCGGTGAAATCGTTTAAAGTTGAAGAAGAAGGTTCAAGAATTTTTCAAGCAACGATGGATGACAATATTAATGATCCTGATTTACATATAACAGCTCCCGGTAAGATTCATTTTTTTAACAAACTTGAAGATAAGTTTGTAACTGAACTTAAAAAGAAATCAAAAGTATATTTTGGATTGCGGTAAACTATGACAAATACAGTGACAAATAATAAGCTAAACTTAATAGACAACTTAGCACAAATCGATTTAAAGGCTGAAGATACCTATTCTCTCATCTTTGAACAAATTCAAAAATATATTTCTTTTGATGCTGCCACTTTTTATGTGTTCAACTCAGAGACAAAAAAACTGGAAAAGAAAAAATCGTATAACCAAGATGTAGAAATTTTAACAGGTATTCAAATTGAATACGGAGATGGGTTATCCGGATGGTCTGCTGATTCAGCACAGCCTATCTTAATTACTGATAGAACAAAAAAGAAAAGTTATAATCCCGAAACTGACTTTGCATCTTTTTTGTCAGTACCGATCTTGAGGTCTGATACACTATGCGGTGTTCTTAATTTGGGTAGTTTTGAGAAAAAGAATTTTACACAAAATCATATTGATGAGATTGAGACAGCATCGACAGTGATATCATATATTATTGAATATTGTCAGTTGAGCAGAACATATACTGAAATTCAAACAGCATATATTAATTCTGTTGACCAACTTAACAGTTTAAACAATCAGCTGGTTTTGAATTCAACTGTTGATAAAATATCATCTGAAACTTCTGAAGTTATACATGGTATAAACAATGCATTATCAATTATTCTAGGCAATTTACAATGTCTTCTCATAGGTAAAAATGAATTCAACCAAAAATCATTGTCCAGGTTAAAGAGGATTGAAACTGCAGCAAAAAAGATATCTGAATCCAATAATAAAATTTTAAATTTAAATTCTATGGTCAACCTTCAATCTGATAAAACATCTAATACATAGTTTATGACAGGATTATAATGCAAAAACCATATGAAAAGAAAATTGATATTGTAGAATATGTTGAGAATCTAAATGAGGAAGTAAAAGAACTCGTATTGAATCTTGCAATTTATTTGGCAAAACAGAAAAAAGATTCTGAACAACTTTCTAAGATGGAACCGGATTTTATAAAATTAGTAAACGGTGCCGTAAAGGTCGGGCAAGAACTATCTCTTATTATTAATGCCGCTAAAAGCAAAGAAATAATGGTATATGATGTGCCGTCGGGCAAATTACAATCTGACCGACTTGAATCAAAACTCAATCTAATTTTAGGCCAATGTAATCAGATTCTTGAAGAGCTTGGAGTTAAGAATGAATATGAGTTTTAGTTCAAAAATAGGATAATTTTATATTCTAAGCAAATATATTTTATTACCGATAAAACAATAAAGGAATATAGTTGATTTTTATGTACCTTTCTAAGGAAACTAATAAAAACAAGAGATTAAAATGACAGTCGTAAATTTTGAAAAATTAAACAAACTGGCTCATGACCGAGGTAAGCCGTTTGAAGTACTCATTGTTGATGATGAAAAATGGGTTCAAGATGTTTTTAAGGATTTTTGTGATTTAACTGATGCATTTTCTGTCGAATTGGCAAATGACGGAAAAGAAGCTATCAAAAAAGCTACCAATAAATCTTACGATCTTATAACTCTTGATCTTATTATGCCCGAGCTTTCCGGACTTGATGTTCTTGTCGAGTTGAAAAAAATAACGCCACACGTTCCGATTATGATAATTACGGGTAATGCAACTGATAAATTAATTAACGAAGCAGGAGTACTTGGAGCATGTAGAGTGATGTATAAACCTATTTTGCTTGAAAGTTTTATTTCTGAATTGACATCAACTTTATCTCGATAAAAATTGAGTCGGAAAAAATATAGGGACTTGAGATGAAAAACAATATTAATATACTAATTGTCGATGATGAACAAATTATGCGGGATTTACTTGATAAAATCCTATCTCGTTAGGGCTATAATATAGTTACAGCTAAAGATGGTACCGATGCTCTGGAAAAACTTGCAGGAGACAAAGTAGATATTATTATTTCTGACATTAAAATGCCCCGTATGAACGGGTGTGAACTTTTAAAACATGTTAAAGCTGATTATAGTGATATAGCGATTATAATTATGACTGCTTATGGTGATACATATACGGTTAAAGATGCTCTGTTATTAGGTGCTGATGAATATATTACAAAACCTTTTAAAAGCTATGAAATATCCCTAGTTGTTGAACGTGCTTATTGGCGAATTCTTTCTGCTGATAAAACCGACAGCCAAGAAGTTTAATAGGTGATATATGGGTGCTGTAAGTTCACAATCAAGTGTTAAAAAATTTCAAATTACTGTTTCTAAAGATTCAATGTCAGTAAGTATGATTATAAAAAAACTTGTTGAAAATGAGACACCTCCGACATTTGAAGAAATTATGGCAGCTTTAGATTCCGACGGGATTATAGTTGGAATAAATGAAGAACTTATTAGAAAAACCTTAGAAGAACAAAATTTTAATAACCCGGTTTGTATTGCAGAAGGTGAAAAACCGAGACGCGGTAAAAACTCCGAATTCAAATATCATTTTCAAACAGCTCAAAGTCACAAACCGCAAGTAGATGATGACGGTAGGATTGATTATAAAAATATCAATTTTATTCAAAATATAGAAGAAGGTGCAATTTTAGTTACCCGTACTCCGGCACAACCGGGAATACCGGGCAACAATGTCTATGGGAAAGAAATCAAGGGTCCCGACGGACGTAACCTTCCTTTTAAAAATTGTGCAAACACAGCTATTAGTGATGACGGGAATACTTTAACTGCAACATGCAGTGGAGCTATTGTTTTTCTATATAAAAAAGTTTCAGTAAACGATGTAATGGTTATCAAAGGGGATGTTGACTTTAACGTAGGTAACTTGGATTGTCGCGGTTCTGTGAGAGTTTCCGGAAATATCAAAACCGGTTTTGTTATCAAAACCGACGGCGATTTAGAAGTAAACGGTAATGTCGAAGATGCTAATCTTGATGTCAAAGGTAATATCATGATAAAAGGCGGATTTTTCGGCAACGGTGAGGGTGTTATGAAAGCCGGAGGTGAAGTCTATGTGAAATTTGCCGAAGGACAAAAAATTATTGCCGGTTCCGATATTATAATCGGTGGTGAAGCTATAAATTGTTATATTGAAACTCAGGGAAATGTTATTATAAAAGGGACCAAAGGTAAAATTGTCGGAGGTTCTACAAAAGCGAAAAAAGAAATAAAAGCAAGTTATTTAGGGTCTGATTCAGGTACACTTACTGAACTGTCTGTTGCCTATGACCCGGACCTGATGAAAAGATATCGCGAATGTGTTCTTGAACATGAACGAATTACTGCCGACGGTGCCCGGATTAAAGATGTGTTGATTGGTCTTGTGCGGTTAAAAATTGACGGAAAAATTTCTCCCGAACAGATGGAAGTACTGAAAAAACTGAAAAAATTTAAAGATGAACTTCCGGAAAATCTTAAAAAACTTGATGATGAAAAAGAAGCTATAAAAAACGAGTTAAGAAAATTAAATGACGCTCAAATTATAGCTGAAAAAACGTTATACTCGGGCGTGAAAGCATCATTTGGTCTTATCTACAGAGAGATTATGGATGAAACCAACCAATGCGTAGTTCGTCAGGATAACGGCAAAATTTTTATTTCCGAGTACCACCCCAAATAGAGATTATTGAAAAGCTGATTTAAATGTTCATACTTCGACAAGCTGAATGTAATAGGCTTTAAGCAAGTCACCCTGAGCTTGTCGAAGGGTCTTGAAAGACGTTTAAACCACCCCTAATAGTCTAGCTTTAATTATCACTTGATATTCTCATAAGAAAATGTATATTCACCTTGCTTACCGATTTAATTCGGAGAGGTGGCCGAGAGGCTGAAGGCGGCGGATTGCTAATCCGTTATAGGGGAATAACCTCTATCCAGGGTTCGAATCCCTGCCTCTCCGCTTATATCAACATCACATATTCTATCCTCTTACTTGACAATAGTTTATCTTTTTTGTATTTTCTTGATGTAAGTATTTCTGACAAATATCTGCCAATTTAGGAATTATTTTATGGCAAGAATTTACAGTTATAAAACAAAAAATGGAAAATCTACATGGTTTCTTGACTACTCTTTTAAAGGCAAAAGATACCGAAAAAAAGTAGGTACATCAAAGAAAGTAGCACTCCTTGAACTAAAAGATATCGAAGTAAAAATATCAAAGGGAGAATACAAATTTGAACCGAATCAAATTACTATATTAGATTATTTTGAAGTTTACAAAAAATACTCCTCTGTAAATCATGCTCAATCAACTTATAAGAGATACCGTGCTATAATTGATAATTTTATTACTTTTTTAGATAATAAAAAAGATATTGTTTATCTTTCCGATTTACACTCTGAACTCTTTGAAGATTTCAAAATCTTTCGTCGTACTACACCCCTTAATCATAGAGACTTGGTCATTGATATAAATCTTCTCTATGGAGATTCCAATTGCATAGTAATCTGCTGTTTTATCTATTATATCATTTTTGATAATGTCAGGAGTAATGTATTCAGAAGTACCTTTGATAATTGCATTGCACTTTGATTGATTTTTAGAAATGAAATCTAAATCTATCAAGATGATCTTCTGAGTTTTTCTGTGATACATAAAATTAGACAGTTTTATGTCGCAATGAACAAGATTACATTCATGAAGATGGTCTATTATGAGACATATTTGCTTTATAAAATACTTATTATTTGTTCTAAAAATATCTTTACTTAACGGCTGCCAAATCTCCTGGTCCAAATAAGGGTAAATGATTAAAAATTCTTTTGTTGTATTTATAAGTTTTAAAGGGGTTAAAATTAAATCTGAACGTATTTTCTGAGATAATTTATATGACTTCGTGAGAAATTCTTTCTTAAATATATCGGTGAAACTACCTGCTCCGGGGTTAATTCCTTTTATAAAAATTTCTTTATTTGTTTTCGGATCTACAGAACAGTATGAAACAGTTAAATCGTTTTTTTGTATAATAGAGTCTAAATTATAAAGTTGTTTCTTAGAAGCCATATCCCAATTTACAAAAAAAATAAATTTTTATCCACCGATAAAATCAGTTAAATCAATATTTTTCCACTTCTACTGCCAGAATTGTCACTAATAGTCGGTAAATTACTCTTGGTTAAGTTTAATTTGATGAAGTGTTTAAAAAATTTCATCGGAGGATTTATGTTTAAAAAGGTAATGCTTTTCACGTTTTTAATCACTTTCATTGATATGCAGTCAGTTATGGCTGATAAAGTAATTAACACAAGTTTTTCAGCAGGTATCGCATGTTCTACCTGCACTTATACAATTACTGACGACCCTGTTATTTATGAAAATGATCAATGGTTAGAAGGATTTCATACTGTTTCTGCTGATATTGACTCATCATTAGAAGTCAAAACCTTGTATGTGACATTAAAATTAGACCCTAACTATGATCTTGGAGCAATTGATACAATATTATTTACAGGTTATACTACAATGACCACGAGCACCTATAATGATGCAAATGGTCGCTGGTTAAATGTCACATACACAGGAGTAAATTCAACAATTCAAAATGTAGATTTATTTGTACTACATACTTTAACCGACACTTGTCTTTCAGCAAGTGATACGATGTTGATTACTTTTGAAGATTTAGATACTCTAGGTAATATTTTTCGTAATGAGTTTGTTGACTCATCAAGTTCAATTTATACTGTAATGAATCTTGATACTGCCAGTATGACCGTAGTGTCTCCTAGTGCTTATATTAATGTTTATAATAATTTATCTGATTCTTCCGGAACTATAGTTGATGAAAGTTATGTAGGAGGTCAGGTTAAATGTGGGATATTTTTTCATACAAATTTTGACTTTGCTGAAGGCTTTGAATTTACTTTAGGTTTTGATGATGAACTCCAATTTGATTCAATTGTAACAAATTCTTTTTCATATGGAGCAACAGACTCTCTTATTGACGACACTACAGTTCTCATCAAAAAAACATCAGGTGGGTCACTGTCTCTATACAACCCAGATTCATTACTAATTGCTTATTTTACTTTTGATCCAGCAGATAGTGCTGTTTCAGAATCCAATTACAAGGTTCGAATTAAAGGTGATTTCACGTTTACTGCTTGCAATGAATATTATGTTACTGATAGTAATTCTGACTCTGATTATGTTTATCTTTCAACTATTACAGATACAGCAGCTTGGATGTTTCCTAATTCAGAAGTTGTTGAAGGGACTACAGGGTGGGCTTATTATTTCAAGCTTCAAAACTCTTCACCCATTGCAACAGATGATACAGCAGGTGTTTCAAATGCTGCCTTTACAGTAGACGAGTCTAAATTTGTTAAAGTATCTTTCTATCAACCATCAGGTGATTATTCGTATTATGGAGGTGTCTTAAAGTGGAGTCAAGGTGGAAATGCTGATACTTTAAAAATTGAAGAATATGAAGATGATGGATTATCAACTTGGATTCGTCCATCTTCTAGCTTTACTAATGTTGGGTACATGACATTTGATGTTGGTTCTTCAATCGGTACTGATTCTATTGAACACCTTAATTTTACGGACAATTCAAGTGCTTACTATAAAAAAGATAATTATGTTATAACTAAATATTCAAAAAATAAATTACATAAATTAGATGGGAACTTAGATCTTATCTCTGGTTCAATTACTGTAACCTCTGGAAGTGGGGGCGGAGGTTGTCCAATGCTATATACTTGGAATGGTAATGGATATACTCTTGAAAACACAATTCTTACCCAATCGCAAGGAAAATCAAACCCGGAAGCAGAAGATGATTTTTACCCGTTTGCTTTAGGAATAGTACCCGATGACGGATATTACAAAATCCAAATTCGTGAATATGAAAATGAAGTTACTTATCTTGATGAAATTGAGTTAGTTACTGTTGATTATCATGAAGATCTCAATATTGCTATTTCAAATCAGGGTGAAATATTTTCCTATAGAGATGCTGTTGCTCCTCTTTCAGCAGTAGATGAGTGGGGACGTGATTTAATGCCATATGTTGGTAAGTTAGATGATGTTTGGATGGATGTTGATTATCCTGGTTCTATGATTTTAACTTATGAGAATCTCTTTAACACTCCGGAGTATCTTAATTCTGATAAAAAAGATACTCGTATTATGGCATCAGGCTTACCTGAACCTCCACCTAATAAACAAAAAGTTTCTGTTGAAAGTACCAATGGCCAAGGTAACGATATTACTGCTGAGATTGAAGATGCCAACGGAAATTGGTATTATTTAGGAGCCATTCCTCCTCGAGAAATTAAATCTGAAAATAGTAAGTTTTTATTTGATGCCGAGGGTGTGGATTTAGGGGAAACTTTTAGAATCAAAATCTCTTGGAAAAGTTCATACAATGCTGACTTTCAAGCTCTTTATTTAGGCAAGGGTTTTGATTTTACAGAAAAAAGATTGGTTCCTGAAGAAGTTGTACATTCTGATATAGGACAAGTAAAAGGTAAACTTTTGGCATCTGATGGTCATATTTTAACTATAGAACCGGGACAAGTTGTTGATTTAAAGTTTAAAGCTGAAAACACTTCACTTTTAGAGAGAATGAATAGAAGATTCTTCTTAAAATCTCATGGATATTATAAAACTTTAACTAATGAGTTTTTGCCTGATGAGTTTGTTTTAGAAGATAACTATCCAAATCCTTTTAATCCTACAACAATAATTAATTTCTCTGTTCCTGTAAAGTCAGATGTTTCTATAGTGGTATTTAATGTTTTGGGGCAGGAAGTTAAAACCCTATTAGATGGGGAAATAGTTGCAGGAAACCATCAAGTTATTTGGGGAGGTGATAACAATAGTGGAAAACAAGTGGCAAGCGGTGTATATTTATACCGTTTAAAAACGGGGGATATCAATATGGACTTCCCCCGCAAAAACGGATACGGAGTTAAGTTGGTTTTGTCATCACTTCAAATTGAGCCGGACTCTTGTATCCTAAGCTCGAATGACGACGGTTACGGCTGTAAAACAATTCAATATACTCCAATATCTTAAGTTTCGCATCCTTTCTTGCAATAAATTCGTCATGATAT
>JAJRXM010000078.1 GCA_024276275.1 Candidatus Zixiibacteriota bacterium
AAGATACTCCTGAAGTAGTAAGCGAAATATATAAATATTTTGAAGAAAGTGAATTTCCCAATACATTATCATTAACAAATCTCTATAGAGAGATTGAACCAAGAAGAACCACAAATGCTATGTTTGATTTTGGGAAGTCAGCAAAATCTTCTGGAGTAGGTGGTATAGATTTAATAGGATGGGAAAGTAATAAAAAGATGCCTTTTATTGGTGAGATTAAAACAAAAAATGATAAAAATGCATTTTTAGCACTTGTACAAGCATTAACATATTTTATTGAATTTTCAACTGAAAATCAAATTAGAAGATGCAACAATCATTCTTTCTTTCCACAAAAAATAAAGAAAAATCAAAAATTTATTTTAGGAATAATTTTTGCCGATTTCGACAAGAAAAACAGTTATAAAAGAAAGTTATTAAAGCAGGCAAAGCTTCTTTCAGGGTCAATCCTTAAAGTTACAAAGCAAATACATGATATTCAATTTCTAAACATGACAAAACCATTTGATAAATTTGAGGTTTTGTAAACTATTCTAGAATATTTACAAATATATAATAATAGACTGACAGACCTTGTCAGTGGGACCTGTTATAATATAACCAGAGATCATATTTGGTATTAAAAATTCTAATTTGAGGAATTAATGCAAACAAAAACAATCAGTTTTATTGAATCTCTGGTTAACGTCGTTATAGGTTATGGAATTGCTATTGTGAGCCAACTAATAATATTTCCAGTTTTTGGAATTGATATCCCTTTATCTGATAATTTTATTATTGGATTATGGTTTACACTGATTTCACTAATACGCAGTTATGTTATTAGACGATGGTTTACTGTCAAAATTAATGTAAACTAAATATCTATGCAAGTAAACTTGAAGGTCCGTAGGCAATTTAAAAAAGATGAAAACTACTATACATAGAGGTCATAATCAAATAGGGGGGAGTTGTGTTGAGATTCAGTCAGACAATACAAAAATTCTTCTAGATTTAGGACTATCACTAGATTCTAATATCTTTGAAATTCCTGATCCAAATGATATTACTCTTGCACAAGGAGAAGAACTTATTAAAAGTTCTGAATTTACAGATATTAAGGGCATATATATTTGGGATAAGCGTCCTAACACAATTGATGCGGTATTGATTTCTCATTCACATCCTGATCACTGGGGAATTGTTCAATGGTTAAAACCTGAAATCCCTATTTATTTTTCTGAAAGTTCATTTAAGCTTATAAACAAATCAGCTCAGTTACTTGGACGACCTAAAATTAGAGAAGATAGAGTTAAGTTTTTTAAACCAGAGAATACGTTTCAAGTTGGTGATTTAGAGTGCAATCCTTATTTAGTTGACCACTCCGCTTTTGAAGCATGTGCTTTTGAGCTTACAGACTCTAAGCATACAATCTTCTATACTGGAGATTTTAGGCGGCATGGCAGAAAAAATAAGCTATGGGATAAAGTATTAAAAAAAGTTAAGCAGCCCTTAGATCTGTTAATTATAGAAGGAACGACCCTTTCAAGACCAAATGAAACTCCATTAACTGAAAAAGATTTGGAAGAACAAGCTGTTACAGATATGAAAAAATGTGATGGCTTATCTATGATTTGGACAAGCTCTCAAAATATTGATCGATTAGTAACTGTCTATCGGGCTGCTAAACGAACCAATCGAATATTTGTTATAGATCCCTATACCGCTCATATGTTAAAGATAGCTGGAGAATCTAATGTGATTCCGTACCCTTCTGATCAGTTTTCTGATGTAAAAGTTTATTTTCCTCAAAGGTTTAGTTCATATCTTGTAAAACAATCAAGCGAACATGTTTTATTTGAATTTAAAAAGTATAAGATAACTAAAGAAGAAATTTCTGAAGACCCATCAAAATATTTCATGATAGTACGCCCATCAGTAAAAGATTATTTAAAACATCTTTCATTAGATAAAAGCATTCTGTTTTATTCAATGTGGGAAGGTTATAGAGATGATGAGAAAAGTATGACATTTTTAAAGTGGTTAGAAAGTAAAGGCACCAAAGAGATATTTTTACATACCTCTGGACATGCTGATAGCAGTACAATTAAAAAGACAATAGATACTTTACAGCCAGAGCATCTGATACCAATTCATACCTTATTTCCAGAGTGGTTTGAAAATGAATATAAAAAAACTAAAATTTTAAAAAATGGGAATTCAATAACTCTTGAATAAGATAAATAACGATCAATTACAAAGAGCTCAAGGTTGTTTCTTAGGCCAACTCTCTGGTGATGCGCTTGGAAGCTTGGTTGAATTTCAAACTCCTGATGAAATACAAAGATCTTATCCAGATGGTGTAAGAAAAATGGCAGATGGGGGAACGTTTAATACTCTTGCCGGACAACCTACAGATGATTCTGAAATGGCACTTTTATTAGCTCGCTCTATAATCAAACATAACAGATATGACTCCAAGGATGCTTTTGAAGTATATAAATATTGGTTGTCTTCAGATCCGTTTGATTGTGGTATGACAATTTCAAACAGCTTACGAGGTCATGTAAACTTAGAAAGCCAAGCGAACGGCGCTCTGATGAGAATATCTCCGTTGGGGATATTTGGATCAAACTATGAACTTGAACAAGTTGAAAA
This sequence comes from Candidatus Zixiibacteriota bacterium, assembly GCA_024276275.1. Lineage (GTDB taxonomy): Bacteria > Zixibacteria > MSB-5A5 > GN15 > FEB-12 > QQUK01. Next base: position 2,638 of record JAJRXM010000078.1, read on the forward strand.
ATGGGCTATACAAGATGCCATGCTGACACATCCTCATCCTGTCTGTCTTCAGGCAAATGCTCTTTATACAATGGCTATAGCATACGCCATTAAAACAGGCGTAACAGCTCAAGAATTATATAAACAAATTGTAGAATGGGCAAAATCAAGAAATACTGAGAAGTCTTTACAGAAAGTTATTCTTAAAGCTAAGACTAAGTTACCAATAGATTTTATGAATCAACAAGGATGGGTTCTTATTGCGTTTCAGAATGCATTGTGGCAATTATTACATGCTAAAAATCTAGAAGAGGGGATTGTTGATACTATTATGCATGGTGGTGATACTGATACTAATGGAGCTATTTGTGGTGCCCTATTAGGATCTGTATATGGAAGAGATTCTATTCCTTCACAGTGGGAGAATTGTATTATAAATTGTCGACCTCAAGAAGGTAAACTAAACATACATCGTCCACGCCCAGAAGAAATGTGGCCGGTGGATGTGCTGAGTTTAACAAAAAACTTATTAAGCGTAAATGGTGTTTGTTAGAAATAAGAATTTAAACAAAAGTTATTTCTAAATTTTCAAAGATGTTCTTATACCAACTCCTACTAATCCTAAGCTAAAAAGAAATATTGTCACTGGTTCTGGTACGGTTGTAACAGGAGGAACAGGTGAAGGAGTAAAATTAACATCACCCCATTCTACAACAGAATATAACCCAAAACTACTTGTTGTATTATTCCACATTCCTGGAATTCTATCTGGATGAGTACTAGATGCTCCCCACATAGTTAATGCTGTTTCTGTATTCCCATTGTTTGGTTCCCCATAAGACCAATTAGCATATTCAAATTGTTCTTCAGTAGACCATCCCCAATTTCCATTGTTAGAATTTCCTCCAAGCAAAAATTGGGTTTGCTCTGCCCATAACGGATCAATAATGTTATTTGTAATAATGTTATAAATAAATGAATTTTCTGCTTGAGAAGTTATTGATGCTAAACTACCAATAAAACCATCAACTGAAAAACTATTTGCTTCATTTTCTCCATCTTGCCAATTGTTACGTGTAACATTAAC